>JAAYSC010000047.1 GCA_012524025.1 Clostridiales bacterium | reverse complement strand
TTTGAGTGTGAGGTGCTTTTTATGCGCAAGGTAAGAATAATTTTTGCATTGTTGATGGTATTGCTACTTTTGGCAGCCTGCAGCCCAAGGCCGGCAAATGTAAAAGACGAGACCCAAGCAGGCGAAGAAACTAACTTTACAATTGTGACATCTTTTTACCCTGTTTTTGTTTCAACCATAAACATAGTCAAAGACACCAAGGGCGTTGAGGTCGTTAATATGACAAAACCGCAGACCGGTTGTTTGCATGATTATCAGTTGACACCGCAAGACCTTAAAACCCTTGAGGGGGCCGATGCCTTTGTAATAAACGGCGCCGGGATGGAATCTTTTTTAGATGCCGTAATAGCCGGCCAAAAAGATCTTAAAGTTATTGAAGCCACAAAGGGCATAGAGCTTATCTATGATGAAGAAGGTGAACCTAATCCCCATGTTTGGGTCAGTGTTAAAAATGCCATAATACAAGTTGAAAACATAAGTGAGCAACTGGCCCAGGCCAACCCTGAAAATGCCGGCTCTTACAGGGCCAATGCCGCCACCTATATAGCCCGTTTAGAAAACCTGAATGAACAAATGCACGCAGAACTTGACGGGCTTGAAAATAAGGATATTATTACCTTCCATGAGGCTTTCCCTTATTTTGCGGAGGAATTTGACCTCAATATAGTTGCAGTTGTTGAGCGTGAACCGGGCATTGCCCCAACCCCGGCGGAGCTTGAAGAAACAATCAAACTTGTAAAAGATGCCAAGGTTAAGGCGGTTTTTGCAGAACCCCAATATTCATCCGGCGCGGCCGAGACCATAGCCCGCGAAAGCGGAGCCAAGGTTTATACCCTGGCCCCGGCTGTGACAGGGGAAGCGGATGAGACCGCCTATGAAGGTTATATAAACGCCATGACAGAAAATCTGCGCGTGCTCAAAGAGGCCCTATCATAAGATATAAAGGAAATTAAAATGAATCAAACGAACCCACAAGAATATAAGGGCTTTGCCTGTTCCGGATTTTGCTGCACCAAGATAGAAAATTTTGGTGTGGCCTTCGGTTCCGCGGTTATACTTGAAGATGTTAACCTCCACATACACTGCGGTGAGCTCACCGCAATAATCGGCCCCAACGGTGCGGGCAAAAGCACTCTCTTGAAGGCAATCTTGGGTGATATTAGGCATACGGGTAAATTAAAATATTTGGATGCCAAGGGTCAACGCTCGGGCAACCCTTTAATCGGATATGTTCCCCAACACCTGGCATTTGACCGTGGCAGCCCCGTCAGTGTGCTTGATTTATTTAACGCAGCCGAAGGCCGTCTGCCCGTATTTTTGCAAAGAAACAGAAAAACAAAAGCAAGGGTGGAAGAAAGCCTTTCCATCGTCAAGGCCCAACACTTGGTCGACCGCAAGTTGGGCGCTCTGTCCGGCGGGGAACTGCAAAGGGTTTTGTTGGCTTTGGCCCTGGACCCAATACCCGACCTACTTTTACTTGATGAACCGGTGTCCGGCATTGACCAAAAGGGTTTGGAACTTTTTTATAAAACCGTGTCGGATTTGCGCCGTGAATATGACCTTTCAATTATATTAGTGTCACATGACCTGGACTTGGTGGAACATTATGCCGACCGGGCAATTTTAATAAACAAAACGGTTTTGAGCCAAGGCACACCGCAAGAAGTTTTTGACGGCCCGGACGCAAGGGAGCTTTTCGGCTCTGTTCGTTTTGGCCGTGAAGCCTATGATGAAACACAAGAAGGGGGGAACTGATATGCCCGCATTTGTTTACGATGCCATGGATTTCCTCCTGCCCTTCCAATGGGTCAGCTATGCTTTCATGAAAAACGCTCTGCTGGCCGTTCTTTTAATCAGCCCCCTCTTCGGGCTTTTAGGCACTATGGTGGTCAGCAATAAAATGGCCTTCTTTTCCGATGCCCTGGGCCACGGCGCCTTCACCGGCATTGCCATCGGTGCCCTTTTCGGCTTATTAAACCCCGTAATAGCGGCCAGTGTTTTTTCTGTGCTTTTTGCCATTTTGATTACCGTCATCAAAGACAAGAGCCGCGAGGCGACGGACACAATAATAGGGGTCTTTTCTTCCTTAGCGGTTGCCCTGGGTTTAGTCTTGATATCAATGGGCGGCAGTTTTAACAAATATTCTTCCTATCTCATAGGGGACCTTTTAAGCATCAGCGTAGCGGAAATAGGTGTCTTGGTACTTGTGTTTTTGCTTGTTATGCTGATTTGGTTTTTTATTGCCAACAAACTTTTGTTGATCAGCGTAAACCCTTCCTTGGCTGCCAGCCGGGGCGTGAAAACCCTGCCGCTTGAAATAGTTTTTACCTGCATTGTAGCTGTTATAGTAACAATTTCCATCCAGTGGGTGGGTTTGCTCATAGTAAACTCCATGTTGGTCTTACCGGCTGCCGCGGCGAGGAATGTAGCCCGCAACACCCGCCAGTATACCTTCACATCAGTGCTTATTGCCCTAATATCCGGCATTTTAGGCCTGATAGGCTCATATTACCTTAACACGGCAACGGGGGCTACAATTGTCTTAGTTTCAGGTGTTTTATTCTTTCTGTCCTTGGCAGTTAAAAGAGTGAGGAGTTAGAATGTAAGCAAGTGGAGAAAGCTTTGAAAATCTCGCAACCTCTTGCAGTAAAGCTGTTGACAGGATTGGCAGTGGAAAGAATACCTGGTACGAATCCAACACATAAGCATTCCCTTGTTGCTATATTTGCTATGAGACCGGTAAATGGCTACCGGTCTTTTTTGCAGCTCATTTTCGCAAATAAAAGGCTATTCACTTGATATTACCATTCATAATCAGCAACCAATTCCAGGAAACTCTTTTCACGCTCAATTTGTCGTTCTAACTCTTCTTCTGTTGGCAAATAAAGCATGTATTTACTGGCAAAGAGGTTTTCATTATCGGCAAGCACAGAATATTTTGCTATGGTTTCGTTCTTGTCGGCACACAATAAAATTCCGATTGTCGGGTTGTGTTCCGGCAGTTTTAGTTTATCATCATAATATCGAACATAAAAATCAATTTGTCCTACATCTTGGTGCATAAGCTTGCCTGTTTTAAGGTCTATCACAACAAAGCAGTTCAAAATATAGTTGAAAAAGACCAGGTCAATATAGAAGTGTTCACCATCAGCCGATATGCGTTTTTGCCTGTCAACAAAAGAAAAGCCCTTGCCAAGTTCTAATAAAAATTTTTGCAAATTATCAATAAGAGCTTGCTCAATGTTGCTTTCATGATAGTTTTTATTTTCGGCTAAATCCAAGAACTCTAAAATATAGGGATCTTTCAAGATATATTCAGGGTCCAATCTTGGTTCTAATTTTAATATTTCACTTTTGATTTCATCTTTGCCGCTATCGGGTGTCTTCAATAAACGCTCATAGAAAAATGAGTTGATCTGCCTTTCAAGTTGCCGAACACTCCAATTTTGTTCGGCACATTCCTTAAGATAGAAATCTCTGCGGTCATCATTATCAATACGAATTAGGCGCCGGTAATGAGACCAACTCAATTCGCCACACAGTGTGTGGCGAATTGGGAATACTTGATAAAATTGGCGCATAGTCCTCAAATTTGAGGGAGTAAAACCTTTACCGAATTCAGCGGTAAGTTTTTCAGATAAAAACTTTAAAAGCCCTTTACCATACTCAGCACGATCGCCAACTGTTGTATCGATTTGTCTTCCAACTTCCCAATAAGTTTGAACCATTGTAAAATTAACTGCTTTATAAACTGTTGTACGCGCATCTATCAGAAGTTCTCGAATTGATTCGAACACGGAATAGTCCGTATTATCTATTTTTGATACTTCTGATTTTCCCCTGGTTGTCATGTGCTTTTTATCATCAGTCTCCATAATTTATCGTCTCCAATGTTTTTAAAACTTAAATTGTTTATCTTTATCGGTTATGTAACTTTAACTCTCCATACTTATTTCAAAATTATCATAAGCCCCTATTGCCGCGCGCAGGGCAGCTCTGGTGGCCATACCCTTACCGGACAAGGCAACCAGTCTGTTAATCTGGCCTCGGTCTTGCTTGCCGGGTTTAATTTGCAAATTATCCGCCACACAGTCAACAAAGAAATCGCCGTCAGTCAGTTTTACAAAGCCCTTGATTCTATGGGTCTCTTTAATAAAGAGTTTGATAAAAGCTTCTAAATCATCCCGAGTCATCTCGGGGTCGATTTTTATAAGATAGCTTTGCAAGGTCAAATCCCTGCGGCCGGGGCCTTCAAGACTTTCACCTGCCCCCGGATTTAAGAGGATAGCCTCGGCTTCCGATGGGAAAGCACCAAAACTGCTTTCGACTATATGTGCTGCGGGATTATGTTCCCTGATAAGTTCTTTGGTTTCATCCAAATCATCCGCCAGGTCAATCTTATTTAAAAGCACGGTGCCGGCCAAGCTAATTTGTTTTTGGCTGACCAGGGCAGTGCCGATTACCTTTTTAAAATTGAGTGCATCGGCTATGCAAATGCAGCCCTTGTAATTAAAACGGCCGGCATAGGCCGGGCCTTGCAAAATTTGGTTTATGGCAGACGGGTCGGACAGACCGGAAGTTTCAACCAAAAGCACATCCGGATTGTCTTCCAACAAGTCGCTCAAGGCATTTTCAAAATCTTCCAAGCGGCAGACGCAAAAGATGGAACCTTGGATTATAGACTTCAAACGAGCCTGTAAGTCTTCCAACAAATGGCTGTCAATATCTTCCTTACCAAACTCATTTATAATTAGGGATATTTTCTTACCCCTAAACAGCTTGGCAAATTTTTTTAAAAAACTGGTTTTTCCCGCACCCAAAAAACCGGTTATAAGATAAAAATCGGTCATCTATTTTGCCTCAATTTCTTTGATAGCTTCTTTTACATGTTGGGCAAATTTATTTTTATCGGGTATGAGGGAAGAAAACTTGAGCTGCCCGTTGATGTAAATGGAGGGCAGATGGTCAACACCCATTTGCCGTGCCCTAACTATGTTTTCTTTGAGGGTGGAACTGTATTCGACTATTTCAATCTTGTCGCCAAAAAGCTCTTCCATATCACGGGCAGAAGCCATCATATAAGTGCAGGCGGCGCAGGCGGTGGAATCCAGGGTGAAGACTTCAATAAGGGGTTTGTTTAAATTTTCGTAATCGGGCAAGATGACTTCAAACTCGTCTTGGTCGGCTACATAATTTTCTAAAAGCTGCCTCATGGAATCTGTTTGCCAGACGGTTTGCGCTATGGCAATGCTGTTGGCGGCGGGAAGGGCATAGGGCATATCACAACCCGGAGCCAGGATGAAATTTCGTTTTTGGCCTACTGCATCCATTAAGTCAATGGCGCACTTAATATTGTCTTGCTGGCTGCCGTGGAGCATGACGGTCGTCAGGGGTATGTTGCCGCAAAGGGTAATATTGTATTTGTCCGTAATTTTTTTGGCTTCAAGCAGTTCAATGTTTTCGTCAATGGCTACAGAGTCGGGCCGGGTTTGGCACATGGCTTCAATGTTTCGGGTGGCATCGCCGCAAACAAAGAAGGAAGAGAAAACACCCTGTGCCCTGATGTGCTTGAAAATATCGCTGAAAGCAGAGCTGAAAAACTCTTGGAAATGGTCGCTTGAAATTTGTGACACCATGGGGTCCACCAGGGCTATAACATCCATGCCGGCCTCTATGTAAAAATCGCTTATCCTTTTACAAACGGCTGCGCAGTATTCAACCAAATCCTTAACATAATCTTCATCGTCATACATGTCCATGAAAATATTGGTCCCGCGCAGGTGGGATGCCAGGGTGAAGGGTCCGCAAATAAGGCCGTAAAGTGCCACATCATTGCCAATGGACTTTTTAAGCCTGTGCATAACATCAAGGGCAACAGGTAGGCGGCCGTCTTCTTTTTGGGGCAGGTTGCAAAGGCAGGGGACACTGCCGCTTTCTTCCAAGGGGTGGGAGCTGACGAAGGGTGGACCCGTTTCGGACCAAACCAAATCACAGCCAAGAATCTCCGCTTCCATCTGCAAGTCAAACATAATGGGAAGACCGCAGGGGAGGTAGAGCTTGTTAACTTCCAAGAGGGACTCATAAAGCTTGTCGGCATCGGTTAAAACGCTCTTGGCATCATAGCCTAAAAGGCTGCCGGCATGAACACCGGCAAAGGGGACCCAGGGTGTTATCGGGGTTTCTTCGTGCCGCATGGCGGCTAATAAAATTTCTTTTGGTGTCAAAGCTTCAAACTCCTTTTTTAAAAAATTTATGGTGCAAGGCCACGTATATTTTGTGCAAAATAAAATAAAGGGCAATACCTATCATAGCACCCAGGCAGTCAATTAAAACATCTTTAAAAGAACAAGCGCGGCCCGGGACGAAATGCTGGTGAATTTCATCACTCAAGGCATAAAGAGCAGACAGGGATAGGGGCCAAACAAACAGAAGCTTTTGCCTTGTGAAATAAAAGGCATTTGAAAACAAAAAGCCCAATACAAAATATTCTGTGAAATGGGCGGCCTTGCGGACAAAAAGGTGGGAAAGCTCTACCCCTAAAAATTCATTTATGGCTGCCAACCAACCACTGCTCAATTGAGCGGATTGATCACTTTCTTGGGCTGAAAGCAGAAAAATAAGGCACATCCAGCAGATAAGTGAGGTCAAGGAAAGTGCCTTAAAGATTTTAAGTTTTTTATTGGTGTCTTGTTTTGTCATCTAAGGGCCTTTCAGGCTTATTTATCTTTTTTAAGGGCGTGGGCAAAGTAAATTCTGTCACCCGCACTGCTGTAGCCCAGCCCTTCCACACCCCGGGCCAAGGCCAGGTAATTTGTATGCACATTCAGGGGCAGGAGAGCGGCGCTTTGTAAAAGAAGGTTATGGGCACTTATGTATTGGTCGTCAAGGGCCCCCTTGTCTTTGGACAAGCGGGAAGCTTCAAGTGTTATGTCATAGAGTGAATCTTTATAGGCTATAAAATTGGAAGGGGAATCACTTGTGAAGCCTTGCAAAAAATCACCCGGGCTGCTTTTTTCCGCCTTGACTCGGGTCAGGGCAATTTGAAAGTCACCGCTCTTGACCCTTTCGTTAAGCTCCGGCAAGGTCAGGGGGACAACATGGGCACTGATTTGTACACCGAAGGCTTTTTGCCAAACTTGTAAAACTTCTCTTACCGGCCTTTCAAATTCACTTGGGCACAAAAATTCCAAAGTGACGGAATCGATCCCAAGCTCAATCAGGGCCTTGTCAAATCGGGCCGGGGCAGCGGCCTCGTTAAAGGTAAAGCTTTTTAGGCCCTTGTTGTCAAGCAAGCTTTCAAACTCGCCCCTAAGGCAGCAAGGGGGGATAAAAGTGTCGGTTTTGGGGCCGCCGTCTCGCAGGCCTTCCAAGCTGTCATGGTCTAAAACTTCCAAAAGGGCCAAGCGCAAGTTTTGGTTTTTAAGGCCCGGGTCGGAACAGTTGAGGGCTATAACCCCTACTTCATTTTCAAAGGGAAGCAAGTTAAGGTCAGCGTCCTGTGCATAGCTTTTGTCGGCTTGGGGCAAGGGGGCGGCGCTGTAAACACCCTGAGCCACCCGCTGGGCGTATTGGTCGGTGTCCGGATTAATGCGCAAGCTGACGGAATTTGGATAAACTTGGTCCGCTTGCCGGTAGTCCTTGTTTTTGCGTAGCAAGATAGAAGAATCTTGTGTCCAAACCGAAAGGTAGAAGGGGCCGTTGCACATAAGGTAATCATCACCCAGGCCGTAACGCCCGCCCGTTGCTTCAAAAAATGTTTGGTTGCAGGGCATGCAGATGGGGTCGGTCAGTGTTTTTAAAAAATCGTCCTGCCTGTGTGAAAGTGTGATTTTAAGCCTAAAGTCATCCATGGCCTCAACAGCCAAATCGGTAAGGGGGGCGCGGCTCTTGTTGACCTTGTCGGCATTTCTAAGGGCAAAAAGGTTGGCGGCGTAAGGGGAACCGGTTTTAGGGTCCAGGGCCCGCCTGAAGGCAAAAACAAAGTCGTGGGCGGTCACAAGGTCGGGGAACTTGTCCACAACTTCTTTACCGAAAGTTTTTTCAAAAGAAGTCGGTTTGTGCCACTTGGCGTCCTTATATAAATTAAAAGTATAAACCAAGCCGTCGTCGGAAACATCCCAACTTTCCGCAACACCGGGCAAATATTGACCTTGCTCATAGGATATGACCAGGCCTTCAAAACAATTGGCTGTGATGTTTTCGGCCGCTGTTTGGGCTAATTGGGGGTCCAAACTGCGCGCTTGTTCGGCAATGGGGTAGACAAGGGCGGCCGCCCGGCCGTCATCTTTCTTGCCGCAGGCGGAAAAAAGCCCCAATAACAAAGCAAGGCTGCATATAAGTGCAAAACTTCTTTTGAGCATCATAAGCACCTCTTAAAGATTACCGAATTGGCCGGGCCAAGTGCCGTTTTGTGCCAGGTTTGGGAAACCCCATTGACGCAAGACCTCATAAACACCCACCGCTACGGAATTTGACAAATTCAAGCTTCTTGCCTGTGAATTGCCCAACATGGGGATGCGCAAACAATTGTCGGGGTTTTGGAGCAAAAGTTCTTGGGGTAGGCCGGCCGTTTCTTTACCGAAAAACAGGTAGGTTTTTTCGGGGTAACTGACATCGCAATGGGTTTTCACGGCCTTGGTTGAAAAATAAAAAAAGGCCCCTTGATTGTTTTGAAAAAAATCTTCCAAGCAGTCATATTTTTTAATATTCAATAAATGCCAGTAATCCAAACCCGCACGCTTGAGCTTGGCATTGTCAATCTTAAAGGCCATGGGCTCAATCAGGTGGAGGGCCGCGCCGGTTGCGGCGCAGGTTCTGGCTATATTACCCGTATTTTGCGGAATTTGAGGTTCAAGCAAAACTATATTCAAATTTGCCATAAAAACTTCCTTCGGCAGGCGTGGGCCTTGATTTTAATTATAAAGTGACATGGCCTTTTCAGTGTCACCTGCCACAATCAGTTCCAAGGCGTGGCAGGCATCGGCCGCGGTTTTTTTGAGCTCTGTAAGCTCGTCCTTGCTAAATGAAGACAAGACCCAATCCATAAGTTGCATTTGCGGGTGGGGCTTGGCCCCAATCCCAACCTTTACTCTGGGGAAGCTGTCGCTCTTGAGGTGATAAATCAAGCTCTTAACCCCATTGTGGCCGCCGTCGGTTCCGTTGCGCCTGATTCTTAAGGCGGCAAAGGGCAGGCTTACATCATCAAACACAATCAAAATGTTTTGAGGCGGTATTTTGTAAAAAACAGCTGCCTCACGCACGGCTTGGCCGCTCTCATTCATATAGGTTTGCGGCTTCATTAAAATACAACGCCGGCCCGACAAATTGACATCGGCCGTCAGGGATTTAAACTTGATGCGGTCTATTTTAACATTTAAACTTTCCGCCAATTTATCAAGGCATAAAAAACCTATATTGTGGCGGGTGAATTCATATTTGCTGCCGGGGTTGCCCAGGCCCACTATCAAGTATTCCGGCGGGCCGCTTGGGGCTTTACGCTTAAAAAAACGCAACATATGTGGCTGTATCCTTTCGGGCGGCGCCCTGCCGATTGGGCAGGCGCCGCGTTTGTCTTAACTGTTTTTTATTTGTGTTGGCGCCTGTAAGGCTTTTTGGATTTAACCCAGCCCTTCTTAATTTCTTGACGGGTACGGGCTATGGCCAGGGCATCGGCCGGTACATCCTTGGTTATGGTGGAACCGGCTGCGATAAAGGCGTTTTTGCCAACGGTAAGGGGGGCTATCAAGTTAGAGTTGCAGCCCACAAAGGCACCGTCTTCAACCACTGTGCGGTGCTTGTCCTTACCGTCAAAGTTGACGGTAACCGTGCCGCAACCCAGGTTTACGCCCTCACCTAAATCGGAATCACCCACATAAGTCAGGTGGGAAATACCGACATCCCTGCCAATGTTCGAGTTTTTTATTTCAACAAAGTTGCCTATATGGGCCCCTTGGGCTATCTTGCTGCCCGGCCTTATCTGTACAAAGGGACCCAATGTGGAATCATTGCCTATTTGAGAATCTCGGCACTGGGTGTTGTTGAGTGTCACCCCGTCGCCGATGGTGGAATTTTCTATATAGGAATTGGGGCCTATGACGCAGTCCGAACCGATTTTGGAAGTTTCTTTTATTATGGTGCCCGGCAAAATCAGGCTGTCGGGCCCGATTTCAACACCGGGGCCGATTATGACACCGTCGGCTATGGGGATGGAAACCCCATTTGCCCTGTGGCGGTCAAGTTCCGCTTTGCGGGCAATTTCATTTAAGGCAGCAAGCTGAATGCGGTCGTCGGCACCCATTACTATGTAGGGCAAGCGGGCTTCAAAGGCCGTTACATCCATTTTGATTTCTCTTAAGTATTCAATGGTATCCGCCAAATGAATTTCCCGTCCCTTGGTGGATTGGGGTGAAATGTTTGCCTCTTCCAACCTGTCAAGCGCTATCAAGAGTGCCTTTGCCTTGAACCAATAAGCGCCGGAGCTGACTTCTTTTATGGCCTTTTCATCCTGCGTGGCTTCATCTTCTTCAACAACTTTCACAATGCGCCCGTCCTTGCCGCGCACTATGCGATCATAACCCTTGGGGTCATCAAGTAAGGCCGAAATAAGGGTAGCGGAATTTTGAGCTTGTTTGTGGAGTTGTAAGGCTGCCGTTATGGTTCGAGTGTCGACTAAAGGGGCGTCCCCGGCCAAGATTAAAACATTGCCGTTGCCAAATTTTTCAATAAAGGCCCTGGCTTGCAAAATGGCATGGCCGGTTCCCAACCTTTCTTTTTGTTCAATGCTTCTTACATGGGCCGGCAGCCTTTCTTCAATAAGCTTGCTTTGGTGGCCCGTTATAACGCAAATGTTTTCAAGGCCGCTTTCATGGGCCTTGTCCAAAACCCAGTCCAGCATAGGTTTGAAAAGCACTTGCGCCAGCACTTTGGGCTTGGATGATTTCATACGGAGGCCGTCACCTGCGGCCAAAATAAGGGCACAATCATTTTTCACCGTTAACCACCCTTTCTTGACAAATGAGTTCTTTTGTCGTCCGTCTTAAAATTTACTGCTCTTTCTTTTCTTTTTACGCAAGGTCATTACACCGTAAGCCGATAGCAAGAAGAAGGTCATAATAAACAAGGGGGCATTGGCCGAGTCGCCTGTTTGGGGGATTGTGTCTGTCATGTCGCCCGGCACTTGCCCGTTTGTAGGCAGGCTTGTGTCATCGCCCTTTTCTTCAGGTAAGGTGGGCTTGCCCTCGTCACCTTTTAGGGGGTCGTCTTTTTGAATGTCATCGGTCACTTGTGTTTTGGCTATGGCGAAGCTGTCTATGCGTCGGCCGCCATCGTCTTCAACCGCAAAGGCATCAAAATAAAGTTGGTTGTTTTCAATTTGGATAGCGGAAAATACGGGCCCGTCCACACTGACAATGCTTTCGGCTCTGGGGAAATAAAGGTCGGTCAGTAAGGAGCTTTTCGGCATATAGTTTTTCACGCCCGCACAGCCGCTGATAGCATAAATGCTGCCTTGCGGGTTTTGCTTGGCCTTGTATTCACGGCCCTCGTAATCCACGGCCTTGCTCTCGCTTTTTACAACCTTATTGCCGCTCATGGCATCCGTTCTCATATAGACATGGTCGTGGCCTTGCAAGACCAGGTCTATGCCCAACTCGGGCAGGAGGGAGTACAGCTGCTTGCGGATGGCGGAAACATCACCGTCATTGAAGTGGGAGCCGTTGGAATACACGGCCTTGTGGAGTGACAAAATTTTCCATTGGGCATCACTGGCGGCGGCGTCTAACTTGAGCCAATCCAGCTGTTTTTGATCCAGGCCTTTTTTGTCGTTGAGTGAGTTGGTGTTGAGTACTATAAAGTGAGCGTTATTGTAATCGAAGGAATAATAAAGCCCGCTTTCTCTGTCTTGTTCGGGTGCGTCGGGCATGTAAAAGTAGCTGTCAATTACGGCGTCGCCGTCTTCATGGTTGCCAACGGTAGTCATTAGAGGGGTGCTCATAAGCTTGCCCGAAGCACGGTTGAAAAGCCCCTGCCAGTGTTTTATGTTTTTATGGTTATCTACCAAGTCGCCGCTGCTCAAAATGAATTTGCTTTGGGGGAAGAGCTTGAAGGCCTCGTCCACAGCGTCGGCCCAAACCGAATATTGACGGGCGTTTTGGCCTTGGGGGTCTGTCATATGGAAGAAGGTGAAGGTGTCGGATTTGTCTGCCGTTTCAATCAGCCCCGTGTCGCTCCACCAGCCTTTTGCCGCGTCGCCTACCCTGTAATAATATTTGCCGCCGGGCTCAAGGCCTGTCAGGGCAATTTTATGGCGGACCAGGGTAAACTCATAATCCAACAAGCCCCAAATACCTAAATCTGCCCCGGGGAAGGAATAACGGTCTTTTTCAAAATCAGCTTTGATGTTTGCGTTTTTTGTGGCCTTGCCCGTGAAAACGGGGTTTTCGCTATAGGGTACAAGCTCAATGTCGGTACCCGTCACGCTGTATTTAGTCAACCAAGAAATGTTTCTGGAAGTCGCCGAATCGTCACCGAAAGTGACCGCAACATGCGAAGGCAATCTATAATTTTCCACACTGACATCAACCGGTGCCGGGAAAATATTTTCTAAAGTCACATTCAGGTCTTGTTTAAAGCCCGGGTTTTTATCAACAACAAAGCCTTCAATAATATCGGCAATGGTGTAACCCCAAGCTTCGTATTGGCTTTGGGTTAAATACTCACCCAAAACGGCGTCCAAAATACCCTCAAGGCTGTTATAGGGGCCGGGTGCCAGGGAGAGGATGGAATAAATAATATTTTGGAAACTTTGGTTACCTGGGAAGATGGCATCCATAATGGCGGTGATGATAATACCCACAGCCGCCAACATGCTGTCTTCGGGGAAAACGGTGCCGGGTCTGAAATCCAACGAGCTTAAGAGGAAATCTTCAATCAGATCATTTATCAAAATATCTTTGAGATGATTGAAGGTCTTTTCGCCCCCGTCTCGGTTTTTGAAAAAGTCAATGGTGTCTTGCAAGAAAATGTCATCGCTTATGTCTTGGTCGCCGCGGTAAGTGCGGGCCAAAACACTGTAAGCGGCCTCTTCAAGGTTGCCCGGACGGTTGGGGTCACCGAAGCCCAGCAAATCGATGAAAGCCGTGCAGGGGTAATCGGAAACCTGCAGTTTTACGGCCTTGTCGGCCACTTCATAAATCAGGTCAAAAAGAATTTGAGGGTCGGCCAGGAATTTTTCGTCAATCTGGTCGGCTAAATCCTTAATAAAGCTTAAGAGGTTTTTGGCCGTAAATATTTCAGCCGAACCCAAAGTTAGGCCGCCGTTTAAGGCATCGTCTAAAATTTCATCTAACTCAAGTGTGGGGCCCACCAAGAATTCGTAAAGGCCGCCGGACTCTTCAATATCAACCAAAAACTTGCCCAAAAAGCCTTGGGCCATGTCCGCACCAAAGCGGCCAAGGCCGTCGTGGCCGTAAGTTTGGCCGAAGGAAAAATTATAATTATAGGGCTTTTCAAAAGTTCTTGACGGTGTGACAATCTGCTTTTCACAGTCCACATCAAAAGTTTTGACCTCGGCTTTTGGGTGTTGGCCGCTGTTGTCAAAGCCTACTTGCCTGAAATGGTTGGGGTAGCCTGTAAGGGAAGCTGTTTGGCAGTCAAAAATCATGCTGCCCTTATCGGATGTATGGGCGGAGATGTTGCTCATATGGGTGTGGCCGGTGAAAACATATTTCATGCCGGCGTCGGCCAAAGTTTCGGCGGCCTCAACCCAATCGTCAACAACAAAATCTTGGAACATGGATTCTTGCCATTTAAATTGGTTAACTATGTTGTGGTGGCTCATGCCGATAACCGTTTCGCCCAAACTTTCGGCTTCTTTCATTTGAGCCAGAGCCCACTCTTTCATGCCGTCAAAAAGTTTGCCGCCGGTCTCATGTTCGTCGGTGCCCGAAGCGGTTGCGTCGGCACTGTATTTGCAAGTATCCAAAACCAAGAGCCTATAGCCGCCGTCAAGACGTACGGAATATGACAGCCCTCCGGCCTTTTGCCCGGCCGACGGTGTGTAAGTGCTGTGGGCCAAATCATAACCCAAGTTTTTATAGATCTCACGAAATTCTTCGGGGGTGGTTATGCGGGCGGGCTCTTCCTTGTCATTAATAAAGGAAGAAGCGTTTTTGTTGTTAATGTCATGGTTGCCGTTGGTTACCATAACTTGGATTCCGGTTTCTTCTTCAAAAAGCTCCAGACGCCGGGCCAATTCCTTATGACCTTCATATTCGCCGTCTTTGGTTAGATCACCGGGGAGGAGGAGGTACTTGCAATTATTTTCTTCCGCCTGTAAGGCAATTGCAGTCAGGGCGGCGTCAAGCAAGGCGGGGCCTTGATCAAATTGACGGGAAATCATCTTGCAGTACTTTTGCCAGGCGTCACCGCGGCTGCCCATTTGGCTTTGGGCGTAGTAGTGAACATCGGATACAACTGCGATTTGCAGGGGAGCTTTTTCAAGCTCTGCGGCAAGGGCGATTGTTCCGGCGGGGATAAGGCCGAAAATCAGCCCCAGGCTTAAGAGTAAGGCGGTCAGCTTTCTAAAGTTTGAGCGAAAATCCATTTTGATAGTTCCTTTCATTCAGAAATTATTTTACTAAATTAAAAACCGTAAAAATGCAACCAACGCATGCACAAGTCGCCCCAGCTTTTGGCTAAAGCGTCGTACTGCGAGTTTTTCGGGTTCTTATAGTCAATATCAAGCGCCAAAGATTGGCCGTGAGGGCCGTAGGGGTACATATGCAGTTCAACAGGTACCCGTTTTTTGCGCAAAAGGTCAACCAAGGCAAAGCTCGCCTGGTAGTTTATGAGTATATCTTCAAAAGATTGCCACATGAAAACCGGCGGGCAGGTCATGCCTTCTTCATACTTAAATTCAAAGAATGAAAAAAGATTGAATTCATCGTCATCGTCATATTCATCAACCAAAATAACCGCGGCATAAGCCAAAACAACGGCGGCGGGCCTGCAGGGACAACGATCAACAGGGTCGGAGGATTGGGGGTCACCGTCGTCGCCCAAAAAGGCTGTCATAGCCGCTAAATTGCCCCCGGCTGAAAAGCCTATAAGGCCGATTTTGTCCCTATCAATCTCAAACTCGTCCGCCCGGGCATAAAGTTGGCGAACGCAGCGCTTGGCGTCGGAGACAATGACATCTTTTTCGTAGGGAATCAGCCTGTAATCCAGCACGGCGGCATTGATACCGGCAACATTAAGGGCTTTTGCGATTTTGACACCCTCGGCCGTGGACTTGAAGGTATAGCCGCCACCGGCCATGACTATCACGCAACCCTTGCCCTTACCGCCGGGTGCGGGCAGGAAGATAAAGCTTGGCTCGGGTTGTTTAAATTCCGGCTTATAGTCGGGAGTCCGGCCCTCCCAAAGCTTGTGTTGGGGGAAGAGGTCAAGCTCTTTTTGCCAACGCTCACGCGCTTCTTTGTTTTCTTCCAAAATCTCGTCATAAAATTCCGTCATAAAATCGCAACCTCCCATATATTTTGAAATTTAATTTTTAATCACTGCCTTCATCATGCGGTGGGCTTGAGTCTGCAGAGCCTAAAAGCTCTTCCGCCCTGCCGTAATCAATGGCGTCCACATCGCTCAACTTGCCTTGAATTATGTCACTTCTTTTTTGTGCGCGGTCAATGGAAGCACCGGCCTCATCAATCTTTTTGCGGGCCTTGCTCAAGAGCGTGCCGAAGTTTTCATACTGGGCCTTGGTAACTTCCAAAAGTTCACGCACTTCGTTGGCCTTGTCGTTTATGGCGACGGCCCTGAAACCCATTGAAAGTGAGTTAAGCAAGGCCGTGACGGTGGAAGGCCCGGCTACCATAACATTGAGTTGGCTGTGCAGTCTTTCAGGCAGGCCCGTGCGCGAGCCGGCTATTTCGGAATAAAGCCCCTCGGTTGCCAAATACATAATGGCGAAGGGGGTGGTGTAGGGCACATTGATATACTTTGTAACCTTTTTGGCCTCATTTAAAACCGTAGCTTCCAAGGCGCGGCGAGCGGTTTGCAGGGCCTGGGGGTCGGCTGCGTCGGCCGCGGCACACAGCCTTATATAATCTTCCATGGGCAATTTTGAATCAATGGGCAGGTAGGTAATCTGCTTGGAATCGCCCCCGCCGGGGATTTTTACAGCAAACTCTACCCTTTCGCTGCCCTTGGGGTTGGTGGCAAAGTTTTTTTCATACATGTGAGGGATGGTTTGGTCCAAAATATTTTCTAACTGCACTTCCGCCCAGGTGCCCCTGACCTTAACATTGCTTAAAACCCGATTGAGCGATGTGACATTGTCGGTCACACCGCTTGAAAGTTCTTTCATTTCACCCAAAGACTTGTTGACGCTTTCAAGTCTGTCGGACACGGCCTTAAAAGAAGAACCCAACCTTTCGGTCAGGGTTTCGCTTAACTTTTCGTCAACCGTGGCCCGCATTTGGTCCAGCTTTTTTTCATTGCTTTCTTGCAGGCGGGCAACGGATTCCGCCACTTGCCTGGCCTGGCGTTCGTTTTGTTGGGCATTGGCGGTGTAGATGGATTTTAAAGATTGGCTGACTTTTTCACCCAGCTCTTGTTGAAAGCGGGTGTTGGCCAATTTCATTTCATTGAAGGCGGTGGTTATGCTTAGCAGCTTATCGGTCGTTTCGTCACGGATTTCTTTTTGAAATACCGCATTTTCCCGACGGCTGCGTTCAAATTCATCGGCGTTTTGGCGGCTCAAGTCTGCCAGGCGTGAGTTGAGTGCGCCCAGGCGGTCCTTGACTTCGCCGCCGGCATCACCGTCGGACTTTTTTGAAAGTGAGTTGAGCTTTTGCAAAAGGGCAAAAGAAAGGGCAATGAGCAAAAGCACAAGTGCAATAATCAGCCATTGCAACGCTTGCATAAAAACCTCCGCCGAAAAGGGGTAAAACCGGCCCCGATTCATGAATTTAACCCACTAAATTATAGCAGATTAAAATATAAGATACAATTATAAAAGCAGGCAAAAAGCACAGGTGTGGGTCGGTGGACCCATTAGGGGCTTTTAATCATAAAATGTAAACAAAAGCTAACCCAAGCCCCCTTGTTTATTTATGGTAAAAATGCATGGAATATGGTGGCGGAATCTGTTATAATCGTAGTCGTGTGATAAAAGGCACTTCTGTGCTTTTTATCAATCTACAAGGACTATAATTTTTTTGGAGGTAAAAAAATGGCCCACAAGTATGTTTATCTGTTCAATGAGGGCGACGGTTCCATGCGCGAACTGTTAGGCGGTAAAGGTGCTAACCTTGCCGAAATGACAAAATTGGGGATGCCCGTCCCACAAGGCTTTACGGTATCAACCGAAGCTTGCACCCGTTTTTATGACGACGGCAAAGTCATCGCTGATGACATTTTAGCTCAAATCGACCAAGCTCTTGAGCAAATGGAAGAAATCACAGGCAAAAAGTTTGCCGACAAAAAAAACCCGCTCCTGGTATCGGTTCGCTCGGGTTCTCGTGCTTCCATGCCCGGTATGATGGACACTATCCTCAACCTGGGTATCAACGACGATGTTGCCAAAAGCTTGATTGCCGGCAACTCCGACCCTTCTTTTGAACGCTTTGTCTATGACTCCTACCGTCGCTTCATCCAAATGTTTTCGGATGTTGTTATGGAAGTGCCCAAGCACACATTTGAAGTTATTATTGACGAAATCAAGGCCGCACGCGGCACCAGTGAAGACGCCGACTTGACCGCAGGCGACATGAAAGAAATGGTTGAAAAGTTCAAGGCCTATTATAAAGAACAAAAAGGCTCGGACTTCCCCTCAGACCCGAGGGATCAAATGATTGAGTCCATCAAGGCTGTTTTCCGCTCTTGGGACAATCCTCGCGCCAATGTTTACCGCCGCATGAATGACATCCCCTATTCCTGGGGCACTGCGGTTAATGTTCAAGCCATGGTTTTCGGTAACCTTAACGAAAATTCGGGCACGGGCGTTGCCTTTACCCGCGACCCCGCCACGGGCGAAAAGGTTCTCTTCGGTGAATACCTGATCAATGCCCAAGGTGAAGATGTTGTTGCAGGCACACGCACACCCAACCCTATCTCTCAACTTCATGAAGAAATGCCTGAAGTTTATGACGAGTTTGTAGATTATGCTTATAAACTTGAAGAGCATTATAAAGACATGCAAGACATGGAATTTACCATCGAAAACGGTAAACTCTATATGCTCCAAACCAGGAGCGGCAAACGCACGGTTGCGGCGGCCCTTAAAATTGCCGTTGACCTTGTTGAAGAAGGCTTGATTGACGAAGATGAAGCAGTGCTTCGCGTTGACCCAAAACAACTTGACGCCCTTCTCTTGCCTCAATTTGACCAAGACGCTCTTGACAAGGCCGAAATTATCGGTTCTGCACTTGCAGCATCCCCCGGCGCAGCCAGCGGTAAGGTTGTTTTGACAGCCGAAGCAGCGGTTAAACAACACAACGCCGGTGAAAAGGTTATCCTGGTTCGCCTTGAAACCTCACCCGAAGACATTGAAGGCATGGCAGCCGCTCAAGGCATTCTTACCGTTCGCGGCGGCATGACATCCCACGCAGCGGTTGTTGCCCGCGGCATGGGTATCTGCTGTGTTTCCGGTTGCGGTGAAATCAGAATTAACGAAGCCGAAGGCTACTTTGAGCTTGGCGGCAAAAAATACAATGAAGGCGACCACATCTCGCTTGACGGTACCGCCGGCAACATCTACGGTGAAGCCGTTGCAACTGTTGAAGCCACCATCACCGGTGATTTTGACAAGTTCATGCACTGGGCAGACTCCAAGCGCAGGATGAAAGTTCGCACCAACGCCGACACACCGCAAGACGCCCAAAAGGCAATCGATTTCGGCGCAGAAGGCATCGGCCTCTGCCGCACCGAGCACATGTTCTTTGAAGGCACACGCATCAAAAACATGCGCGAAATGATTGTTGCCCAAAGCGTTGAGGCACGCAAGGCTGCATTAGCCAAGCTTTTGCCCTACCAACAAGGCGACTTTGAAGAAATGTATAAGGTCCTAAAGGGCCGTCCGATGACCATCCGTTTCCTTGACCCGCCCTTGCACGAATTCTTGCCCACCAAGGCCGAAGATATTGAAGAACTGGCAAAAGAGCTCAACATTTCTGTTGACGAGCTCAACGATGTTATAACTTCCTTGCATGAGTTTAACCCCATGATGGGTCACCGTGGTTGCCGCTTGGCAGTCACCTATCCCGAAATCGCTGAAATGCAGACAACGGCAGTTATAAACGCAGCTATCAATGTTAATAAAGCCTATCCCGAATACAAGATCGTGCCCGAAATCATGATTCCCTTAATTGGCGAAGTTAAAGAACTTAAATTCGTCAAAGATGTTGTAACCGCCACGGCGGACAAGCTCATTGCAGACGCCGGTGTAGAGCTTGAATACCTGGTGGGCACCATGATTGAAATCCCACGCGCTTGCTTGACTGCCGATGCGGTAGCCAAAGAAGCGGACTTCTTCAGCTTCGGCACCAACGACCTTACCCAAATGACCTTCGGCTTCAGCCGTGACGACGCGGGTAACTTCCTTGATGCTTACTATGAAGAAAACATCTTTGAATCCGACCCCTTCGCAAGGCTTGACCAAACAGGCGTTGGCCAATTGGTTGAAATGGCTGTTGAACTGGGCAAGAAGGCTCATCCGGAACTTCAATTGGGTATCTGCGGTGAACACGGCGGCGACCCCAGTTCGGTTGAATTCTGCCACGAAGTCGGCCTTGATTATGTTTCCTGCTCACCCTTCCGCGTTCCGATCGCAAGGCTTGCGGCAGCACAAGCATCAATCAAAGAAGGCAAATAATTTTTACGCAATAAAAACAGAATCGGGGCTTGTGGTCAAACCACAGGCCCCGATTTTTTCAATTATTTTAATTCGACATTAACTCAGTAGATGAATAGGAAAAAATATATCAAACGGGTAGAAGCGAAAAAATTCAATAAGTACAATTAGGCGAGCAAATATAAATTCAAGAATAGGGCTGCTGCGTAGAAAGAAAAGAAGGTTGTCAAAGAAAACCTCCCATGCGGTCGAAATATAGATATAGTCAGAAGGAAGGAAGCTGCAGGTAAGGACACCGCTTTTGGTTCCGTCAGAACTTTCAAAGGAGTTTTCATAAATCTTAAGTGTATAGATCTCGTCGGGGTTTATATGAAACTCTTCAAGAAGATTAAGGAACACTCTAATTGCCTCATCATACAGGGGGAAATATCCGAATTCAACCATGGTTTGGTTAAGAACCTCGTTTCCGTTATTGTCGAAGATCGAAAAAGCGAAGGCCTCCTCATTTAGCGAAGAGAAACCATCAAGATCGAAATCAATTGACAAAACAAGATTCTTTTCATAAACATTAATGTAAAACCAAGAAATTTCTTCGGAATTTGCAGGGGACACCGCCAAGGTCGGAACAAATAAGGATACTATAAAAATTGTCGAAAGAAAAACAGAAAATAAGATTTTTAAAGCTTTCTTCATTTTAATACCTCCTTGATACCTCCGTTAAAAATTTATTAGGCCGTGAAAAGGATATGGAATTTGAAAGTACAAATGTTTTTGATAAAAACTCCCTAACATAAAGAATAGAAGTCAAGCTCAGTATATTCTTGTCGACTTATATTGTCAATGCTTATTATAAAAAAGGTTAGAGGACCGGGATTGCGTTTTTGCCCGGTGAAACAGAGGTTTTGGCAAGGTTAACCCGTAGGGGCAGGCCCCCGTGCCTGCCCGAGAAAATAAAATTTCATTGGTAGGGAGCGACCTCTGTGTCGTTCCGCACAAGGATTGCCGTAGGCATGCAGGGGCGATTTGTAATCGCCCGCACGGCTTTTGCGGAGCAATTATGTAAGGCGGGCGGGCACATACAGTCTGCTTGCCTTATTGACTGTTTCCGAAAAAATGTTATTATATATCAAGAGAATTGTTTAAATTGCAAAATATTCAAATGGGAAATATATGAAAAATCTACTCTAGGTTTTAGGAGTAAAGATGGAAGACACGGTAAATTAAGATGGTATGCTGTTATATTATCTCAATGGATTAAGGGGACAGGCTTGAGTTATATAATGGAAAAAGGTTTAGAGTATAAGCGTAATAGACCCAAGAC
>JAAYSC010000046.1 GCA_012524025.1 Clostridiales bacterium | reverse complement strand
CCATACCGGAAAGCTGATAAATCGCAAAATTCGTAGACTGTAAATGTGTAAGCTATGTTCTTTCACTATGTGTAAACCATGTTGCTCTTGACAATTCTGTCACCCCTACATATGATGCTGACGGATAATTTAGGTGTTTTGAAAGAGAAAACGATGAAACGCATGAATTCGCTCTTCATACCAATGGCTACAATCGGCCTTGCTCTCTATTTTATACCCCAGGCACCCTTTGAGCATATTTTGCCGGCCTTGCCTCAAGTGCTGGGTACCATGCTTTTAACCAATGCCCTTTCTTTTTATTATAAAATTTTTGTTTACAAAAAACTTTCACCAAAATACGGTAAATATCGTCCCTGGATTATCGCCGGCGGTATCCCAAGTTTAGTTATGATAATCCTTCTGGCCTATATGCCCTTCAACAACATGCCCTATTACACACGCTTTTGGGTTTTGCACCTCCTATTCTCTTTTTACAACAACTTTAGCTCCTTTGCCGGGCAAGCCGGTAATATGGCCAATGTTATATCGCCCAATACGGAAGAACGCACCCGCATAATGTCTTTCGGTACTTTTTTGGGCTCTGCCATACCCTCGGTTTTGAATGTTGTCTTGCCGGTTTTAGCTACCATGACGGGCGGTTATGAAAACTTGAGGACCTACAGAATTGTTATGCCGGGTCTCTTACTGGTCTTCATACCCATGACCTATATACTTGCCTTCAAGGTTGAAGATAAGGTGGTTATTGCTAAAACCCATAAGCCCAACATAAGTTTAAAACAAGGGGCAAAGGCGGTTCTTTCCAATAAATACCATTGGATTAATCATATTTCCGCCCTGCTTGGCAGTGTAAACGCAGCCAGCATTGCTTTTGTCAATGTTCTCTTTGTTTACTCCTTGCGCAAAGAATGGCTGATAGGTCTTTACATGACCATAATCGGCCTGGCCTACAACCCCGGATTCTTTTTGGCGCCCTCGCTGATTCGCCGCTTTGATAAGAAAAATGTCAGAATATTCTCCAATACCATGCACATAATAAATACATTCGCCATGTATTTTGCAATCAAGGCCGACAGCTTTGTAATTTTCTTGATTTCAAATTTTTTGACAGTCCTCTTTGTTACTCCGGGTGATATAGCCGCTCAAGCCATGGGGGCCGACCAATGGGATTACCAGCAGTATAGGTACGGCGAGCGCCTTGATGGATTTGCCGGCATTTTCGGCCTCTTTATGACCCCGCTGACAACCTTGACCGGCATGATAGTGCCCACGATTTTTGCCTCAATTGGCTTTACTTCGGACTGGGATATTTTATATGACCCCTTGATGCGAAATAAAATTGTTTATATTTCGGTTATCCTCAATGCCCTGTCTTTCACCTTGCGAATTATTCCCTATTTCTTTTATGACCTGTCAACCGAAAAACATAAATTTATTATTGACGAACTTAAAAAGAGGGCCGAGCTTGAAGAAAGCTTGGCCGCCCAAGAAGCCTCTGAAGCCACACCGGCCGAAGCGGGCGCCGGTGAGTAAACCGAGCCCAAACGAACATAAAAAGAACCCCCACTCCTTGATAAGAGGGAGTGGGGGTTAAATTTTTCTGCCTTAAGGCAAGAAAAGATTTTTTAATCTGTAGAGCAATGAACTTTCAAAATCCGGCATTACAAGGGGGTCTTTTAGCACAAAGAGCCTGATTAAATAAAGGCCTATCAGCATAGCCAAAGCCGTGTAAGCTATTAGGGAAAGGGCCTTCTTGCTCAAACCTAATTTTAAGGCCTTGTTGTGCAAAAGTATAAAAATAACCGGAAGTGCAAAAATAAAAAGAGGATGTGTCCTAAAGGCGCTTGCAAGGTCGCCTCTTAAAAAAGCAAGGTGAGCCCTGGTCATGCCGCAAGAGGGGCAGGGTAGGCCGAAAAAGTATCTTAAAGGGCATTTTAAATAAAGCGCGTAGATGATTAAGGCCGACAAGATACCAAGGTGTGCGATAAGAAGTTTAAAGGTTTTTTTGCGTTTTTGTTTTTCCATCATAAGAAGTCCTAAACCAAAGGTGCAAGGGTCCTGCCGTCATCTTGGCTATCTAAAAATTGCGAATAAAGGGGGGAATCAAAAACGCCCACTTGCCGGGGTTGGTGCAAGAGCCACAAGAGAAATTCATTGTAATCGGATGCATAAAAACACCTGACATGCCAAACATTTTTGACAAACCAAACTTGCTCCGGAAAGTCGGCTGTGGATGCATCTATAATGCGGTCGGCCGAAAGATGATTCTTGCCATTTAGGTCAAATTTTTGCTTATAATCGCTTGGTAATTTTTCACCCAAGGGAGCCATGTGGGCACCGCCGCTTGCATATTGGGTTTCAATAACAGCATCTGAATGCAGAGCTTTTCCCAAGGCAATGGGCGGGGGAGCCAAGTTATAATTTGCGACAAAATAGACTTTCACACCTTGGTCCATGGCGGTTTGTATTATTTCTTTTCGCTTTTGGTGGACTTCATATTGCACAAAATCTATTTTTTCAATAAGTTCACGGTTTTTGTTTTCGTCAAGGTAAAGCTTTTTTGCCCCCTCGTAATCTTCCTGCCTGACGGTTGCCCAAAGCCCGGGCATTGTAAAAAAGTCATCCGGTAAACTGCCGGCATTTAGCTGTGCAAATAAGCTGTCAATAAATATGTTCAAGGCATTGACAAGAAGGTCTGCCACACCTAAAAAGTCAAGCAAGCCAAAAAGGCTTTTCAAAAAAAACTTGAGCTCTTGGCCGCCAAAGTTTTGGGGCAAGTAGTTTAATAAACTTCTCTTATCAATACCTATTCGCATGGAAAGCGAATCACTTGCAAGGCCCACGCCGGCATAAGTTGAACAAAGCATAAGGCAGGTGTTTACCGACTCGCTTCCGTAAACTTTTAAATAGGTTAGGGTGACTATACCGCCCATACTGAAGGCAGCAAGGTCAACCTTTTGGCAGCCCTTCTCGCTTTTTACATTTTCAATAAAGGTATTTAAAAGCTCGGCATTGTAAATGGGGCTGAGTCGCCAATCATAATTAAAGTAATAAACATTTTCCGCCCCGATTTTATCACAAGCCGAACGCAGCAAGCCGCCTTCCGATTGTTCGGCTATTTCAAATTCCGGGTAATGGTTTAATGATTTGGGGTAGCAAATGGGTGAAATGTCATATTTTGAATTACCGTTTTCGTCACAGGCGGCATAGCTCAAAATATCTTCCGCCGCTTCGGCCACATGCTTTGTAAAGCCTTGCAAGCCCTTACCGGCTGCGAGAGAAAAGATTCCGTAGAGCAGGGGCACAATTATTTGTTTGGCCTCAATGTCGGGTGGGAAGGCGTTTTTTTCCCCCTCTTGCCCCAACTTATAAACCAAAGGCTTGTAACCCATGCCGCTGACCAAAACAAAGGGTGCCGTCGCCGCCTGCTCTGCCAAGGCAAGTGCGGGTAAAGCGGTGGAAAACAGGAAGACCGCCACCAAGAAAACACTTAAAAATCTTTTCAAAATCAAAACCTCCGAGCTTATTTAATTTTTGCCTCAAAGCAATGCCAACCGTTTTCATGATGTTCTTTTATCACGCGCAAGTCGGCCCCTTCAAGTGCCTGCAGAACTTCGCCTGCCCTTATATCAATAATACCCGAAACAATGAGAATACCGTCGGGTTTCAAGAAACGGCCGACATCGGTTGAAAGTGTGATAATAGCGTCGGCGACAATGTTGGCCACAAGAATGTCATATTTGCCGCTGACCTTGTCTAAAAGATCCCCTTCAAGGATAGTGTAGCGAGGCGGATGTAAATCGTTTAGCTTTCCGTTTTCCTTGGCAGTTTTAACGGCCAAGGCGTCTATATCCACCCCCAGGGCCTTGTCCGCACCCAGTAAGAGAGCGGCTATAGACAAAATTCCGCTGCCGCAACCGATGTCCAACACTTGACAGCTCGGCCTTATATGGGGTTCCAAGGCTTGCAAGCAGAGCTTGGTTGTTTCGTGGCTGCCGTTGCCAAAGGCCAGCCCCGGTTCAATCAACAAGACCCGGCGACCGTCTGCCGGGGCCGAGATGCTTGATTCCCAAGCGGGTAGGATAAAAAGCCTTTCACCCACGGGGAAGGGTTTAAAAAACTCCTTCCAATTGTTTTCCCAGTCTTCATTGCGGCACCGGCTGGTGACAATTTCATGTTGGATACCTTCTGCTTCAAAGCGCTCCGTGAGGAAGGCTATGGCTTCGGCGGGAGCCTGTTCTTTTGGGATGTAAATATGAATCAGGCCCCGGCTGCGATCTTTGTCCAACAAATCCTGATCAATTAAATCAATGCGGGCAATTTTCAAGGCATCTTCTTCAAGTGTTCGGTAATCTTCAATGTAAATGCCGTAAGGTACAACCATGTTGGCAATGTCACCGGCGCGGTCAATATCTTGGGCTTTAACACTTATTGTAATTTCGGTCCAATCCATCTTTTAGTCCTTTCAAGGGTGGCAATCAGTATCTGTTGTGCACATCCTCGGCAAAACACAGCAAGTCTTTTACTTCAAGTACTCGCCCGTCGTCAAGCACAGCCTTGCCGCTCATCTTTCCAAACACCTGATGCTGCTCTGTTGAAATAACCAGGGCCGATGTTCTGGCATAGCGGTCTATTACAGGCAAAAAGTCCATTTCGAAACGCCCGTCGGAAGAAGAGAAGGTCCAGGGCTTTGTGTAAGAATCGGGCGGAATGTTAAAGCTGACATCATCAAGCTTATGGCCGCGCCCCTCATAAAACAAAATGTTTTCGCTGGCGGCGGCCGTGTTGCCAAAACCGTAACCTATGTTAAAACCAAAGGGCTTGCCTTCAACCAAGCCGTTGCCGGAACCCCAGTACCAGGTGTTGTCATAAGTCCATACGCCCCGCCCCCAATCCAAGGTGCCAAAATCTTTTTGAGGGTTGAAAACATAATCTTTTCCGTCAAAGTTTACAAAGCCTTTTGCGGGCATACAGTTAAATTTTTGATTGTAATAAAAGGCTTTTTCATCTTCTGCCCAGGGTGTGGCTATAACCAGGCTGTCAATTTCAGGTTGGGTCAACTCAACATCACATGTGAGTGTTTTACCTTCCGAAAACTTCTTATGCTCGCATTTGAGCCACCTTTTACCCGGGCTCACGGTGTACTCGATGGTCAGATTTTTATCGCGAAAATATACATTTCCCTCTTCCGGTGAGGGCGGCATTTTCAGCTTGCCCAGGGGTAGCGGTTTGATAACCGTGTTGGTTATTTCCCAAGGCTGTGTAAAGTCAAGAAGAGAAACAGACATAAGGGCAATGTAGCCAATGTCCGAAACGGTGAGGGCCAGGCCGAAATTGTCGGACATTACTATGTAATAGTCCCATTCTTTAATGCGTAATTTAGATGTTTTGATGGCTTTTCTGTCATAGGTGAAGAAGGGTTTGCGTGCCCAACCGGGCTGTGTCAATCGTCCGTATTCATCGAGCAAGGGTGTTGGCTTGGTGATTTCATGATTTCGCATCAATCTTACCTCCTGTCAAAAAGTCAATGTGGCTTAAAATAGGTTAACCTTGGGGTCTTGCGCTTTTCTGCCGTGCCTATAGAGTTTGCGGTTGTCCAAAGACCAGATACGCTCTGTAAACTCACCGGCCTCAACCTCGTCCACTGCGTGTGAAATTGCGTAGACACGCGCGTCCATCATGTCCAGTTGTGACAATAACTCGGCTTCCAAAAACATGGGGCGAACCACGGCACCGAATTCCGGCTCACCGTGGTGGGATATAATCATATGTTCCAAAAGCATTAAAAGCTCGGGTGATGTGTCAAGTTTTTTGCCCATACGCTCTATGGCCATGGCACCGCGTACCAGGTGGCCCACTAAATTACCGTCTGCGGTATAGCCGGTGGCTATGCCGGCCTCACTGACCTCAAACTCACCCGTCTTTGCAAGGTCATGCAAAATAACACCGGCATAAAGCAAGTCACTGTCAACAAAGGGGTAGACCTTGCATATACCCTGGGCCAAGCGCAGTATTGACAAGGTGTGGTGGAGCAAGCCCCCTCGCATGGCATGGTGGAGCCTGAAAGCGGCCGGCCAGTAGAGCAAACTTTCCCTATATTCTTCCAAAAGTGCCAAAACCAGGGCCTTGAGTTCTTCATCGCTAAAGTCTGCCACAACCTTGACAATTTCTTTTAGCATGTCCTCGCCGGTGTGTTCGCTTGAGGGCACAAAATCTTCAATGCGAACATTGTCATTTTGTGTAACGGGGCGAATGCGCTCAACACGCAACTGTTCAACACCCCTGTATTCATTTAAACTGCCTCGCACCTTAACCAGTTGGCCGGGCTCATAGCTTGAATGTGCCTCTTCATTATAATCCCAAAACTTTGCGACTATTTCACCTTGGGAGTCGGTTAAAATTAAATCAAGATAGGGCAGGCCCTTGGCCGTTACCCTTTTTTCAAGCGATTTGATAAGGCAAAAACACTCAACCCCACCGCTGTTGTTGAAGGGGATAAAATTCATCGTCAAACATCCTTTCTCTCATGGCTTGCCCGAAGGCAAAACTTGATAATTACAAAAATATAATAGCACAAAACAGGCCTTTTAACAACGAAATTTCTCCTTACAGGTTGACATTGAGGCCCTTGTGTTGTATGCTTTGGCCAAGCTCGGGGCGGGGTTAAATTCCCCACCGGCGGTGATAGTGGCCAAACCACTTCAGCCCGCGAGCCCTCACCATGGGGGCAGACTCGGTGTGATTCCGAGGCCGACGGTAAAGTCCGGATGAAAGAGCATTTCTGTGTTTACACTTGTGCCGCCCTGATTTGTCAAGGGCGGTATTTTTATTTGAGAGGTGTAAAATGCGAAACAAAACTCTGGTAAAAACAATCCTAATCGGTCTCTTCACTGCTATTTCCCTGGTCCTCTTTTTGTTGGAATTCCCCATCATACCCGGCAACACTGCACTTAAGATGGACTTTAGCGATATCCCACCCCTTATCGGTGCTATCAGCTTCGGCCCCCTCTTCGGTGTGGCGGTTGAGGCATTTAAAAACATTTTAGAACTTAGTTTCAAGGGCCTGGGCACCCAAATGGGCTTTGGCAATCTGATGAATTTCATTGTGGGCATTGCCTTTATCATCCCTTTTAGCCTTATTTACAGGTCCTTGACCAAGGCCGAAAAGTTTAAGGGCTTGGCCGCGTCCTACATAGCGGGCGCCCTTTCAACCGCCTGCCTTCTCATAGTCGGTGTGGGTGCCAACTATGTAATCGCCCCCTTGTTTTTTAAATACTTTTTAAACCAAGAAATACCCAAGCAAGTGCTCTGGGGCTTTATAGGCTCGGCCGGCATTTTAAATGCTGTTAAAGGTATAGTGCTGACGGTTTGCGCCTACCCCATATCAAAGGCTGTAAAAAATCAACTTGAAAATTTTAAGGCTTGAAGCGGTTTTGCCCTTCGGCTTGACTTTATTGCCTGTGAGGTTTAAAATTGAATAGAAAATTGAAGACCCCTTATTAAGAGAGGCAGAGGGAACAGGCCCTTTGAAGCCCGGCAACCTGTAAAGTTAAAACCCTTTACAAGGTGCTGAATCCTGCGGTATTAGCCGAAAATAAGGTGCTGAGACGCCCGCGGTTAAACTGCGTGCGTTATTTTTTTAGAGAAAAGAGGAATTATAATGGCAAGGCATTTATTTACATCAGAATCTGTTACCGAAGGTCATCCCGACAAAATTTGTGACCAAATTTCAGACGCCGTCTTGGACGCCGTAATGGCTAATGATCCAAACGGGAGGGTGGCCTGTGAATGTGCGACCACAACCGGCATGGTTTTTGTTATGGGTGAAATAAGCGCCCATTGCCACATAGATATCCCCAAAATAGTAAGGGAAGTTGTTTGTGATATCGGCTATGACTGTGCCAACAAGGGTTTTGACGGCAACACCTGCGCTGTTATAACTTCAATTGACGAACAATCTTCCGATATTGCCCTGGGTGTGGACAAGGCCGGCGCCGGTGACCAAGGCATGATGTTTGGCTTTGCCTGTGACGAAACGCCCGAACTTATGCCCCTGCCCATTTCCTTGGCCCACAAATTGGCGGCCCGCTTAACCGAAGTTCGCAAAAATGAAACCATGCCCTATTTGCGCGCCGACGGCAAATCACAAGTTACGATTGAATATGACGATAATAACAAGCCTGTTCGGGTGGATTCCATTGTTATTTCCTCTCACCACAGCGAAGAAGTGGGGCTGGATCAAATGCGAGACGATGTTGTTGAACACATCATAAACCCCACCGTCCCGGCCGAACTTATGGATGAAGACACCGTCATTTATGTAAACCCCACCGGTCGTTTTGTTATAGGCGGCCCCCAGGGGGACAGCGGCCTGACCGGGCGCAAGATAATTGTTGACACTTACGGCGGTTACTCAAGGCACGGCGGCGGCGCCTTTTCCGGCAAGGACCCAACCAAGGTTGACCGCTCGGCAGCCTATGCCGCCCGCTGGATTGCAAAAAATGTTGTGGCCGCGGGCCTGGCTTCAAAATGTGAAATTGAAATTGCCTATGCCATCGGTGTTGCTTGCCCTGTTTCTGTTATGGCCGAAACATTCGGCACCGGCAAGTTGGCCGATGACAAGTTGAGCGAAATTATTTTAGAAGTATTTGACCTTCGCCCCGCCGCAATAATTGAAGCGCTTGACCTTCGCCGCCCCATTTACCGTCAACTGGCCGCCCTGGGCCATGTGGGGAGGACAGACATTGACCTTACTTGGGAGCGTACCGACAAGGTTGACCAGCTAAAAGCAGCCGCCGGCTTGAAATAGGCACGGCTAAATAAACCATAAAGCCTGCCAGAAGTTTAAGCTTTGGCAGGCTTATTACATAAAACAAGCTTATGAGTGGCAGCGGAGGTAAAGATGCTGACAAAAAAACATGAAAAAATTTTGAGCCGTGTGCAAAAACCCGGCCGTTATTCGGGTGGGGAGCCCGGCAGTATCATAAAAGACAAAAGCAAGGTGGATGTGAGTTTTGCTTTTTGCTTTCCCGATACTTATGAAATAGGTATGTCCCACCTAGGCATGAAAATCCTCTATTCCGTCTTAAATGAAAGGGAAGACACCCGCTGCGAAAGGGTCTTTGCACCCTGGACAGATATGGAAGCGGAAATGCGCAAAGAAAAGCTCCCGCTCTATGCCCTTGAAAGCGGGGATGATGTTAAAGATTTTGATATTATCGGCTTTACCCTTCAGTATGAACTCAGCTACACCAATCTTCTAAATATGTTGGACTTGGCCGGGCTGCCCATCAAGGCAGAAGATAGGCAAGGGCTTGCTCCCCTTGTTGTGGCAGGCGGACCCTGTGTTTGCAACCCGGAACCCATCTGCGATTTTGTGGACTTATTCCTACCGGGTGAAGGTGAAGAAGTAATAAACGATTTGGTCGACCTCTATAAAACCCATAAGGCCAAGAGTTCAAGCAAGGCTGAGTTTTTGCAGGCCGCGGCCGGCGTTCAAGGCATTTATGTGCCAAGCCTTTATGAAGTTGATTATGAAGAAAGCGGGAAGATTGCCGCCGTCAGGGCCAAAAGTCCGGCACCCAAGAGGGTAGAAAAAAGAATAATTTCGGACTTGGATAAGGCCCATGTGCCCGAAAATTTTGTGGTGCCCTTTGTCGAAGCGGTCCACGACAGGGTTACGGTTGAAATTTTTCGCGGCTGTATAAGAGGCTGCAGGTTTTGCCAAGCGGGCTTTATTTACCGCCCCATACGCGAAAAATCCCATGATGTCATAAATGACCAATGCAAAACCCTTGCTGACAATACGGGCTATGACGAAGTTTCGCTCTGCTCGCTTTCCACCAGTGACTACAGCCAAATTCAAGACCTTCTGCCGGAACTTTTAGACTGGACCGTTGAAGAAAAGGTCAATATATCCCTACCCTCACTCAGGGCAGACAATTTCCCAAAACAATTAAGTGAACGGCTCTTAGCCGTGCGGCGCAGCGGCCTTACCTTTGCGCCTGAAGCGGGGACCCAACGCCTGCGTGATGTTATCAACAAAAACATCAGTCGGGAAGAAATTTTAACAGCAGCCCGCCGTGCCTTTGAAAGCGGTTGGACTTCGGTCAAACTCTATTTTATGATAGGCCTGCCCACAGAAACAGAAGAAGACTTGGAAGCCATAGCACAATTGGCCCAAGATGTGGTTGATGAATTTTACAAAAATCCAAACAGACCCAAGGGTAGGGGAGTCAGTGTTTCCGTCAGCGTAGCGGGTTTTGTGCCCAAACCCTTCACCCCCTTCCAGTGGGAGGCCCAAGATACCGCAGAGAGCTTTGCCTACAAGCAAAATTTTATTAAGAGTAAAATAAAAACCCGAAAAATCAATATCAGCTTCCACAACCCTCATATGAGCTTTTTGGAAGGAGTATTGGCTCGGGGTGACAGGCGGCTGGGTGCCCTTATCGAACATGCCTGGCGTCTGGGTTGCCGTTTTGACGGATGGGATGACCAATTTGACAAGATCCTTTGGACTCAAGCTTTTGAAGAATGTGGCCTGGAACCCGAATTTTACGCAAGCCGCCTGCGAGGCATGGACGAGCTTTTACCCTGGGATCATTTAGATTACGGCTTGAGCAAAAAGTTTTTGATCAGGGAGCGCGAAAAGGCCTATGCCGCAAAGACCACCCCCCATTGCCGCCAAGCCTGTGCCGCCTGCGGCGCCAATGCCATGAACGGAGGTGCCTGCCATGCGATTGGTTAGAATCCGTTTTTCAAAAACAGACACGGCAAAATATATGTCCCACCTGGATTTAAACCGCCTTATGCAGCGACTTATAAAAAAATCCCGCCTGCCGGTTTGGTACACGGAAGGTTTCAACCCCCACGCCTATGTCACCTTCGCCCTTCCCCTACCCCTGGGGCATGAAGGGCTCAATGAAAGCATGGACATTAGAATAGAAGGGCCTACCGGCAATGAAGCTATAAAAGAGCGCCTAACGGCAGTCTTACCGCCGGGTCTTGCTATCAAGACTGTTTATGATACCCAAGATGCCCCAAAAACAATTGCCTTTGCCCTTTATGAAATTAATCTATTATTAGAGCCGGGGCAAGATGCCGAGACCTTGGCTAAAGAATTTAATTCCCTTGTGAAAAACACCGAACTCAAGGCCAAAAAAATGGGTAAAAAAGGCAAAAGAAAAATTGAAAAAGAAATTATTCTAAACCCGCTTATTGAAAGCTTTGAAGCCAAGGCACTTGACGGCAAAGTTCAAATCACCGCCACCCTTGCCGCCGGCAGCAAGGCCAACCTCAACCCGGACTTGCTTTTGACAAGCTTGCAAGAAGCAAGCGGGGCGCAAATTGAGTTGGCTAAAATAGTGCGGAAGGATATCTTGAAGGCGGATTTTGAGCCTTTTGAATAAGGTGGCTGATAGGGCATTAAGCAATAAACTGTCAAGTTTTACAAGTGAGTAAATAAAATCCGCTCAAAAGCTTGCAACCTCCCGCCATTTATGTTAATATACCAAAGCATTTGTTTCCATCAGCCTTAAGATGGGGTTTAATGCCAAAACATTAAAGCTGATGTTCCTCTTTTGCTCTGCGCATCATGGGCATTACGAACATCTGATAAAACGGAGGAATTTTAAAATGGATGCACTCAAACTAATTTCACAAGCGCACCTTAAAGAAGATGTGCCGGAATTCAACATCGGTGATACCGTCAAGGTCCATGTTTGGATTCGTGAAGGTGAACGCGAAAGAGTTCAAATTTTTGAAGGCACGGTTATTGCGCGTGCCGGCAGCGGCATAGCCGAAACTTTTACAGTCAGGCGCCTTTCTTACGGCGTGGGCGTGGAACGGATTTTCCCTATCCACTCACCCAATGTTAAGGAAGTTGAAGTTACAAGGCACGGCCGTGTTCGCAGGGCAAAGCTTTACTACCTGCGTGACAGGGTTGGCAGGGCTGCCAGGGTTAAGGAAAAACTGCGCAAATAAACAGGCTTTCTGTTTTGACACAAACCTTAAAGGGCAGACCTCGGTCTGCCCTTTTGACCGTTAAGAAGGGTAAGTTCACTGTTTTATGAAAGATGAATGTGAAAGAAAAATCGAAGAATTCCATTTGGAATTTTCAGAAAAAAAAGGATTTGGCAGAAAGCGCAATCCTAAATTTTACACAATCCTCTACGATTGGGCGGATTCCGTTGTCGGGGCTATTTTATTAATCTTTATAATTTTTGCCTTCTTTTTTAGGGTGGTCGGTGTTTCTGGCACTTCCATGGTACCCACCTTGAGCGATGGTGACTGGGTGGCCGTTTCAAGCATTAACGGCCATGCAAGGCGGGGGGACATTGTTGTGGTAACCCAGCCAAACGATGTGCATGAGCCGCTTATCAAGCGTGTAATAGCTATAGGTGGAGACAGGCTTGATATCGACCTTGAAAAAAATACCGTAAGCATAAACGGGCACCAATTGAAAGAACCTTATATCAAAGAGCCAATCAACAAAAGCTTTGGTGTGGATTTGCCCCTTACCGTGCCCGAAGGCTATGTTTTTGTCATGGGTGACAATCGCAATAATTCAAAAGACAGCCGGTCGCCGGGTGTCGGCATGATAGATGAGCGTTACATTTTAGGCAGAACACTTTTCAGATTTTACCCCTTTAAAGATTCTAAAATAAAATATGCTACTTTTGATTTAAAAAAACAAGTGCAAGGTGAAGTGATTTAATTATGTCTGCTTTTGAAAAGACAATAAGGCTTGTTTATGATGCCCTTTCTGTTATAACCATGGCCGTTATTACAATTATGCTGCTTTTTACCTTCGTTTTTCGTATAGCGGGGGTTATAGGGCCTTCTATGGAAAAAACGCTTTATGAGGGCGACAAGCTGCTTGTTTCGGCCTACATCAAAAAGCCTGTTCGCGGGGATATCGTCATCATCACCCAGCCCAATGCCTTTAACGAACCCATTGTAAAGCGGGTTATAGCCACAGGCGGGCAGGAAGTGGACATTGACTTCAGCCTGGGCTATGTTTATGTTGACGGCCGGCGGATAGACGAGCCTTACTTGCAAGAGGATGTCAAAACAATATCTGAATTTGATATCGAATTCCCTTTAATCGTCCCCAAGGGTTGCGTTTTTGTTATGGGTGACAATCGTAACCACTCCACCGACAGCCGTTCGAGCAAAATCGGCTTTGTGGATGAAAATTATATTTTAGGAAAAGTACGCGGAAGAATTTCACCCCAAGGGCAATGGAAGGTGGACAAGCATACGATTTTATTGTAAGCACTTCACTTGAAGACTGTTTCAGAGACAATGATTATGGATAATAAAGCAAATATAAACTGGTTCCCGGGCCATATGGCAAAAACAGTGCGGCAAATCAAATCAAGTTTGCCGTCGGTTGACGCCGTGGCCGAAATTTTGGACGCCAGAATCCCAAACAGCAGCCGTAACCCGGATTTGGACTCTATCCTTGGGGACAAGCCCCGCTTGATCGTCTTAAACAAGGCAGACTTGGCCGACTCAAATGCCAGCCGCCGCTGGATAAAATATTACCAAGAATTAGGGCTCAAAGCCATAACGGTTGACTGCAGGCGCGGCAGGGGCTTGGAAGCGGTTGAAGGGGCCCTCAATGAAATTTTAAAAGAAAAAATAGAAAAAAACATTGAAAAAGGTATGGTGGGCCGTGCCAAACGCCTTATGGTGGTGGGCATACCAAACACCGGCAAATCAAGCTTCATAAACAAAATGGTTGGGAAAAACAAGGCAAAAGCGGCCGATAAACCCGGTGTTACCAGAAAAAATCAATGGTTTGATGCCCGCGACGGCATTCAGCTTTTGGACACTCCGGGCGTTTTGTGGCCAAAATTCGAAGACCCTGAAGTGGGTGAAAAATTAGCCTTCATCGGCTCAATCAAGGACGATGTGGTGGACATTGAATTTTTAGCCATGAGTTTGCTCAAGGTTTTGAGAGACCATTATCCCGAAAAATTGTCCCAACGCTACTCTTTAAAAGATTTTGAAAAAGAAGAAGCTTACGGCCTTTTGGAACTTGTGGCTAAAAGGCGGGGTATGCTCTTACAGGGCGGCCGCTTTGATACCGAAAGGGCAGCCATAATGTTACTGGATGAATTTCGTGGCGGGCTTTTGGGGCGGATCAGCCTGGAACACCCGTCGGACTTTGAATAAAACTTTTGGAGGCAGAACTTGGCAGAAGAAAAACTTAAGGTTCAGCCCCTTGATTTGGGCGACCAGATAATCTGTGGTGTGGACGAAGCGGGGCGGGGTCCCTTGGCCGGCCCTGTTTTTGCCGCAGCCGTAATTTTGCCCCCGGGCCTTGAAATCGAAGGCCTTGATGACTCAAAAAAGATAAGTGCAAAAAAGCGCGATGTCTTATTTGACCTAATAAAAGAGCAAGCCACGGCTTACAGCATAGCCCTTGCGAGTGTGGAAGAGATAGACCAAATGAATATTTTGCAGGCTACCTTCTTGGCCATGCGTAGGGCGGTTGAAGGCCTGGAAATAAAGCCTGATTTAGCCTTGATTGACGGCAATCGAGTTGCGCCCATGACTATTGAGGCCAAGAGTGTAATCGGTGGGGATTCTAAATATGCCGCCATTGCCGCGGCTTCTGTTTTAGCCAAGGTTGCCAGGGACAGGCACATGCTTGAAATTGATGCCCTCTACCCCCAATATGAGTTTGCCCGCCACAAGGGCTACGGCACCAAGCTACACTATGAAATGTTAGCCCAATTCGGGCCTTCACCTGCCCACAGGCGAACTTTTTTGAAAAATATGAACAGGGCAAAAGAATAAGATAGGGTGTGCCGGGGATGGATGAAAAACTTACAGGCCTTCTGGGCGAAACATATGCTGCCCGTTATTTGCGTGAAGAAGGCTGCCAAATTATTGCAAGCAATGTAAGCAATCGCTTCGGCGAGGTGGACCTAATTGCCCGTGACGATGAATATATATTTTTTGTTGAAGTCAAAACCAGGGGCCCCAATGCAATAGCAAGCCCCGGGGAGTCGGTCACCCGAAGCAAACAAAGGCGGATATGCGGTCTTGCTGCATCATTTTTGCAAAACCGCAAGTATGACGAGTTACAACCGCGTTTTGATGTTATCGAAGTTTATTTGGGACCAAAAAAAGAAGTGAGAAAAATCAATCATATAAAAAATGCTTTCGAAAGTGTTTACTGAACATTTAAGTTTGAAAACAGATGTAAAGTGAAGATACTTTACACCCTAAACGTTTCACTATTTAATTAACAAAACCACAAAGCTGTTTTGATGGGAGTGTGAGCCATGAAATATACCAGCACCAGGGACAAATGTGTAAATGTCAGTGCGGCCAAGGCCATAACCACAGGCATTTCGCCCGAAGGCGGGCTCTTTGTACCGCAAAGTTTGCCTAAACTTAATATGGAAGAAATTTCTTCTTTTTCGGGCATGACCTATGTTGAAAGGGCCGAGAAAATTTTAAGCCTTTTCTTGACTGATTTCAGCCAAGATGAAATTGCGCATTGTGCTCGCAGTGCATACGGCAGCGGTAATTTCAGCGATGAAAAAACAGCTCCGCTTGTCGGTCTGGAAGAAGGCTTGCATATCTTGGAACTCTGGAAGGGGCCGACGGCCGCTTTTAAAGATATGGCCCTGCAAATCCTGCCCCACCTACTCAAGATCTCTTCCCAAAAAACGGCAGAGGGTATGGAAATTGTTATCCTGGTTGCCACTTCCGGTGACACGGGTAAAGCGGCCTTGGAAGGCTTCAAGGATGTTGAAGGCACTAAAATTGTTGTTTTCTACCCCGACCAAGGGGTCAGCCCCATGCAAAAACTTCAAATGGCTACCCAGGAAGGCGGTAATGTCGAAGTTTGTGCCATTGAAGGCAATTTTGATGACGCCCAAAGCGGGGTAAAAAGAATCTTTACAGACAGCTCAATCAAAGAAAGTTTGCGCCGGCAGGGTATGATGTTTTCTTCGGCCAACTCAATAAATTGGGGGCGCTTGCTGCCGCAAATAGTCTACTATTTTTCGGCCTATGCCGATCTTTTGGAAACAGCTGCAATAAAGACGGGCCAAAAGGTGAATTTTGTTGTGCCCACCGGTAACTTCGGTAATATTTTGGCGGCCTACTATGCCATGCAAATGGGCTTGCCGGTCAATCGCCTGGTCTGCGCATCTAATGCCAACAATGTGTTGACCGACTTTATAAACACCGGTGTCTATGACCGTCGGCGCGAATTTTATGCCACAAGTTCACCGTCTATGGATATATTAATATCCAGCAATTTGGAAAGGCTCCTCTATGACCTGTCGGGCTGTGATGACCAAACGGTTAAGGCCTTGATGAATAAATTGGCCCAAGACGGCATTTACGAGGTAGAAGCCGAGCTCTTGACTCGCTTGCAGGCAGATTTTTCGGCGGGTTTTTGTGATGACGAAAAAACCAAGAAAACCATAGCCAAAACCTTTAAAAAGTACGGCTATTTGAGCGACACGCATACAGCTGTGGGCCTTGCGGTTTATGAAGATTATAAGGCTCGAACCGGTGACGACACCGTGACTGTCATTGCTTCAACCGCTTCACCCTTCAAGTTCGGCGCCAGTGTCTTGGAAGCGCTGCAACCGGGTGAAAGAGGGGAAGGGGATGAGTTTGCAAGGCTTGAAAGTTTGCAAGCCTTGACGGGGCAAATCTGCCCGCCGCCCCTTATGCAAATTAAGGGCAAACCCATCAGGTTTGAAGGTGTTTGCCCTGCCCACCAAATGTCCCAACGCTTGCTTGATTTGCTGGGCGTAAATGATTAACTGCGCTTACATCTGATTTTTGAAAGGTGGTTTTATGGCGCTTTTTGCAATAGCGGACACACACCTGTCTTTTGGTGTTGACAAGCCCATGGAAATCTTTCCCGGTTGGCAAGATTTTGAAAAAAGGCTGGAAAATAATTGGCGACGCTTGGTTGAAGCCGATGACACGGTGGTAATAGCCGGTGATATCTCTTGGGGTATGACCCTTGAGGAAGCCTTACCTGATTTTGCTTTTTTGGATTCTCTGCCGGGCCGTAAAATTTTGCTTAAGGGTAACCATGATTATTGGTGGAACAGTAAAAGCAAAATGGATGTTTTTTTTGAAGACAAGGGCTTTAAATCCTTGCATATTTTGCACAACAATGCCTATGTGGCCGATTCCATAGCTATTTGCGGCACCAGGGGCTGGTCGCCGGACAATGAAAATCCTCAAGACCAAAAAATACTTTTGCGAGAGGCCAACAGGCTAAAGATGTCTATTGAGGCGGCAAGGGCCTATAAGGCCAAACCCGTGGCCTTCTTGCACTACCCGCCGGTCTTTGCCGGCCAGGAATGTCGGGCAATCAGGGAAGTTTTGGAAGAGGAAGGCATTGAACGCTGCTACTTCGGTCACTTGCACGCCCAAGCCTTCAAGGGTTTTGCCGCCTTTGAAAGCGGGGGAGTCAAATACGACCTTATTTCGGCCGATTATCTGGAATTTTGCCCAAAACACATAGCCTAAAAGCCTAAATTCGCCATAATTGTTATATGGAAACCCAAGCCTAAATCTGTTATAATTAAAAAGTTAATATCCGTAAGGTCGGATTTATTCAGTAGGAGGAAAAAATATGAGCTTAAAATCATCCAAAGAAGTTGAAGCAAATGTCTATGAACTTGAAATTGAAATCAGCGCTGAAGATTTCATGGCGGCCAACAAAAGGGCCTACAACAAAAACAAGAAAAGAATCAATATCCCCGGTTTTCGCAAGGGTAAAGCTCCCTTAAGCATAATCGAAAGAATGTACGGTGAAGACTTTTTCTATGAAGACGCCATGGAAGAACTCTTTCCTTCCCTTATAGCTCAAGCTTACGAAGAAACCAAGATTGACGCTGTTGCCAACCCCTATGACTACACCGTCAAAGAAATGGGTAAAGACGGCGTGCTTTTCACGGTTAAGGTTGCGGTCAAGCCCGAAGTTGAGATGGGCGACTACAAGGGCATCAAAGCCCCCAAGGCTAAAGCCACCGTCAGTAAAAAGGAAGTTGACGAAGAAATTGAGCGCCTGCGTGAGCGAAATTCGCGAACGATTACGGTTGAAGGCAGGCCCGCCCAAGACGGCGATACAGCCGTGATTGACTTTGAAGGCTTTATCGATGATGTGGCTTTTGAAGGCGGTAAGGGTGAAAACCACAACCTGATTTTGGGTTCGGGTAGCTTCATCCCCGGTTTTGAAGAGCAAATTATAGGCAAAAACACCGGTGACGAGTTTGATGTAAATGTCAGCTTCCCGGAAGAATATACCCCGGAACTTGCGGGTAAGGCAGCTGTTTTCAAGGTTAAGCTGCATGAGATTAAAGAAAAAGAACTGCCCGAATTGGACGATGAATTCGTCAAAGATGTCAGTGAATATGATACCCTTGCCGAGCTGAAAAAAAGCATTAAAGAAGATTTGAGCGAAGGCAAGGCCGAAAGTGTCGAAAAAGAATTTGAACAAGCGGTTATAGAAAAACTGATTGACCTTACTAAAGTGGAAATTCCCCATGTAATGATTGAAAAAAGAGCCCAAGAAAACATAGCCGACTATGAAAAACAACTGAAATCTTCCGGCTTTGAACTTGACATGTATCTTCAAATGACCGGGATGGACAGGCCGGCCTTTGAAGCTCGCATGTATGAAGATGCCCACAAACAAGTTAAGATGACCCTGGCCCTTGAAAAAATTGCAGAGCTTGAAGATATTCAGGTCAGCGAAGAAGACCTTGAAGCGGAATACAAAAAAATAGCTGAAGCTTATTCAATGGAAGCAGAAGCCGTAAAGCCCCTGATACCGGTTGATGCGCTGAAAGAAGATATTTTAAACCAAAAGGCCCTGCAATTGGTTTTGGACCAAGCACTTGTTGAAGAAACCCAAAAAGCAAAGCCCAAGGCAGAAAAAGCCAAAAAGGAAGACAAGAAGGAAGGCAAGGCAGCCGAAAAGAAAGAAAGCAAACCAAAAGCAAAACCCAAGGCAAAAGCAAAGCCGGCTGCCGATAAAGCTAAAAAAGAAGATAAAAAAGATTAACTTATTTGTAGGATAATTCAATAATATCAAGGAGGTATACACAATGGCATTGGTACCAATGGTAATTGAACAAACAAACAGGGGCGAGCGTTCTTATGATATTTTTTCCCGCCTCTTAAACGATCGCATTATTATGTTGTCCGACCAGGTAAACGATGTTACCGCCAGCCTGGTTGTGGCGCAATTGCTCTTCCTTGAAGGGCAGGACCCGGAAAAGGATATCAGCCTTTACATCAACTCGCCGGGTGGCTCGGTTACCGCCGGAATGGCTATTTATGATACCATGCAATACATCAAGTGTGATGTTTCCACAATTTGCATGGGTTTGGCCGCATCCATGGGTGCCTTCTTACTTTCATCGGGCACCAAGGGTAAGCGTATAGCTTTGCCCAACAGCGAAGTTTTGATTCACCAACCCCTGGGCGGCGTGCAAGGGCAAGCGACCGAAATTAAAATAGTAGCCGACCATATTTTGCGCACTCGCGAAAAATTAAACAAAATCCTTGCCGAAAACACCGGTAAGCCCATTGAAGTAATTCAAAAAGACACCGAGCGAGACTACTACATGACCGCAGAAGAAGCCTTGGACTACGGGCTTATTGACAAGGTGTTAACCAAAAGATAAGGTGGTTTAAATGGCAAGAGATGACGACAGAAGGGAAAGGCAAGCGCTGTGCTCTTTCTGCCGTAAAAAGCAGGAGCATGTAAAAAAACTGATTGCCGGGCAAGGTGTTTACATTTGCAATGAATGTGTTGAACTTTGCAATGTTATAATCGAGGACGAAAAGGCCAAGGAAGAAAAAGAGCAACTTGCTTGGGAACTGCCCAAGCCGCAAGAGCTGAAAGCTCAACTTGACGAATATGTCATTGGCCAAGATCAAGCGAAAATTGCCTTAAGCGTTGCGGTTTACAATCACTATAAACGCATTAAGATTGACAAGGCGTCAAAGGTAGAAGTCCAAAAAAGCAATATACTCATGCTGGGGCCCACGGGTGTCGGCAAGACCATGTTGGCGCAAACGCTGGCAAAAATTTTAGATGTACCCTTTGCCATAGCAGACGCAACAACCTTGACCGAAGCTGGTTATGTGGGTGAAGATGTTGAAAATATCTTGCTGCGCATAATACAAGCGGCGGACTTTGATGTGGAAAAGGCTGAACGGGGCATAATTTATGTCGATGAGCTTGACAAGATTGCCCGCAAGTCTGAAAACCCCTCCATCACCCGCGATGTCAGCGGTGAGGGTGTGCAGCAAGCCTTGCTTAAAATCATAGAAGGCACAGTAGCCAATGTGTCCCCCCTGGGTGGGCGAAAGCACCCGCAACAAGAGTTCATTCAGGTAGACACTTCCAACATTTTATTCATATGCGCCGGTGCTTTTGACGGCATAGAAAAACTGATTGAAAAAAGAATCGGAGGTTCCGCCCTGGGTTTTGGGGCAGATGTCAAAGGCAAAAAAGAAAAGGACAGAAAAGAGCTCCTGGGTCATGTCATTCACCAAGACTTGGTTAAATTTGGGCTTATACCCGAATTGGTGGGCAGGTTGCCCGTTATCACAGCCCTGGAAGATTTGGACAGCGAGTCGCTGGTAAGGATTTTGACAGAACCTAAAAATGCCATAATAAAGCAATATCAAGTGCTCTTCAGCCTGGATGAAGTAGAGCTTGAATTTGAGCAAGAAGCTCTTGAGGCCATAGCCCTGAAAACATTGGAAAAAGAAACGGGAGCCCGCGGTCTGCGCACCATTATGGAAGAAGTTCTTCTGCCCCTTATGTATGAAATACCTTCGGACGAAGAAATTGAAAAGGTAACAATTACCAAGGCCGGTGTTATTGACAAAGAGGCTCCGTTAATACAACGCAGCAAGGGCAAAAAAACACAGGCCAAGCCCAAAACATCAAGACTCTTAAAACAAAAGAAAAAGCCGGCGGTGTAAACATTAAGCTATGGGGCCCTTGCTATAAACGGCAAGGGCTCTTTCTAACCGCATTTAGGGGCCCGGGTCTCGGTTGACTCAGGGGCCCCCCTTTAGTATAATAATATACTGAAGGAGTGTGTTGCTCGCACCCTTTTTGTTAGGAGATGATTGTATGAGTAAAGATGATAATTCAATCCGCAATTTGCCTATTGTGGCTCTTCGCGGTTTAGTGGTTTTCCCCGATATGCACCTACACTTCGATGTTGGCAGGTCAAAGTCGGTCGCTGCCTTGAAAGCGGCCATGAAGGACGACGGTGAAGTTTTTTTAGTTACACAAAAAGACTTTGCGGACGATGACCCCACCGCCGAAGAGCTTTACAAAACAGGTGTGGTTGCCGGCATTAAACAAATGCTTAAGTTGCAAGGCAGTGACAATGTACGCCTTGTGGTGGAAGGTATGTATAGGGCAAAGCTGCTCGATGTCAAGCAAGAAGAACCCTTCTTGCAGGGTGACACCATACTTATAAAAACCATGAAGGTTAAAAGCAGTGAAACCGATTATGCAAGGGCCTTGGTGCGCAAGGCGAAAGATATTTTTAATGACTATTCAAATGTTTCACCCCAGTTGCCGTCGGAATTGGTGCTTAAGATTCTTTCACATAAAAAACCGGGTGAGTTAGCCGACTATATAGCCGGCAACATAGTTTTAGATTATGCCGACAGGCAAGAAGTTTTACAATTTCTAAACCCCGTCAAAAGGCTGGAAAGGCTTTGCGTAATCCTTGAAAAAGAAACCAAACTTTTGCAACTTGAAGACGATATTCACAGCCAAGTTCAAGAGCAAATTGATAGAAACCAGCGTGAATACTACCTTCGTGAGCAGTTGAAGGCCATCAGCGGTGAACTCAATGACGGCAGCTCGCCGGAATCCGAATTGGCCGACTACCGCAAGCAGATTGAAAAGCTGGGCCTGGATGAAGCGTCGCATACAAAACTAATGCGTGAATGCGACCGTTTGGAGCGAATTTCACCCCAATCGCCTGAATCGGGGGTTATAAGAAATTATCTTGAAACCATCTTGGCACTGCCCTGGAACAAACAAACAAAAGACAAACTCAATCTGACACGAGCACGAAAGATTCTTGATGCGGACCATTACGGTTTGGAAAAAGTTAAGGACAGAATTGTTGAAATGCTGGCTGTCAGAAAATTAGCGCCGGATATCAAGGGCCAAATTATTTGCTTGGTTGGGCCGCCGGGTGTGGGTAAAACTTCTGTAGCACGCTCAATAGCCCGTGCCATGGGGCGGAAGTATGTCCGCATTTCCTTGGGCGGTATTCACGATGAATCAGAAATAAGGGGCCATCGTAAAACCTATATCGGTTCAATGCCGGGTAGAATTATAAGTGCAATGCAGCAAGCGGGCACAGCAAATCCCCTTATCTTGCTCGACGAAGTTGACAAGTTGGGCAAAAGTTTCAACGGCGACCCTTCTTCCGCTTTGTTGGAGGTTTTGGACCCGGAACAAAACAATTCCTTCCGCGACCACTACATTGAACTGCCCTTTGATTTGAGCCGGGTGCTCTTCATAACCACAGCCAACATGAGCGACACCATACCCGAACCCCTGCTTGACAGAATGGAAGTTATAGAACTTGGCAGTTACACCCATGAAGAAAAGTTTAATATAGCCAAAAAACACCTTATACCCAAACAAGCCAAGCGCCACGGCCTTTCAGGCAGGAACTTCAGGCTCAATGATGATGCCCTGCACCTCTTGATTGAAGGCTACACCAAAGAGGCCGGTGTGCGTAAACTTGAACAACAAATAAGTTCCCTGCTGCGCAAGGCCGCCGTGCGTGTGGCCCAAGATGAAAAAAGGGTAAGCTACAAGGCCGAAGATTTGGAAGCGGCACTTGGGGCCAGAAAATATAAGAGCGATAAACCCGCGGCCATGGTTCAACCCGGTTTGGTCAACGGCTTGGCCTGGACTTCGGTGGGCGGTGAAATTTTACAAATAGAAGTGGCTGTCTTGGAAGGGACGGGTAAACTGGAATTGACCGGGTCTCTTGGTGATGTTATGAAAGAGTCAGCCAAGGCGGCCCTAAGCTATGTTCGCCATCGCAGCGATATGTTGGGCATTGACCGCCTTTTTTATAAAGGAAAAGATATCCACATTCATGTGCCCGAAGGTGCTGTTCCAAAAGACGGTCCCTCGGCCGGTATTACCATAGCAACAGCTCTGGTTTCGGCCCTGACGGGTGTTTCCGCCCGATCGGATGTTGCCATGACGGGTGAAATTACTCTTGGCGGGCGTGTAATGCCCATAGGCGGTCTTAAAGAAAAGGCAATGGCAGCCTATCGAGCCGGTGTAAAAACGGTTATAATACCGGAAGAAAATGTTGCGGACTTACACGAAGTTGACAAGACCGTAAAAGAAAAAGTCACCTTTGTTGCAGTCAGCGGTGTGGATGATGTTTTTGCCACGGCTATGGCGGGCTCTTTTGAAAAAATGCCTAAAGGCGATGAACTTCAGCCGCTTGTAATTGAACCGCCGCCCGCCTCGCGAAACATTGTGACCCAGTAGGAGGACCCCATGCGTTTTGATGATTTTGATTTTGAAACTTCCTTTGGCACCAAGGGGCAACTTCTGCCTTCGGATTTACCCGAAATAGCCTTTTCGGGTAGGTCCAATGTTGGCAAATCTTCCTTGATAAACAAGCTTTTAAACAGGAAAAACCTGGCCCGCACAAGTTCCGTACCGGGGAAAACCGCAACCATAAACTTCTTCAAAGGCAGCGATGTCAGGCTGGTTGACTTGCCCGGTTACGGTTATGCCAAGGTGCCCAAGTCCGAAAAGATAAGGTGGTCAAAATTGATGGAGGCCTACTTTGCCTCTGAGCGAGACCTTAAACTGGTGGTGCAGATTATAGACATGCGCCACAAGCCGTCGGAGCTGGATTATGACATGCTGAACTTTATGAAGGCTCACAATATTAATTTTATTATAGCCATGACAAAATGCGACAAGCTCAAAAAGAAAGAAAGACTCAAGCGTGAAAAAGAATTGGAAAGCGAGCTTGCTGAATTTAATGACTACAAGCGACTGCCTTGTTCTGCCATAAGCGGCGAGGGGATTGAAGAAATTAGGCAACTTATTTCAGAAAGTGTAAAATGAATTGGGGTAACCGCCTTATGTTAAATTTGAATGATTTCAGCCTTAATGAAAAAGGTCATCTGCTTATAGGTGGGTGTGACAGTGTTGAATTAGCCAAACACTACGGCACACCTGCCTATGTTTATGATGAAAATATAATCCGCCGCTCTTGCCGGGCCTTTACCTCTTCAATGCGTGAGCATTATGACGGTAAGGGTATGGTGCTTTATGCATCCAAGGCCTTTGCCTGCAAGGGGATTTACCGCTTGGTAAAAGAAGAAGGTATGGGTATAGATGTGGTGTCCGGCGGTGAGCTTTACACGGCCTTATCGGCGGACTTCCCGGCGGAAAAAATCTATTTTCACGGCAACAATAAAACAGCCAAAGAACTTGAAATGGCTCTCAAAGAAAATGTCGGCAGAATTGTGCTTGATAATTTTGAAGAGCTCAAGCGGCTGGATAAGATTGCAATATCCGCAAAGAAGCGGGCAAAAGTTTTGTTGCGGATAAAACCCGGTGTGGATGCCGGTCTTCACGAATTTGTAAAAACCGGTCAAATTGATTCAAAATTCGGCTTTGCCTTGGAAACCGGCGAAGCCATGCAGGCCGCACAAGTTGCCATGAAATCAAAAATGCTTGACTTGGTCGGCCTTCACTGCCATATCGGTTCGCAAATTTTTGATGTGGCTCCTTTTGAATACACAGCTAAAATAATGCTGGGCTTAATGGCCGACATAAAAGAAGAAACGGGGCGGGAATTAAACGAGTTAAACTTGGGCGGCGGTTTTGGTATACCCTACCTAAGCACCGACCCCAAGCATCCCTTTGAAAACTACATGGCGGCTGTGTCGAAAGTTCTTAAGAGTGAAACGGCTCGTTTGGGCCTTAAGATGCCCTATGTTTTAATAGAGCCCGGCCGTGCTATAGTTGGCACAGCGGGCCTTACCCTTTACACGGTGGGCTCGGTTAAAAATATACCGGGTGTACGAACCTATGTTGCGGTTGATGGCGGAATGGGGGACAATCCTCGCTACAGCCTTTATGGTGCACACTATGAGGTAATTTGCGCCAACAAGGCCGACCGGCCGCGCGACCTGGTTGCTACCATAGCGGGCAGGTACTGTGAAAGCGGTGACCTAATTCAAGAAAACACCAGAATCCAAAAAGTGCAAGAGGGCGACATCTTGGCTGTTTTGTCCACGGGTGCCTATAATTATTCTATGGCCTCAAACTATAATCGCGTCGGTCGCCCGCCGGTCATTTTTGCTAATCAAGGCCAACATACTTTGGTGGTCAAGCGCGAATCTTATGATGATTTAATTAAAAATGATATATAAATTCTTTTCTTGAAAGGGTTGAAAAATTTGGAAAAATATAAAGCACGAGTTGAAAGCATAGCCCCGGGCGTGCGCTTTTGTGCGGTTAAGGCAGACACCTTTAAAACAGCCAGGCTAAACTTTACAATGGCCATGCCTTTGGAAGGGGATATTGCCGCACGCGCGCTTTTGCCCTTCTTGCTTCACAGGTCCGGCCGCAAGTACCCCGACTTTTCACAATTGAACGCCCGTCTGGCAGAACTTTACGGCGCCGCCTTGTCAGCCGGTGTGTCAAAGCTTGGCGAAGCTCAAATTATGAGCCTGACCATAAACGCAATTGATGACCGCTTTGCATTGGATGACGAAAGTGTTGCCCTAAACTGTGCACGGCTTTTGTTGGACTTGGTTTTTGACCCCAATGTAAGGGACGGCAGTTTTTTGCCTGAAGACATGAAGCGGGAAAAACGCCTTTTGAGCGAAAAAATAGACAGTGAAAAAAATAACAAACAGCTCTATGCCTTGCGCCGTTGCGAAAGTTTGATGTGCCAAGGTGAAAGTTACGGACTAAACCCCTTGGGCGAAAAAAGAGAAGTTGAGTCACTGGACGGCGAGCGTGTTTTCAAAGCTTGGCAGGAAAGCCTTAAAAAGGCAAAAATTCAAATCACAATGGCAGGCAGCACAGACAGCGACCTTGTTTTGCAAACCTTAAAAGATGCCTTTGCCAATCTTGAAAGAGAAGATGTTGACATAAAAACTAATTTTATTAAAGCGCCCGAAAAAGAAGAATATTTTTCCGAAGAGATGGCAGTTGAGCAAGGTAAACTGGTTCTGGGCTTTAGGGCGGGTATGGCCCATGAGGATGACAACCGCGAGGCCATAATGCTTATGACCTACCTTTACGGTGGCAGCCCCCATTCAAAACTTTTTTTAAATGTTCGTGAAAAGATGAGCTTAAGCTACTACTGTTCCTCAAACTTTGTAAAAGCAAAGGGCTTAATTTTCGTTCAAAGCGGTATAGACACAGACAAAGAAGAAGCCGCAACTCGGGCTATTTTAGCACAGCTTGAAGAAATCAAAAAAGGGCAAGTAAGCCAAGAAGAGTTGCATACATCAAAACTCAGCATAGCCGATTCCCTGCGTGCGGTTGAAGATTCACCCGAAAACATAGTGACCTGGTATGGCGGCCAGCTTTTAAGGCCAAGTTTTACGACACCTTTTGAAGAAATAGAAAAGATAGAAAAAATAGAGTTGGAACAAGTTGTAGAGGCCGCAAAAAAAGTAAGGCTTGATACTGTTTTCATGCTCAAGGGTAGCGGGGAGGGTGAAACCGATGAAAATTGAAGAAATCAAAAATGAAAAACTGCAAGAATCTTACTTCAAAGTAAACCACCCTTCGGGCCTTACTATTTTGGTAATGCCAAAAGTCGGTTATGCTTCGGCCTATGCGGTGTTTGCGACCAAGTATGGGTCAATTGACAATAAAATCCCCCAAGCCGACGGCACTTACAAGTTGATTCCCGAAGGCACGGCCCACTTTTTAGAACACAAACTTTTTGAAAGCGAAGAACTGGATGCCTTTGCACGATTCGCTCAAACAGGCGCCTCGGCCAACGCTTACACCGGTTTTGATAGAACGGGCTACCTCTTTTCTTGCACCGACAACTTTTCGCAGTCTTTAGAAATTTTGCTGGACTTCGTGCAAAAACCCTATTTCACACAAGAAACGGTTGAGAAGGAGCAGGGGATAATCGGGCAAGAAATCAGGATGTACAAGGATATTGCCGGTTGGGCAGTCCTTTTTAACATGTTACAAGCCATGTACCACCATAACCCGGTCCGTATTGATATCGCCGGGACGCAAGAGTCAATTGCGGAAATTACAGCGGACCTGCTTTATGAATGCTATAACACATTTTATGATTTAAAGAATATGGTCCTGGCGGTTTCCGGTAAGGTAAGCGTGGAAGAGGTTTTGGAAGTTGCCGATGCACAGTTAAAATCTTCCAAGGGTCAGGCCGTTGAGCGCGAATTTGTTCCCGAACCGACAGAAGTTTTAAAAGATTATGTTGAAAAAAAATTGGAAGTCAGCGCCCCTCAATTTTTGCTGGGTTTCAAGCAAAATGTTAAAACGCCCATGCGCAGCACGCAAGAGAGACTGGCGGCGGCTATAATCTTGGATATTTTGGCCGGCAGAGCTTCACCGCTTTACAAGAGACTTTTGGAAGCGGAGCTGATTAATTCAGCCTTCTCTTTTGAATACTTTGAGGGCTTTGGCTATGCATGCCCCATCTTTGGCGGTGAGTCAAGGGACCCCAAAGCGGCAGCCGAAGAAATAAAGGCTGAAATAAGAAACCTGCGCAGCAAAAAGATAGATGAGGCAAGCTTTGAGAGAGCAAAACGCAAGCTTTACGGCAGATTGGTCATGATGTATAATGATGTTGACGGTTTGGCCAATGAATTGGCTTCAAGCTTTTTCGAAAATAACGGGCTCTTTGATAGCTTTGAAGCTTGTGAGAGCATAGAGCTCGGCAGCGTCAACGACTTGCTGGATGACCTGTTTGCAGAAGACGCTTTTGTGCTTTCGGTAATAAAGCCGGCTTAATTGTTTTTTGAGGAGGACTAAAAATGGGTGATTATACGGTAGTATACTTCAAGGCTTTTGAAAGAGGCTTCAGTATTCCTTCGGTTCTGGCGGAATTTTCCCTTTTCGGCCTGCATTTTTCCATTAAAATGTACGGTGCAATTATAGCCTTCGGTTTCTTGCTGGCCGTTCTTTTAGGTGGGCGCGGTGCCTACAAATGGAAAATGAGTCTGGACAAAATGATCGATGTCTTAATTTACGGAACTATCTTGGGCATTATAGGTGCTCGCGCTTATTATGTTATCGCCAACTGGTCTTATTATAAGGACAACCTTTCCGCAATCTTCAGCATCTGGGAAGGCGGCCTTGCCATCTACGGTGGCTTTATGGCTGCGGCCCTGGGTGGTTGGATAGTCTGTAAGGTCGTAAAATTAAACTTCTATAATCTTATGGACTTAAGTGCCATCAGCTTTCTCCTGGCCCAGGGCATAGGCCGTTGGGGCAACTTTACCAACCAGGAAGTTTTCGGCTATAACACCAACATGCCTTGGGGCATGTGGAGCGAAAAGACTGCCGAATTCATTAACATCAGCCAATTGGACCTTGCAGCCAAAGGCATCCTTGTGGAAGCCGGTACCATGGCCGAAAAGGCCTTTGTTCACCCCACTTTCCTCTATGAATCCATCTGGTGCCTTATCGGTTTCTTAATCCTTTATTTGGTTAAAGAAAGCAAATACCGCAAGTTCAGCGGTCAAATCATGCTCATGTACGGTGTCTGGTACGGCTTTGGCCGTGGGGTTATCGAAACCTTCAGGCTCGACGCTATTCCTCTTCAATATATAGGCCTCAGCCTAAACCAGGTTCGTTCTTTCGGGATTGCAATCATCAGCGCCGTTTGGTTGGCGATTTTATTGAAAAAATATATCAAAAACCCGCAACCCATCGAAGGGGTCGACTTCTTCCCACCCGAAGATGAGGTTAAGGACGAGAAAAAGGGCGAGGCGCTTGACTTGATTGAAAGCCAAGAGTCCACGGATGTATCCGAAGAAGCAGAAGCCACTTTTGATGAAGTTCAAGATGCTGCCGATAGCGCCGATGAAGTATCAGATGAAGTTTTGGGTGAGCCCGAAAAAGACGAGGATACTCAAGAAGGCGAAGAATAAAAGCACTTTAAATAATTTGTCATATGGGGGGCTTTGGATGTATAACTTAATCGACGGCAAAAAGGTAGCGGCAGATGTTTTAGATAAGGTGGCCCATGAGGCTCAGGAGCTAAAATCCCAAGGTAAAGAAGTGACCCTGGCTGTCATAATAGTCGGCGATGACCCGGCTTCACGCGTTTATGTCAACCACAAAAGAAAAGATTGTGAAAAGGTTGGTATAAGGTCGCTTGAATATGCCTTGGCCGAAGACACCAAGCAAGAAGAGCTCATGGCTCTTATTAATGAATTAAACGGCCGTGAGGATGTTGACGGCATTCTTTGCCAACTGCCCATCCCCAAGCATTTAGACGAAAAGGCCGTATTAAAGGCAATCTCGCCCGCCAAGGATGTTGATGCTTTTCACCCGACAAATGTCGGCTACATCATGTTGGGCGATTACACATTTTTGCCCTGCACACCGGCAGGGGTTATGGAACTTTTATACGCTTATGATATCCCCATTGAAGGCAAGCACTGCGTGGTAGTGGGCCGCAGCAATATAGTCGGCAAGCCCATGTCCATGCTGATGCTCAAAGAAAATGCCACTGTCACCGTTTGCCATTCAAGAACAAGGGATTTAGCCTCAATTACCAAACAGGCGGATATATTGGTTGCCGCAGTCGGCAGAGCCAAGTTCATCACGGCCGACATGGTAAAAGAAGGCGCGGTTGTAATTGATGTGGGCATGAACAGGGATGAAGAAGGCAAGCTTTGCGGCGATGTGGACTTTGACAGTGTTGCTCCAAAGTCTTCTGCCATCACCCCCGTCCCCGGCGGCGTCGGTCCCATGACCAGAGCCATGCTTTTAGAAAATACGATTAGAGCGGCGACTTAGTGTAAAATTATCATTGGCAAAAAATAAAGGGAAATGGCGCGAACCACTTCCCTTGCATACAAAGAATCAGTACAATGAATTTGCGAAAAAACACGAACTGAGGTGTATGCAAGATGATTT
>JAAYSC010000045.1 GCA_012524025.1 Clostridiales bacterium | reverse complement strand
TGTGCCAAAATTACAATTTATATTTGCTTCCGCTCCATAAGGAGCTAAATTCACATTGTCAAAATAAAGTTCTAAATTGCCAAAGCTTACATTGAAAGTGCCTCGGTTATAATTGTTTGCCCGTAAAAATTTGCTGTAGGAATTCATGGATACTTTAACATTGGGGTTGTCGTCCTCGGTTGAATCAGAAACCGTTCCCATCCTGTGTCCTCCGGGCATTGTATAAGAACTTATCTTTCTTTTTTTTTTAAAGATTAGGCTAAAGCCGGTCGCAACAAAAACCGATGCGACTAACAAGATCCATGCCTTAATAGGGGGCAGGTCAAAGGGCTCATAATAAATCATATACAAAAAGGCCATGGGTACAAAGATTCCGAAATATTCAAGCCTTACAATGCTTGTAATCATTATGGCTGCAAGGAAGATTGTAATCAGTATGCTTATTGCGCTGACGGTGGCGAAAGATGTCACCTGGCTTGCGATAATAACACCGGCTGATACCAATAAAAATATTCCCCAAAAAATTTTATTAAATCTCATAGTAAATCCTCCTTAAAATTCTCTCACTCAAATTTAATTCTTTCTTCAAAGCGTTGCTTTAATAGCCTGTAATAGTGGCGGGATATATAGACATGCTTGTGGCTGTTTAAAAAGGACACCTTGCTGGCCGAGGTTATGTTGCGGCTTATGGAATAGATTTTATCCAAATTCAATATGGCGGATTTTGAGATACGAGCAAAATTTGCAGGCAATATTTTTTCAAGCCTATAGAGCCTTTGCTTTACCTCAAAGGAGTCATCCACCGTATGGGCAAACACATCTTCGCCGGAAGTTTCAAAAAATAAAACCTGGTCCGCCGTGAAAAAGTATTCGCTATCGCCCTTATAAAACCTGATTGCTCCCTCGGTCTTTCCGCCTTCAAGGGCCAGGCGTTGAATTTCAAGCACACTGTCGTTTACTGCCTTGCAGGATATGACTATCTCATCTTCTTCAAGGTTTGGGTCAACTTCAATGCGCACCTTCAACTCCCTCACCCCCTCGTTTATATTATATCAGCTCTTCCCCTTTTTAAAAGTCTTTTGGGCTGACAGGTCAAAAAAGAGGCCTAAAAGGTCTTTTTGCTTGTAGCTCCCCAAGGCTTGTGGTAAGATATCCAATGGTCGCCAAAGGCGACGCTTATGGCCTTGCTTCGCAAGGCGTTTAACAATAGCTTATGGTAGCCTACGGCTACGGTGAGTTTGGGGTCCTAAGCAATCGTTAAGCGCACTGCTTGCAGCGCCATAAACGGCGACTTTGGTCGCCCATAAGCGGCGGCTGAAAGCCGCCCTTCACCGCAACCGTAGGTTGCCTTCTCAAGGGAGGTTTTCTTTTGGATTTCATCACTTCTTATTTCGGGTCCATGGGCGCCAAGGACTATATAGCCCAATTCATCGGCTTCATAGCCATGGCTCTTATGATTTGGTCCTTCCAAAAAAAGACTCGCCGGGAAATTTTGATGATGCAACTGGTGTCGGAAATTTTTTGGGTGGTCCATTACGGGATGATCGGGGCCTATACCGGCATGGCTTTAAACATCTTGGGTGTTGTCCGTTGCTATGTTTATGCCGAGCGTGAAAACAAAAAATGGGCCGACAAACCCTATGTTCCTTTCATCTTTTTCTTTGGCTCAATTGTAATGAGCGTGGCTTCTTGGGAAGGCCCCCGCTCCTTGCTTCCTATGGCCGCCGTCTGCATAACATCCTTTGTTTTATGGTTTGAAAAAGCGCATATCGTCAGGCTTCTGTCTTATCCCGGTTGTACTTGCTGGCTTATTTTTAATTTCATAAGCGGGTCTTGGGCCGGGGTTATAACAGAAATTTTCAACTTAAGTTCTATCACTGTCGGTATAGTTCGTCATGACTTGGGCTTTTATAAAAAGGCCTTAAAGAAGGGCGATTAAATCGATTTTTTCATATTGACAAAGTCGCCCGGCTTGTGTTAATATTGTTAGCGCACTTGATATTGGGAGAGATACCGAAGTGGTCATAACGGAACGGTCTTGAAAACCGTCGTACCGAGAGGTACCGTGGGTTCGAATCCCACTCTCTCCGCCATAAAGTCAGCGCTGCTCGGCTTTGCCGCAGCTTTTAAATAAAATATTTTTTTGGAGAAGTACTCAAGTTGGTGAAGAGGCACCCCTGCTAAGGGTGTAGGTCGGGGAACCGGCGCGGGAGTTCGAGTCTCCCCTTCTCCGCCAAAAAAGACCTTGGTTTTCGAGCCAAGGTCTTTTTATTTATTTTATAAGTAATTTATGGGAATAACCCTATCCTCCCCGCTAAGCGTAATAAGCCTGTCATACATACAGACAACACCGCCGGGGCCACGCTTTATGCCGGAAATTTTATCAAGCACGGCAAAAGCCGCTAAGTCTTTTTTGGTCGGGTCGGCGTGCTTTTTAATTTCGATTGGGTGCAGTGTGCCTGCGTCTTCTATAAGAAGATCTATTTCTACCATGTTTTGGTTCCTGAAGAAATATAAGGGTGGATCCATAGAACCTTTGTTGTAAAAACTTTTAATAATTTCGGAAATAACAAAACTTTCGAAGAAGGCACCGGCCATGGCTCCGTTCTTTAAAACTTCGGCAGAGTTCCACCTTGTTAGGTAGGCGGCCAGGCCCGTGTCAAGAAAATATAGTTTAGGGGTTTTTACCGTCCGCTTGATCAGATTATTATGGTAGGGCTTAAGTAAATAGACAATGTTTGATGTCACCAGTATAGAAAGCCAGCGCTCTGCCGTCGGTGTGCTTATCCCAACATCGCGTGCCAAAGAAGCAAGGTTTAAAAGTTGCCCGGTACGGCCGGCGACCAAGGTCATAAAGTTTAAAAATTTAAGCTCGTCACCTACCTGGGTCAATTGCCTGACATCGCGCTCAATATAAGTTTTTACATAGGCGGCATAATACATCTGCCAGTCAAAATCATTTGCGGTAAGCTCCGGCATGCTCCCCCTGTGAATATTGTACCAAATGTCGTCATAGGAAAATCCTAAACTTTTGCCTCTTCTTTCTTCAAAATAGCTGTCATTGGGTATGAAGGGGGCGGTGAAGTTTAGGCCGGCTTTTTCACGCAGGGAAAGGCCCAACAAAGTCAAAAGTCCCAAGCGCCCGGCCAAGGATTCGGTCACATCTTGCATCAGATGAAACTGCTGTGAGCCGGACATAAAAAATTGCCCTTTTTTCTTATCACGGTCAATAATGATTTTGATGTGAGGAAAAAGTTCGGGGGCATATTGGACTTCGTCAATAAAAACAGGTGGCGGATTGTCCTTAAAAAAGGTTGCACTCTGCCCCTTGGCCACAGCAAGCAGCAAGGGGTCATCAAGACTTGCATAGGCGGCATGGTCCGCAAATTTTTTAAGCATGGTTGTCTTACCCACTTGACGGGGGCCGGTTACAAGAACCGCCCCAAACATGCGCGCAAGCTCTTTTAGCGTTTCTTCCGCATGCCTATAAATATACATTCAGACCACTCCTTTTTAGGCTATTGTAATATCCAATATTATAATAGCCTAAACCATCTTGTAAATCAAGACCTAATATTTTCTTCAAACCTTCGGTTTGACACCCGTTCTTATTAGTGTTACATTTTAATATATAAAGGTTTCGTCTTTTATTTTGAGGGGGGCTTTTTATGGAAAACCTGCTTAAAGAAATTTTTGGCGGAAGACCCGCGGGCACCATAGTCATGCTTTGGGGCAGTTTAAAAGAACTTTTTACAGACGGCGGACTTAACATTAAAAAACTCCTTTCCGCCCTTATGATTTTAGGTCAGATATTGGGGATTATGACCTTTGACATCGGCCTTAAACCCGCCGGGCAAAAGCTGGATTTGGATAAATTCAGCCTTGTTTGGTCGGATGAGTTTGACGGTGATGAAATTGACCGAAATTATTGGGGCGGTCACTATGTTTACGGTGACACGGCGGAAATTCGCAAAGGCGGCTACTGGCACCACAGCTTGGCCCATGTGCGTGACGGCAATTTAATTATTGAAGCCAAATTTTTGGAAGACGGAATCGGCGGCAAGGGGCCCGGTTACTACTCTTACGGTATGGACACCAGGGGGCGATATGAACAGCTTTACGGCTACTTTGAAGTTCGCTGCATCTTCCCGGCCGCCCAGGGTATGTGGTCGGCCTTTTGGATGATTAATGACGATACCTTCAATGTTGACGGCAATGGTAGAGACGGAACCGAAGTTGATGTCTTTGAATCCACCTTCTATAAAGACTATTGGTGGGGTGGGGGCAATGCCCTGGTTTCCGGCATAATTTTTGACGGATACGGGCCCGACAGCAAGGGTACCAGTATCGGTAAATACAGGGTTAAGGGTGACCCCTACAAGGAATTTCATACCTATGGCCTGGAATGGAACCCGGAAGAATATATCTTTTATATTGACGGAATCGAAACGGGGCGAACAAGCTACGGCGGTGTTTCGCAAGCACCGGAATGGTTGATTTTGTCCATTGAAGTCTCAGGCAAGGACGGGGTTGCCCACAGTGACCGCCATGGAACCGGCCTTATTGAAAAAAATAAAACTTGGCCGGCCGAATTTGTTGTCGATTATGTCAGAGCTTATCAATATAAGGAGTATTTAAACTAAAGGCTCCTATAACACCCTAAGTAATCGCTTATGGTTTAACCGCAAATTTTTATCGTGTGGAGGGGGGAAAATCTTGACAGGTAAGGAAAGAATGACTCGCTTGCTCAAACGGCAAAAGACCGACAGGATCGGCCTTTATGAACACTTTTGGAGCGACACAACCAATGACTGGCACGACAAGGGTAAGTTTGACAAAAATCAGAGTTTGGCCGAACATTTCGGTTTTGACATCCACTCCCACTGGCCCTTTAACTTCACGGCCGACCTTGACTTTAAATTTCAAATCCTGTCCGAAGATGAGGATACCTACACCGGCCTTGACGGTAATTTTGCTACCTTAAGGCGGCATAAAAAACACGAGGCCACACCGGAGCACATTGATTTTTCCATTAAAACCGCTAAGGACTATTATGAAAGAATCAAACCCCTTATCACCCCTTCCGAGCGGCGGATTAACTTTGAGCAGTACAGGATAGAAAAGGCCTATGCCGCTCAAAAAGAAAGGTTTTTCGTCTGGAGCGGAACCAACGCCTTTGAGCTGATGCATCCCGTGTGTGGGCATGAAAACATGCTGATGGGCATGGTGCTTGAACCCAAATGGATCGCCGAGATGGCTATGGATTATGCCAAGGCTACCGTGGCCATGCAGGAGATACTTTTTGCCAAGGAAGGCAAGCCCGACGGGATTTGGTTTTATGAAGATATGGGCTTCAAGGAACGCCCCTTCATGTCCCCCGCCATGTACAGGGAGCTTATCTTGCCGGCCCACAAGTATACAATGGACTTTGCAAAAAGCCTGGGCCTGCCCGTTATAATGCACTCTTGCGGTTATGTGGAGCCCCTGATTCCGGGTATGATAGAAGCCGGGGTTGATTGCCTACAGGTCATAGAGGTCAAAGCCGGCATGGATCTTATAAAGATTTTTAAAGAATACGGTGACCGCCTGTCTTTGATGGGCGGAATAGATGTCCGCACCCTTTATTCAAACGATAAAGAAATTATTGACCTAGAACTTGAAAGTAAGATTCCCATCGTAAAAGAAGGCTTTGGCTACACCCTTCACAGCGATCATTCAATACCCAAAACCGTTGATTTTGAGACCTATGCCTATTTTGTTGAAAAAGGGCTTGAGCTGGGCCGCTTTAAATAAGAATCGACAGCCTAAAAAGGAGCAAGACATGGAAAGAAAAATTATAAAACAAGTTCGCGGTTATGCCACCCAAGACGGGGCCGGCGTTAAGTTGGTCCGAGTCTTAAGTGGCTCCACGGTAGAAGATTTTGACCCTATTTTAATGTTAGACTCTTTTGACAGCACCAATCCGGAAGATTATACAGCCGGCTTTCCCCTACACCCACATAGGGGAATTGAAACCATCAGCTATGTCTACCGGGGTAGCATGACCCATAAAGACAGCTTAGGCCATGAAGACACCATAGGTGATGGTGAAGTCCAGTGGATGACTGCGGGTTCCGGCATTATGCATGAAGAGATGCTGCCCGCCTCCGAGCGGATGCTGGGCGTTCAGCTCTGGCTAAACCTGCCTGCCAAGGACAAGATGACCCATCCCGCCTACCACAGCATTAAAAATGAAACTATTGAAGAAATCACCTTGGAAAACGGCAAGCTTCGTCTTTTGGCCGGTGAATATGAAGGCCACCGTGCTTTCATGGGCTCTTACCTGCCCTTGGATTATTATGACTTGCACCTAAACCCCGAATCATCTTTTATTTTAAAAACCAAGGCCGACTCTTCCGTCATGCTCTTTACTCTTCTGGGCAATGCCTTGGTGGCCGGTGAAAGGGTAGAAGAAAAAACAGCGGTAAAACTTTCAGAAGGTGATTATGTTAAAATCGAAAGCATCGACCAAGGGGCCCAAGTCCTAATCATATCCTCAAAATATTTGAGAGAAAGCGTTGCTTGGGGCGGCCCCATTGTTATGAACACAAGGCAAGAGCTGGACCAAGCCTTTGCGGACTTGCGTTCAGGTAATTTTTTAAGGGACAAAATATCCTATTAATTAAATATTTCATTTCACTCACCCCGCCTTCTGCTTTTGCGGATTGCGCAGGGGGTGGGACTTGCCGAAGCTTGACCGGTTGCTTAAAATATTAAGGGGGAGGTAAAAACATGCTCATTCGTGATGTAGAGACCAGGCTGCTGCCCGTGCGCATGAAAAAGGATTTTCGCATATCTTACGGTACTATCGACCAAATGGAAAATGTCTTCATAAAGCTCCACACGGATACCCCCTTCAAGGGCTTTGGCGAGGCAAGCTGCATCCCCTTCATCACCGGGGACACCAACGAGAGCGTTATAGCCGCTATAGATATGCTTAAAGCAGACCTTATAGGGCAGACGGTTGACCCGGCACTTATTCATGACTTGATGAGCCGTCGGCTTTATGCAAACGGCACCGCCAAGGCCTTGGTCGACATGGCCTGTTACGACGCACTTGCAAAGGAAGCCGATTTGCCCCTCCACCGCTATTTAGGCGCACAGACAGACCGCCTGACCACCGATGTTACCATAGGCATTGATTCTCTTGATGTAAGCTTTGAGACAGCAAGGGCTTACTACCAAGAAGGTTTTTCTATCTTCAAAATAAAAGCAGAGAATGACGCCGATTATAGCATTAGCTTGGCCAAGGCCATCGCTTCCTTGGGCGACGATGTTATCCTGCGTTTTGACGCCAACCAAGGCTGGTCAGCCGACACCTTGACCCGTGTTTTGGAGGGGCTTGAAGGCTACCCCGTCGAATATATTGAACAACCCGTGGACCGCAAAGATTTTAAAGGCCTTAAGGCCGCCCGCCTTATTTCCCCTATCCCCATTATGGCGGACGAAAGTGTGGCCGACCTTGGCGATGCCCGCAATATTATTGAGGGCGGCATGGCCGACTTAATTAACCTAAAACTTATGAAAGCCGGCGGGATCTATCCCCTTTTGCAAATAGCGGATTATACCCAAGCCAAAGGGATAACCTGCGGTATCGGCTGCATGATGGAAAGCAGCCTTGGCCTGTCTGCCGCACTGGCGGCGGCACTTTGCCATGAGAACATAAAAGAGTACGATCTGGACAGCGCCCTCCTGGTTGAAAACACTTCTGTCACGGGTTGCTCCTATTACCAAGGGTCAAGCCTAATTGCGTCGGAATACCCCGGTTTAGGCCTTAAGGAGGATTTATGGTGAGCCGTTCCTATGGCATCTATAAGTCCGCCCTGCATATAGGTGATATTGAGGAAGGGCTTATTCGAGGCCTTGACCTCTTTAGCGGGGAGTTTTCGGGTTTTGGGCAAGGGACCTTGACCGGAAGTGTGGAATTTGATATTGCCCAAGGGCCGTCATTGCGATTATTCGTCACCCTACCTGGGCTTTTACCAGGCCAACCGCCGCCGGCCCCTAACAAGGCGGGGGCATTTCCGTCACAAAAACATAAGCAAGAGGCGTATATATAAAAAGGGTGCCCGTTTTGGCATGTACCGCTGGCATAATCTTGACCCCATCTTATTCGACAGTGACCTGAAGGTTGAAATCATGGACATGGGTATCGGCATTTCAAGAGCGGCAGACCGCAAAAAGAACAAGGCTGCAGGCCTCTATGACGACTTGAAGGGCTGGCGGAGAATTGGTAAATATCTTGGTTACAAGGCCCAACAATCGGATATCGGCGCCACTTGCTTTTGGTACCAAACAGAACCGCATACACCGCTTGAAGCCGTTACACCGGCCGCAATGGTCTGACCCAACGGGGAAGGATATTTATGAGCAAGATTGACCTTAAAACAAAAATATTTCTTAAGGGGCACAAGTTTAAAATTCACATAGTCGGTGACGACAGCCGTGCGCCCGCCCTTATCTTTGTCCACGGAGGCCCCGGTATCCCCAACCGTCAGGCCGTTATTACAAGGCTTGGCAAAACTTGGGCAAAGTTTTGCACCCTGGTAACCTATGACCAGCGCGGCTGTGGGGGCGGCTATTACGGGGCCCGTGCAGAGGACATGACCGTAGAGCAAATGGTCGAAGACCTTGACGGCATTGTTGACTATACCTTGTCAACCTTAAAGGCTGAAAAAGTTTTTCTCCTTTGCGGCAGTTGGGGTACGGTTATCGGCATTAATTATATCCATGCCCATCCGGAAAAAGTCGCGGCCTACATCGGCAGCGGTCAGATGGTCAACGGCTTTCAAAACGAAGATATTTCTTATGAATTTGCGATGAATGCGGCCAAAAAAGCAAAGGATGAAAAGTCAATTAAAATTTTAGAAAGCGTGGGCCCCCCGGTTCGGGGATGTTACAAGCCCGTTCGCAAGGGGCTGCGCATGCAGCGCCAGGTTTTAAGCAAATACGGGGGCTCCACCATGAAAAAGAGCGGGGTCATTACTTCCGCCCTCAAGCAGCTCTATTCGCGTGAGATGTCTGTCAGTGACAAGTTTGGCGCACTCTTGGGCTACCGCTTTAGTATGGACACGCTTTGGGAGGCCATGATTGACTTTGATTTTAACCGAGACAGAATAAATTTTGATGCCCCCCTTTACATCCTGCAAGGGCGGCATGATTACACAACCCCCAGCCCCCTGATTGAGCCCTGGTATAATAAGATCAGCGCCCCGGTCAAAGAGCTGGTTTGGTTTGAAGAATCGGCCCACGGCCCCTTGGGGGAAGAGATGGAAAAATACACCAATAAGATACGGGAGATTTTTGCGGCCCATGGGCCGACAGACAGCGCAACGGAGTAGAGAAGAAGGAGGCGGTTCGATGCGGATTATTGAATCCCCAAGCGGGGCGAATGTCACAATTGACGGCAAGGAATATTTGAATTTTGCAGGCTCTTGTTATCTGGGCCTTTGCTCTTCACGGGCAATTATTGAGGCCGCCAAAGAAGCCGTTGAAGTAAACGGGGCCTTTGCGCAAATCCCCAAGCATTACGGTTTTAATGTTAGGCCTAATATGGAGGCCGAAGCGGCCATAGCCGATTTTTTTGATACAGAGGATGGTTTTTACTTTATAGGCGGCTACCTTTTTGCTTCCATGGCCTTTCAGGGTTTGCAGGATGATTATGATGTGATATACCTTGACGAAAAGGCGCATTTCGCCCTTTGGGACGGAGCAAAATGCACAGGCAAGCCCGGCCAAGTCCCCGCCCTTGGTTGCGACGGTATTTTCCCCACCTTGGGTAACATTTCACCCTTGGGCGACTACTATAAGCTCCTTGAGCCCTTGGGCGGTTATTTAATTGTTGACGAATCCCACTCCTTGGGCGTGCTGGGTGACCACGGCCGCGGTGCAATTGAAAAATTTAATCTCCCGCGTGACAAGGCAATCGGTGGCGGGTCGGCCGGCAAGGCCTTTTGTGCCTACGGCGGGATAGCGGCCGGCCCCAAAACAGTGATGGACAAATTAGTTTACTCACCCCCGGGGCGGGGTGCCTCGGCAGGGATGACAAGTGCCGCAGCGGCAACCGCCGCCGCAATAAATTATGCCAAAGACCACCCGGAAAGGCTGGCCAAACTGCGTGAAAATATAGCCTATTTCCGCAGGGGCTTGCTGTCACTGGGCATTTCTAACCCTGACAGTGAATCCCCCGTTATTGCCTTCCAAATCGGCGATGCCAACCATATGAAGAATCTACAGGCCGAACTTTACGACAAACACCGTATCTTTTTGCTTTACTCCACCTATATAGGCGCGGGGCACGAAGGGGTCATTCGTGCCGCGGCCTTTGCCGACCATGAGTTTGAGGATATTGACCGCTTGTTCTCTGCCCTAAAACCCTACCTTTAAGCCTTACGCCCATTGGCATTAAATTAAACCCTATAAAATAAAGCGGAAGCATCATCTTCCGCTTTATTTTCTCATCAATTCATGGTATAATGGTATGGATTAAAATTATCTACAGAAAGAAGGAAGAAACAAATGAAAGACTATAAAGAAATCTATGCAGAATTTAAGGAAAAGTTGGAACTTTATGTCCCTGTTGTTGCAAGAGTTCACGGTGATACACATCCGGAATTTCTTGAAGTTAAAGAAATTTATGATTCTATGAAGACAGCCTTGGAAGGCGAAGCCGGCGACCCGGAGGCAGACTTTGCCAAACTGCGCCAAATCACAAGCGATTATGCCGTCCCTTCCGACACTTGTGAGACCTATGAGGCCGTTTACCAAATGTTGCAAGCCATTGACGAAGCCCGGCAAGCCAAATAAAAGGTGGATTATATATGCAAAGATTTTTCTTAAAAAATAAAACACGCATCGCCTTCATCAGCGGTGCACTTATTATCTTGGCCTTCTTAAGTAAGCTCCTCGCCCGCTTCGTGGGCGGGCATGAGCTTTTATTCACTTGGGCCTTTCAAGGGCCCATGATTGTGGCTTCCGTCATAGGGGCAATCCCGATTTTCATTCAGGCCTTTCAAGCCTTGCGGCTTAAGGTTGTCAGTATTGATCTTCTGGTCACCATAGCGGTAACGGGTGCTTTTATTATAAGAAACTTTGAAGAGGCCGCCGTTGTCACCTTCTTGTTTTTATTCGGTGCCTATCTGGAACAACGCACCCTCAACAAGACACGCAATGCCATCAAGGCCTTGACGGAAATGGCACCCGAAAGTGCCCTACGCCGAAATGAAGAGGGTGACTTTGTAGAAGTTGATGTGGATGATGTTGATGTCGGTGATATTTTGCTGGTTAAAACAGGGGCCAAGGTCCCCGTGGACGCAGAAGTTGTCAGCGGGGAAGGTAGCGTTAATGAAGCCGGCATCACAGGGGAGTCCATCCCCGTGGGCAAGGAGACCGGTAGCGGAGTTTATGCCGGAACTATCCTGGAAAACGGAACCTTACAAATAAGAGCCCAACGCGTTGGCGAAGACACCACCTTTGGCCAAATCATTGAATTGGTGGAAGAGGCACAAGATTCAAAGTCGGCGGCAGAGCGTTTTATTGACCGCTTTGCAAAATATTACACGCCCGCGGTTTTGCTCATAGCAGCCCTTGTGGGCCTTCTTACAAAAAACATTGAACTTGCCATAACCATCTTGGTTTTGGGTTGCCCGGGAGCCCTGGTTATCGGCGTGCCGGTTTCTAATGTTGCCGGCATAGGCAATGGGGCCGGCCACGGTGTTTTGCTAAAGGGCAGCGAAGTTGTCCGTGATTTCAGCCGGCTTGACACCATACTCTTTGACAAGACCGGCACCCTGACCGTGGGCGACCCTTCGGTTGCCGAAAAAAAGTTTTATACCGACCATATAGAACCGACCCTTGACTATTTAGCTGCCATAGAGCGTGAATCCGACCATCCCTTGGCCAAGGCCGTCTTGAAAGACTTGGGGCAAAGGCCTCTGCTTGAAGTCGGTTCAACCGAGGTTGTCAAAGGAGCCGGTATTATAGCAGAGGTTGAGGGCCATAAACTGGCCGTGGGCAATGCCAACCTTATGGAATTAGAAGGCATTAGCCTTACATCCGAACAGCTTCAAGACATTAAGGACTTTGAAAATAGGGGCAGTTCCCTGGTCCTGACCGCCGTCGACGGCCGGCTCAAGGCTATCATGGGTGTTCGGGACAAAACGCGGCCCGGGGTTAAAGAGGACTTGCAAAAGCTCAAACGCTTGGGCGTTAAGAACCTGGTCATGCTGTCGGGCGATAATCAAGGCACGGTGGACGCCATAGCCCGTGAATTGGGCTTGACTAAAGCTTATGGCAATATGCTGCCCGAAGATAAGGCAGCCTATGTTAAACGGCTGATAAATGAAGAAAAGCAAAGGGTGGCCTTTGTGGGCGACGGTGTCAACGACAGCCCCTCCCTGGCTTTAGCCCATATCGGTATTGCCATGGGCAGCGGAACCGATGTTGCCATTGAAACTTCCGATGTGGTCTTAATGAATTCGGACTTTTCCCGGCTCCCCCATGCCCTGGGCCTGGCCAAGGCAATATCGCGCAATATGACGCAAAATATCGTCATAGCCATCGGCGTTGTTCTTATTCTTTTGTCCGCCGTTTTATTCAGTGATTGGATGAATATGTCTATCGGTATGCTGGTCCATGAAGGTAGCATAATGGCCGTTATTTTAAACGGCATGAGGCTCTTAAGGTTTAAGTTAAGAAAATAAATAGTTTTGGCTCTGTAAAGTTAAAATGAAAGAATGGGCACAAAATCAAGCGACAATCAGATACCTCCGCTTTTGTTTTTTTACAAGGTTCAAACCTGCGACCTGAGCAGGAGTATGGTTGTTAAGCGCGG
>JAAYSC010000044.1 GCA_012524025.1 Clostridiales bacterium | reverse complement strand
TGATTTCTCAAGCCTTTCGGCCCCTTTTGCTTGGGACCCCCGTTTGGGGTGCCTTGGTATCATAGCAAAGGCTTTTACCTTTGTCAACCGATTTGTACCTTTATTTTAAACTTTTTTTGCCTTTTCTTAAAACTATCTTACACCCGGCCGTGCGTTTAGTCTGTTGGTTCGCCACAGCACTACTTTTTTCTCTCTGCCTCAATATACATTATATATAGTGTGCGGACAAGGCCGTTTTCAAGCGCGATTATTATTTTTTAACATGCAAACATTCTTGTAAGATTGTTTGCATTGGAGTCTTTATATAAGGTATAATAGCATGAGTTATAATGGTAAAGTGTTGTTTGGAGATGAAAGTTTGTTTTCTTTAAAAAGTGAAAACACTAATAACCCTTTGGCTATAAAAGATGCCAGCTACTTGGATAATGCCGCCACCACCGCCCCTTGCCCGGAAGCCCTTGCCGCCATGGCAGAAGCTTTGCAATTTAACTGGGGCAACCCTTCTTCCCCCCATGAGCACGGTTATAGGGCAGAGCGCCTTTTGGAAGAATCCCGCCAAACCATAGCAAGTGCTTTAAACTGCAAGTCGGAAGAGCTTTATTTTACATCCGGCGGGACCGAAAGTAATAATATAGCCGTCTTTGGTGCCGCCCGCGCCCTAAAGCGGCGAGGCAAACGCATTGTTGTGTCGGGCATAGAGCATTCCAGCGTAGGTGACGCGGCCAAGGCCTTGCAAGAAGAAGGCTTTGAACTGCTTGTTTTAGAGCCGGATTCTTCCGGTATTATACCCTTGAACCGGCTTGAGGAAGCTATAGACGCCAAGACTGTTTTGGTAAGCCTGATGACTGCCAATAATGAAACCGGTGCTATTCAGCCCATTGAAAAAGTCAGGGCCTTGGTGGAAGCAGCGCAGGCACCCGCCCTCATTCACACCGATGCCGTGCAAACTTTTGGAAAAATGCGGCTCTCACCCCAAAAACTTGGGGTAGACCTAATGAGCGTCAGTGCCCACAAGCTCCACGGCCCCAAGGGCGTGGGTGCCCTCTATGTAAAAAAAGGCCTCAAGCTCCCCTCTCTCTTCTTTGGCGGGTCACAAGAAGGGCGACTTCGCCCCGGTACCCAACCCCTGCCGGCAATTGCCGGTTTTGCCGCAGCAGTTAAGGCCTTGCCCGACCCGGAATCGGAAGCTGCACGCCAGGCAACCCTGCGTGCCCGGCTGACCGAGAGCTTGGTTGAGCTTGACGGCCTTCACATCAACTCGCCCGAAAACGCTCTGCCCGGGCTTATTAATTTTTCCCTAATCGGTTACTTTTCGGACCATATCATCAACCACCTGTCCGGCCTAAAGGTTTACATTTCGGGGGGTTCCGCCTGTGCCAAGGGTGAAAAAAGCAAGGTACTGGCTCAAATGGGTTTAAGCCAAGAGCTTATAAAAAGCGCCGTGCGCGTGTCATTCTCACGCTTCACCCAAAACCGTGATATTGACAATTTGCTCGAAGGCCTAAAATCCGTTAAGGAAAACCTGCTCAAGTATTAATTTTGGGAGAATAATTATAGATGAAAGAAATCATTTTATTAAAAAGCGGTGAGTTGGCTCTCAAGGGCCTAAACAGGCGAAATTTTGAAGATTTACTCATGAAAAACATGAGACGCCGCCTAAAAGACTTGGGGTCTTTTAAAGTCACAACGGCCCAATCCACTTTCACCGTCGAACCTTTGGAAGAAGGCCTTGATTTGGACCTTGCTTTTGAGCGCCTTTCTCGTGTGTTTGGCATTTCCGCCCTTTCACGGGCGGCCGCGGTTGCCAAAGATATAAATGCAATTTTCGAAGCTACCGGCCCCTACCTTGCAGACAGCCTCAAAGCCGCTTCAACCTTCAAGGTTGAGGCCAAGCGGGCCGACAAAAACTTTCCGCTCAAATCGCCTGAAATTTGTTCTCAACTGGGTTCTAAAATTTTGCAAGACTTCCCCCACCTTAAGGTGGATGTCAGGCAACCCGATTTAACAATAAATGTAGAAGTGCGTGACAAATACGCCTTCATTCGCGGCAACCAAACCAAAGGGGCGGGCGGCTTGCCCGTCGGCTCTTCCGGCAGGGCGGCCCTGCTGATTTCAGGTGGGATTGACAGCCCCGTAGCCGCTTGGATGATGGCAAAGCGCGGTCTGGAACTTGTAGCTGTTCACTTTGCCTCCCCACCCTACACCGGCCCCCAAGCCGAAGCCAAGGTTCACGATTTGCTAAAAAAAGTTGCGGCTTACAGCGGTCGCATAGCTCTTTTTACGATACCTTTTACCAAAATCCAAGAAGAGATAAGCAAAAATTGCCCCCAAGAGCTTTTTACTGTTATTATGCGTAGGTTCATGATGAAAATCGCAGTCGAGATAGCTGAAAAAGAAGATTGTAAGGCCCTTATAACCGGTGAAAGCCTTGCCCAGGTTGCCAGCCAGACCATTCAAGCACTGGCCTGCACGGACGACGCTTCCACCCTACCCGTTTTTAGGCCGCTTATAGGCATGGACAAGGAGGATGTTATTAAGATTTCAAGAAAAATTGAAACTTTTGATATTTCCATCCGCCCTTATGAAGACTGTTGCACCATCTTCACCCCCAAACGCCCGCGCACTCGTCCCGTTTTAAAGTTTGTTAAAGCAGCCGAAAGCGTGCTCGATATTCCGGCTTTAGTGGTAGAAGCTCTTGAAGGTGCACAATTAATGATTATAAGATAAAGCGAAAGGTTTGTTTATATGCCTGTGTGTGAATTGATATCGGTTGGTACCGAGTTGCTTTTGGGTGAAATACTCAACACCAATGCCAGGTTTTTATCTCTGGAGTTGGCGGCTATGGGTATATCTGTTTTAAGGCAGAGCACCGTGGGCGATAATCCCAAGCGCCTGGCACTGGCAATAGAAGAAGCCTTGAGCCGCAGTGACCTGGTCATAATCAGCGGTGGTTTGGGGCCCACGCCCGATGATATCACCAAGGAAGTTGCCTGCCGTGTTTTAGCTTGTGATTTGGTTTTGTCAGAAGAAATTTCAGAAGATTTGAAAGCTTTTTTCTCTGCTCGCGGGCTTGATATGCCAAAGACCAATGAAAAACAGGCCCTGGTCCCCAAGGGTGCAAAAGTCTTTAAAAACCCCAAGGGCACCGCTCCCGGCCTGGCTTATGAAAAAGACGGAAAGTGTTTGATTATGCTCCCCGGCCCGCCGCGCGAAATGGAACCCATGTTTTTAGAGAGCGTCAAACCCTTTTTATCCAAATACTCCGATCAAATTATCTTATCGCATACCCTACGCACCTTCGGCATAGGCGAAAGTGCCATGGCGGAACTGGCCGGCGAACTTTTAAACGGAACCAATCCTACCGTAGCCCCCTACGCCAAGGACGGCGAGGCCCTTTTAAGGGTGACGGCAAGGGCAGAAAGTTTAGAAAAGGCCGAGGCCCTCTGCAAACCTGTTTTGGATAGTTTGCAAAAAAAACTGGCACCTTATGTTTATGGGATAGATGTGGAAAACTTACAAAGCCAACTGGTTTTGCTGTTGGAACAATCGGCCCTAAAGTTGGCAACAGCCGAATCTTGCACAGCGGGTTATTTGTCTAAAAAGATAACCGAGGTCCCCGGTGCTTCAAAAGTTTTTGAGTGCGGTATTGTCGCTTATTCGTCAGATATAAAGCAAAGCCTTTTGGCCGTTTCGGCGGATACCATAAAAACACACGGTTTGGTCAGCCCCGAAGTTGCCATTTCAATGGCAAAGGGCGCCAGGCACTTGGCCGCCGCTGACCTTGCGCTTGGCGTAACCGGCGTTGCCGGCCCCGGGCCCGACACGCAAGGCAACCCTGCCGGTTTGGCCTATATTGCCTTGGTCGCTGAAAATGATATTATAGTTGAAAAAGTTCAGACGGCCCGCAGTAACGACCGTGACTATAACCGTCGGATAATTTCATCAAGAGCCCTGAACATTGCCAGGCTATACTTACTTGAATTAAAAGCCAAAGTGAGGGAATAAGCTTGGATTTTTCCAAAAATAAGTATATACTTCTTTATATTTTGCTATGTTTTTTAATTGCCGCATCCGGGTTTTGGGCTTTTATAAGCGTCCGCCATGCCCTTGATTTGGGCCCCGACAGCCCGCCTTCGGAAGAGCAAGTTTTTAAATATGAGCCGCGGCCCCCGCTTCCGAAAGAATTAGAAGGCTTGAAGCAAGCCCTGCCCCCGACCGAATATCCGGCCGGTATGCTTGATAAATATAAAGAAATCTATGCAATCAATAAGGATGTTATCGGTTGGATTAAAATTAAGGGCACTTCAATCGACACCCTTATAACACAACACTCCAACAATAATTACTATTTGAGAACAGGCTTTTATAAAAAATACAATCGCTACGGCAATGCATATTTGGACTACCGAGCAGGTGTGGAAAACCTCAGCCAAAATTCCGTTATCTATGGCCACAGCGGGCGCGATGAAACACAAGTTTTCAGCGTTTTATTTGATTATTTGGACTATGATTTTTATATAAATAACCCTATAATTGAATTTGGCACCATTTATAAAGATTACAAGTGGAAGATTTTTTCGGTTTTTATATCATCGGTAGAAAAAAAAGATGATAAGGGTTATTTTTTCTATTACATAAACCCCACAATAAAACCCGAAAAGTTTCCCGGTTTTATCGACCAAATCAAACAATATTCTCGTTTTTATACAGAGCTTGACCTGAAAGAAGACGACAAGCTCCTGCAGCTTTCAACCTGCATTTATATGAATGACCTGCCTGGGCGTAGGGTAAATTCCCGCTTGGTAGTGGTCGCCAAGTTAATGGAAGAAGGCGAAAGCGAAGAGATTGACCCAAGTTTAGTTTTGGATAATCCGAATTTTCGCCGGCCTCAAGTCTGGTATAATCATTACAAGCAAAAGAATCCCTATGCAAACAGCCCCAATTGGCAACGATAATTATTAAGACGGAGGGACCGCTTTGCCAAATCAAAAAAATTCTTTTGATGAAAACCCAAGCCGGGGCAAGGAAGCTATTGGCAGATCCGGCGAAGATTTACGCGAAAAATACGGTTCAATTGAACCTGAACCCTCGTCCGAATGGGCGGCGGAGCCGCCAAGCAATCTCAACCAAGAGCTGGCCCAAACAATAGAAGAAATTTTTGATGATTCCGACCGGGCAACAACACCGCAAGGGCCTTCGGAAGGCCTGCCCTCTTTTGAAGAAAACTTTGGCAGTGACGAAGCTTTTTTAGAAACCTTCTTTACAGAAACGAAAGATGAGCCTGCCGTCGAAAGTCCCGAACAAGCCGACCCTCCATCCCTTACCGACGAATCGCTTCAAAACCCAAGCGGCGATATTCACTTTACGGCAAAGGCCACCGGCACACCGCAAGCCCTTTCGCCCGCACCGGAAATTAAGGCAAGCTCACCTGACTCACCGGCCTTTGACGACAAAGAGCTCTCGGAACTTTTCGGTGATTTAAATGAAGACCGGACGAAAGAAAAACAAGGCCTTGCAAGGCGTTTTGTAAAAAATGCTTTTCCGGCCAAGGGGGACGGCTTTCTTGAATCCTTAAGGAAAACGGTTTTATCCCTTTCAGTCGTAACCATGCTGGTTTGTGTGGTATTTTTGCTTAATCTTTATCTGATTACGCCTTATCTTGCAGGCTTGGAAGCAAAAAAAATAGCCGACTTGAGCCCTACCGTGGGCACAACGCAAGACAGTGACGGCGATATAAAACAAAAATATCCGGGTGTGAATTTCCCGGAAGGCATGCAATACAAGCACGCAGGTCTCTACGCCATAAATCGTGATTTCGTAGCTTGGCTTAAAATACCGGGTATAGATATAGACATGCCCGTTGTCAAGGGTCGTAACAATTCAGAATACCTTAAAAAAACCTTTTACAATGAAAGATCAAAATACGGTTGTGCTTTTTTAGACTATAGGAGCAGTGTAAAAGACTTTGATCGAAACTCCGTTATCTACGGCCACAATATGAGCTATGACGACCTGATGTTCGGCCCACTTTTAACCTATCAAAAGCCGGAAGGTTTTAAAAACGCCCCTATAATTGAATTTTCCACCTTGTATAAGGATACTAAATGGAAAATTTATGCCGTCTTTCTCACCAACGGCAGTTCAAAGGGAGATAACGGCTATTTATTTAATTACATCTTCCAAAACCTTAGTTCCGATGAGGCTTTCATGGGTTTTGTGGATGAAATTGATCAAAGAAAGTTTTATTCAACCGGGGTGGACATCAAACCCGGTGACAAGATCTTAACCCTTTCCACCTGCTTTCACGATCATTTTAAGAACGGACGACTGGTTGTTGTGGCAAGGCTTGTGCGGGAAGGTGAAGGCCAAGAAATTGATTTTTCGAAAGTCAGTCTCAACCCTTCGCCCCGTTACCCCCAGGCCTGGTATTCAGCCAAGGGCTTAAAGAACCCATATAAAAACGCAAAAGCTTGGTACCCTAATTAAACAAGAAAAGGAGGGGATAGAGTGAACCGCAGTGTCAGTGTTTTGGCCCTGGGAGCAAAGGCTTGGGAGCAATCCGAGCCGGTAAAAGATTTGCTTTCGACCAAATCAGGCATACCGACACAGGCAATAAGCTTCACGGCCTTTGAAGAGCAAAAAGCTTTGCTGAAAGCTCTGAAGGGAGCCTTTGAATCTGCCGATACGGTTATAATTTGTGCCGATTTACCGGATTATCTTCCCCTCAAGGGCAGTTTGTTTAAAATTTTAAATTTTGAAAGCCAAACATCCGACCTGATTGAGGCCACCATTAATATTTTCGCCCCCGAAAATTCACAAGAAATCAAGCAGGCCCACAGCATCTTGCCTGACGGGGCAATTGCCTTCCCAAGCGACGACGGCCTTTTTTCCGCTTTCGCAAGCAAGGCCGGCTCACAAAATTTAGTCTTTGCCCCCCTCGACTGCTCAAGGCTTGAGGCCACCCTTGAGCTGGGGCTTTCGGCCTATCTAAAAGATCAGGCCGCCCCTATTTACCCCAATGCTCGGCAAGCCGTTTCTAATTTCGCTTCGGAAGGCGGCCGTATAGCGGTTGTTGCCAACAGAAGTTCCCGCTTTTTGCAATTGGCCTTGCACAAACTTGAAACGGAAGAGTCTGTTTTCGATTTTCTTGAGTTTGAATCTCAAACGGGTGAGAAAAAAGACCCAAAGGCTTCTCTTGCCGATTGGGCTAAAGAGGCCCGTGATAAATCCGGCAATGTTTTGGGCTTGGCCTTATCGGATATTTATAAGGATAAGAAAGACCCTTCCAAGCTCTTTATCTTTCTCGCCTTTGTCGGCCCCAAGGGTGCTCGGGTAGTCAAGATTAATTCAAAACCCGGTGAAAGCGCCCGCCTTTTGGTTAGGGTCGCCATTGCCGAACTTTTTAGCTATTTGGGCGAATTTTCCCCGCTTAAGGGTACATTTATCCCAAACAATATAGGTGAAAGACCAAGGCGTGCGGTAGCACTCAAAATAGCCTTACCCCTCCTGGCTGCCATTGTATTAAGCTTGCTTATTGTTTTCTTCGGCGGTCGGATGACCAACTCTGCCAGGGAGTTTTTTGATAAACTCTCATCCACCCTGCCGCAAACTACCGACTTTCAGCCGGATATTAAGGACACAAGCACAGAAGCCACCACTAATGAAAGCAGCCTCGAATCCACAAGAGACGAATTATCGTCAGATGATGATTCGTCTGCAGTCTCGGGTGATGCGGACAAGGCAGGGGCGGATTTGTCATCCGAAAAACTCACTGTTAAAAACACTACTTTGGCCAACATAATCGGGACCTTACCCTCCTCACCGGCGACTACTAAGGTGAAAGATACAACAACCACAAAAACAACCACCGCTACAACAAGCACTACAACTTCAACGACGGCCACAAGCACTAAAACCACATTAAACACAACAGCTACCGACACGAAAGTTACGAGCACCGCACCCAGCTCTACCCCCGGCCTGTCGGGCGGCTTCACTTTTACAACCAAAGGCTACGGGCACGGGGTCGGTTTAAGCCAAGAAGGCGCCAAAACTATGGCCAAGCAAGGCCACACTTATGTTAAAATCTTGGAACATTATTTCCCGGGTAGCAAGGTCATGGATGATACTTGGCCCGACTATATCTCTTACGGAACGACCCAATACAGCGCCGAAGAGTATTTAATAAGGACAGCCGTTCAAGAAATCGGAGCTTCCTCGCCACTTGAAGCCCTTAAGGCCCAAGCCGTAGCCGCCTACAATTTCGCAAAAATGTACGGTTTTGAAGTCCCGACAAGCCAAAGTGCTTTAAGCAAAACCTTTGATGTTAAATCGAATTCTAATGCTAAAAAAGCTGTCCAGGCTGTTCGGGACAAATATCTTGTTTGTAACGGTCAGCTTGTGCAGGCCTACTACTTCGCATCCAGTGCCGGCAAAACCGTGTCAAGCTCTTCCGTTTGGGGCGGCACTTCCCCCACCTATCTCAAGGGGGGCGTTAGCAGTCCGGAAACGGTTTCGGTCGACAGCAAAACTTTTACAACAGAAGAATTTGCAGGCCTGGTAAATCAGTACAATGCAAAATATCCAAGTAAAAAAATAACTCTTGGTAAAAACCCCCAAGATTGGATTGAAATAAAAAAGACCGACTCCGTCGGCTATGTTGAAGACATGAGAGTCGGTGACCGTACCATGAACGGCAATTATTTCAGGTTTTATGTAATGGGGCTTGGTATTCGCTCACATTCATTTACACTTACATATGTAAAATAATTTTTTCTTGCCAAAAGCCCCAAACGCACAGAAGCGTTTGGGGCTTTTCTTTATATTTCTTTCCTATTCAAATTTAACTACAGTGTTTTTAGCTGCCGACTCAAATATGGCTTCCATAAGCTTGGTTGACCGTCTTATCTGATCATGGGTTATTAAGGCTTCATCCTCGCCCCTCAAGGCGGCTACAATGTTTTTGTAGTATTCGCCCCAGTCTGCCTTTACTGTGGGCAGGGGATATTTTTCAATGGTGTCATCGGTCCTCGGTGCCATGGTCTTGGTTAGACCGGCCCCGGCCAGTACGGGAACAGCTTCACGGTTTTCCCAGTCTGAAACCTTAATTATTTCACCATTTAATTCCCAATCCTCGATAAGAGCCGAACCGTTTTCACCCAAGATATACCAACGAGGAAGTTTTATAAAATTGCTGGTGGTTACTTCCACATAGGCCGTCGTATCATCATCGAAGGTGAGCATGGTCCTAAAGCCGTCATCAACCTCATCCGATGTAATAAAGGTAAGTTGGGCATAGACGGAGATAAGCTTTTGCTTTTCCTTAATCATTAGCACTTGGTCAAGCAGGTGAACGCCCCAGTCCAGCACCATGCCACCGCCTTGAGCCTTGCGGTTACGCCAGTCGCCCGGCACTCCCCTGTCCCCTTGCACTCGCGATTCAATATTGTATACACGGCCGAGTGCATTTTCGTCAATTATCCTCTTTGCGGTCAGATAATCTTCATCCCAGCGTCTGTTTTGGTGGACGGTAAATAGCTTGCCCGTTTCCTCGGCAACCGCAATCATTTCCTCAAGCTCTTCACTGTTCATGGCAACCGGCTTTTCACAGATGACATTTTTGCCGGCCCTTAAAGCGTCAATCGCAATTTCCTTGTGAACATCATTGGGGGTGGCTATGGTAACGAGCTCTATTCTCTCATCGGCCAAGAGCTCTTCCCGTGAGCAGAAGGCCCTGATGCCCTTGCTCTCCGAAAGGTCGCAACGTTCTGATAGAATATCGTAGATACCGATGAGCTCAAGACCCTCGGTTTCTTTGATTTTTTCCGCATGCCAACCGCCCATACCGCCGTAGCCTATTACGGCCGCTCCGATTGTTTTTTTGCTTCTCATGTCAATTCTCCAAATTTTAATTTATACCCACCAAGCTTCGCCTGTTTCTTCGGTAATGAGAACTTCTTTTAGAAGTTCGACAGCCTTGGTTAGGCCTTCGTTTTGGCTCATCAAACTGTCTTCATGCTCAATGCTGATGGCATAATCATAGCCTACCATGCGAAGGTTTGAAATTATATCTTTCCAATAAGCGGCATCGTTACCATAGCCTACCGAACGGAAGATCCAGGAGCGATTGATTTCATCGGTATAGGTCTTGGTGTCAAGCACACCGTTTACGGCGGTGTTGTACTTGTCGATTTTGGTATCCTTGGCATGGAAATGGAAGATGGCCGGCCCCAATGCCCTGATAACCGCAACAGGATCCATACCCTGCCAGATTAGATGGCTGGGGTCAAGATTGGCACCGATTTCGTCACCAACCGCCTCGCGCAGCCTTAAGAGTGATTCGGTATGATAAACACTAAAGCCCGGATGGAGTTCCAAACCTATCTTCTTAACGCCGTGAGCCTTGGCAAAGGCTACCAAATCCTTCCAATAGGGGATTAAAACTTCATTCCACTGCCATTCAAGAACTTCAGAAAACTCGTTGGGCCAAGGGCAGGTAACCCAATTGGGGGCCTTGGCGTCTTCACTGTCACCCGGGCAACCCGAGAAGGTGTTAATTTGGTCTATGCCTAATTTTTCGGCCAGTAAAATTGTATCCCTGATAGCCTTGTCATGCTCTGCGGCAATCTCTCTGTCCGGATGAACGGGGTTGGCGTGGCAACTCAAAGCACTGATCGGAAGACCGTACTTTTCTATTAAGGCCTTAAATTCTTCAAGAGCCTTTTCATCATTGAGGAGTATATCCGGATTTGCATGAGCCTTGCCGGGGTAGCCTCCGCTACCGATTTCGACCATTTCAATTCCCAGTGATTTAAAATACTTGAGAGACTCTTCAAGAGAAAGATCGCTCAAAAGAGTTGTAAAAACACCTAACTTCATTTTTAAATCTCCTTTTCAAAATTAGCCGGCTCCTAATCGCCGGCTATTATTTATAAGCCTAATTCATTTTTCATGTATTCCATGCTTCTTGTCGCATCATCCAGGCCGTTGGGCTTCGGATTATCATTTTCCAGTACAATCCATTCAAAGCCCACTTCCCTTGCAGCCTTAACAACCGAGGCCAAGTCAGCATCCCCTTCGCCCAGGGCCTTGGGTTTACAATCTATACCGTCTTTAAGGTGGAGGTGGACTATTTTGTCGGCATGCTTCTTTATGTAAGAATAGTTGTCAATTCCAGCGCAAGCCGACCAGTAGGTATCAAGCTGGATAAAGCAGGCTTCCATAATTTTATTCATGGGAATAAGCCCGCTCATAAGGGGCTTAAACTCTTCCTGATGGTTGTGGAAATATACCCTCATACCCTCTTCTTGGGCTCTCTTGTTGGCATTGCCCAAAACTCCGCAGGCTCTGTTCAAAACCGGGCCTGGTCTTGTGGCTGTTCCGCCGATTCCGATATCCTTGCAACCTAATTCCTTGTGAAAGGCGATGGTCTCTTCAATATTCTTGGCAGTAAGGTTTTGAAGGCCTATATGGGTACCGGCAACCTCCAAACCCAATTCGTCCAACCTGTCTTTTATGGTTTTAGCGTCTAAGCCGAAATAACCTGCAAATTCGACCCCGTCAAAACCTAATTCCTTGACCTTACCCAGAACTTCCAAGAGGTCTTCTCCCGTTTTAATATGGTCCCTGAGTGAATACATTTGTATTGCCTTTTTCATCATACCGCCCCTTCTTTTTATATTTAATAAATCTTCTTTTTAGTCTTCGAAATAGACAGGCTTGCCCGTTTTTGCAGATTCATAAATGGCTTCAAGAATCTGGGTTACAACTAAGGCTTGCTCCGCCTTTGTGCTTACTTCCGTGTCATTTTTAACCGCATCTATCCAGGTACGGCATTCTATATCTGCCGGTGAGGCCGACTTGCCTTCATAAAAGGCCACACCGCCCACTTTGAAGTCCGGTTTCTCAATAACTTGGCGACCGTTTTTGACATAGTTTAACCTTAAGCCATCAAGCATGTCGGCACCGGCCTTGTCACCGCAAAGCAGTGTCACGGCCTCGTTGGGATCTGCAATATTCAAGGCCCAGCTGGATTCAAGAACAATAGTTGCCCCGTTTTCCATAACAATAAAGCCAAAGGCGGCATCTTCAACCGTAAACTCTTCCGGATCCCAGTCGCCCCAGGCATTGGCTGTTTGGGTTTGCTTACCCAATTTTTTGAAAGATGTTCCGACAACCATTTTAGGCTTGTAGTTATCCATCATCCAAAGGGTAAGGTCAAGCGCATGGGTACCGATATCAATAAGGGACCCACCGCCCTGCTCATATTCATTGAGGAAAACGCCCCAAGTGGGCACTGCTCGCCTGCGCAAGGCTATGGCCCTTGCATAATAGATGTCGCCAAGTTCACCGTCATCACAAGCCGCCTTGAGATAGAGGGAATCGCCCCGCCAGCGTTGTTGGTAGCCCACGGTCAATTTTTTACCGGTACGCTTTGAGGCTTCAAGCATTTCTTTGGCCTCGGCATAAGTTTTTGCCATGGGTTTTTCACACATAACATGTTTGCCGGCCTCAAGCGAGTCCACGCTAATAAAGCCGTGTGAACGGTTGGGTGTGCAAACATGGACGACATCTATGGTCTTATCCTTCAAAAGCTCTTTATAGTCCTTGTAGACTTTAGCCCCTTCAATGCCAAATTTTTCAGCCGCCTCTTGAGCCCTTTCTTCAACTATGTCACAAAAAGCGACCATTTCCACATCCTCTTGCTTGGCTAAACTGGGCATATGTTTGCCATTGGCGATACCGCCACAACCGATGATGGCTACTCTGACCTTTTTTCCCATATAAAAGCTCCTTAAAAAGTATTTTTCGCCCCTTGCCCAAAGCAAGGTGACCTGTCAAAAACCATTATAAACCATTATCATTGTATTTCAAGGCAATCACTTGAATTGCTTGAAGTTTTTCAAAAAACAGCCGACTTGTGTTTTTTATACTACAGGTCGGCTGTTTTACGCTTGCAAATTTAATTGGCTTTACCGGCGATATTTTAGGCCGTATTTTTTTCTTATTCCGGGGAAGCATAGGGCATAATACAGCAATTCCAAAAATTCTTTGGCAGACAAGAACAAGAGTGCAAAGGCTCTGAAATTCCTTCTTCCGGCTATATCACGAGCTAATGATACGAGCCTTTTAGCCCAAGCTTTAGAGACATTCTTTTCGCTTTTGGTGCCTTTCTTTTCCACAAGAATGGAAAGCAAATAGAAATTTGATATGACTTTAAGTTCCAGAACCGGGATCTTTGAATAATTATTTCCCACCTTGTCGATAATGGCAAGTTTTTCCCAGTCTTTAAAAGTTTCGGGGTAGGCCATCTTCCCGCTTTCGACTAAATCGTTAAACATTTCGGACGCCGGCATGGGGCCATAGAGGGAAACTATGCTTACATCAGAATTTATTGTTTTAATCAAATCCAGGGTTTGCCTTAGCTCTTCTTCATCCTCATCGGGGAAGCCGATAACATAAGATGCCGTGGCCCAAACACCGATTTCTTTGCATATTTCCATGGTTTCACGGGTTTTGTCTGCATCAAGTTTTTTCTTTATAGCTTTTTGCCTGACGGTTGAACCGCTTTCAACACCAAAAAACAAAGCTCTGCAACCTGCCTTGTGCATTTTTTCCAGCATTGGTCTTGTGCAAATATCGGTTCTCATGTCCGTGCTCCAAACAAGATTTAAGCCGCTTTCAAGAAGAGCATCACAAACCTCATCAACTCTTTTCACATTTGGAGCAAAAAGATCATCGGCAAAGTAGAAGCCGTCGATTGAGTGGTTTTCTTTCAAATATTTGAGCTCTTCAATAAAATATGAAACCGGTCGCGGACGCCAAATTTCTTTGCAGTAACCGGGGCTGTAACAATAAGTGCAACGCCCGACACAACCTTTGGATGAATAGACATGTAGCATACGCTCATATTCCATGCTTCGCCAAAAATATTTTTCAGGGTCAACAAAACTATAATCCAGGATCGGCAAGTCCTTTAAATCAATGTCTTTTCTCGGTGCATTTTCACAGAATACCCCATTTTCAAGGTAAGCCAAGCCCTCAATCTCACCCAAAGAACCTTTACCTGCCAAAGCCTCAAGCAGGGCCTCAATTGTATGCTCCCCTTCACGGGTTATTACATAATCAACTACCCCGGTTTTTAGGACAGTTTCAGGTATAAGTCCGGGGACATGGCCGCCCCAAACAACCGGGAGATCAAATTCTTTGACTGTTTTTGACACCTTGACAGCATCAGAAAAACTCATTATTCCAAGCGAAGAAACTCCCACCAAATCCGGTAAGAAAGATTTGACATGCTTCTTTACACTTCCACCTTCAACCGCCCTATCATAAATCCGAACTTCATGCCCTTTTTGAAAAAGATGCGTGGCGATAGACAAAAGGCCCAAGGGTAATGCCGCCTTTTGTTTAACATAATAGGGTATAGAATTTATAAGTAATATGCGCATTCGCTTGCCTCATTCAAAACTTTCTATCGCTTTTTTACGCTCTTCCTCTCGCTTTTTTGGGTTAAGATAAAGCCCGTATTTTTTGCGTATGCCCGGGAAAAACAAGGCATAAAACAGTATTTCTAAAAACTCTTTTGCTGAAATCATAACCAACAAAAGTGACCTTAAATTCCCCCGTGCCAACATATCCTTTATTTGAAAAGTCAGCCTTTTAAGCCAGTAGTGCTTTTTTTGACCATCCAGGTCGTGTTTGGCTGTCAATATCAAAAACAAAAAATAATTAATAATCACCTTAAGCTCCAAGGGTGACAAGTCGGAAAGATTGTTGCCTATAGTTTGCATATTTGCGTTACGGCTCCAATCATCAAAGGACTCAAAGGGCTCTATAACATCTTCTTCCACCAAATCCCGGTACATGTCGGAGCCCGGGAAGGGGCCGTAAACCCCAACGATTATGGATTTGGCACTTATTGATTTCATATATCTTATTGTCTCTTCAAGATCTTCCTTTGTCTGATGGCGAAAACCCAAAACAAAGGTTACGGTTGAATAAATGCCAACCTCATCCAAATAGTCCAATGTTTTTCGCGCCTTGTTTAGATCTAAATTCTTGCAAATTTGTTTTTGGCCTTCTGCCGTTCCGCTCTCAATACCGGACATAATCCAGCGACAGCCCGCTTCGTACATTATATCAATGTCTTCTTCTTCAAGCTGATCAATACGCATATCGCAGCTCCAAAGAATTCCCAATTCACTATCAATAAGAGCCCTGCAAAAATTTCTTAATCTTTCTTTACCCGGGCTCAAAAGATCATCGACAAAGTAAACACCGTCAACTCCGTGATTTTTCTGCAAATATTTGATTTCCGCTATTACATTTTCAAAGGGCCGCGGACGCCAACGCCGCTTATCATAACCCGTGTTGTAACAAAAGCTGCAAACCCCGGTGCAACCTTTTGATGCGTATACATGAAGCATACGCTCACAGCCCCGATTTTTGTTGAAATATCTTTCCGGGTTTACAAAAGTAAAGTCTATAATCGGCATAAGGGAAAGATCGGCCGGTGCCTTAAGCTCATTAATCTTAATTTGACCTTTTTCAAAATAGGCTAAAGAGCCTACATCCTCCAAGCTTCTTTTTCCCTCAAGTGCCTCTATAAGTTCTAAAAAAGTAAATTCACCGTCACCGATAACTACATAGTCTACTACTCCGCTGTTTAAGGAAAGTTCCGGAATAAGCGAAGCGGTGGGGCCACCCCAAACCACAGGGAGCCCCTGTTTTTTGACGATTTTTGAAAGTTTCAGAGCATTATTTATACTCATGCTACCGGGAAGAGATAAACCGACTATATCAGGTTTAAAAGTTTTTAAGTATTTTTTTATACTGCCACCTTGGACAGTCGCATCAAAAATTTTTGGCTCATACCCCTTTTGTTTCAAAAGAGTGGCAATGGAAAGCAGCCCTAAAGGCAGAGCAGCTTTTTGCTTTACATAGTATGAACTCGTGTTGACTAAAAGAATTTTCACGCCTTACTCCCATAGTAAAGAAAGATTTACTTTTTTCTTTGACCCGCAAGACCGTACTTTTTTAATATCCCGGGGAAGAGCTGTGAATAAAACATTATCTCTAAAAACTGCTTCGCGGAAATAAAAATAAGTACAAGAGACTTTAGGTTTTTTGTGACCGAAAGATCCAAGGTTTGCTTAACCAGGCGCCTGAACCAGAAACGAGAATGCTTTTCTGTCTTCTTTGTTTTAGTAGCCATTATCATGTAGAGAAATCTGTTAACTACCACTCTTTTTTCCAAGGGTGTTGCAAGTGAGAAATGTTCACCTTTTTTATCCATTCCGGCAAGTTTTTCCCACTCTTTAAGCGTTTTGGGTTTTTCGATTTTCCCCGTTTCCAAAAGGTAGTCATACATTTCGGACTTAGGTATAACGCCGTAATTTGAACCGACTTTAACATCCGATGCTAATTCAAGCATATATTTAACGGTTTCTTTGAGTTCTTCAACCGTTTCACCGGGATAGCCCACAATAAAAGAGGTCGTTGAAACAATTCCTATCTCATTACACCAAACCATAGTTTCTTGCGCGTTATTAAGATTTAAATTTTTCTTAATACTTTTCTGCCTTGCTTCAGATCCGCTTTCAATTCCAAAAAAGATCCATCTGCAACCCGAATCGTACATCAGTTTTAATTCTCCACGGCTGAGGATGTCGGCTCGCATATTACAACCCCAATAAAAGGACAAATTACTGTCTTTAATTGTAGTACAAAACTTTTCGAGATATTTCTTGTTAGGGCTCATCAAATCGTCGGCAAAATATATTCCGTCAGCACCGTAATCTGACACCAGACGACTAATTTCATCGACAACATGCTCCAGCGGACGGGGGCGCCACTTTCTCTTATTAAAGCAAGTGTTATAGCAATAGGTGCATTGACCCGGGCAGCCTTTTGAAGCATAAACATGTAGTACTTTTTCACAACTTACATTTGAAATAAAATATTTGGTCGGATCTACAAAACTCCAGTCAATGAGAGGGAAATCTGCTAAATCTCTTAGTTCTCTCGGTTTGGTGTAAACAATCTCTCCGTTTTTTTTATAAGCGATTCCCTCCACTTCATCCAAAGATCTCCCTGAACCAAAAGCTTCTATAAGATCAAGCAAGGCAAATTCCCCGTCACCGATTACCAAACAGTCTACATTGTCTTCCGATAATACAATTTCAGGAACTAAAGACGGGACTTGGCCACCCCAGATTACGGGCAGGCCGTATTTTTTAACCTTTTGGGATACCTTTATGGCATCCTTAAAACTGCCAAAGGTCAAAGCCGAAATTCCGACAAGGTCCGGTTTGAAAGCGTTGAGAATTTTCTCTATCCTGACGCCTTGCACAGCTCTGTCATAAATCATAACCTCATGAGAGTTTTCATTGAGCAGAGTCGCCATTGACAGCAAACCCAAAGGGATTACTGTTTTTTGCATGACATAATATGAACCTGCGTTTATAAGCAATACTTTCATTTTTGTTCCCTTTTGTAGTTGACTTCCTTAAAATCTACTCTTTACCCTTCAGGCTATATTTTTTCAAAATACCGGGATAAGCCTTGGCATAATAGAGGATATGCAAAAACTCACCGGCAGCTATAAACAATAACTTGATGGAATCCAACCCGCCCTTGGCTATCAGGTCAAGCACTCGCATGAAGGCTTTTTTAAAGTTGAGCCTGGAGTTTTTTTCACTCTGCGGGTCCTTCCACAAGAAGTTTCTCATTAAATAATGAGCCGAGATAACCTTTAAATCCTTCAAGGGAATATCTGAAAAGTTTTCCCCTATTAGGTCCATCATTTTAATCTTGCGCCACTCTTTATAATTTTTAGGTGCCTCCATTTTCCCCTTTTCCAGAAGGTCTTCATAAATTTCAGACTTCGGGATTGGACCGTAAAAAGAAGCCAGTAAGATATCTGCACCTAAATCATTCATATAGCTAATTGTTTCTTGAAGCTCTTTTACATCGGAGTCAGGGTAGTTCATAATAAAGGAAGCCGAGGTTGCAATCCCGACCTTTGCGCAATGCGAAACAAGATCTTTAGCTTTTTCCAGATTCAATTTTTTCTTGATTAAATCCTGCCTTTTAGGTGAGCCCGATTCGATTCCAAAATAAAGCCATCTACAGCCGGAATCATAGAGGAGCCGAAGACTTTCTTTTGCATCTAAATCCGCCCTAAATTCCCCGCCCCAAATAAAGTCTAAGCCACTGTCGATAATTCCCTGAACAAATTCGAGTAGAAGTTTTTTATTGGGCACAAGTAGGTCATCGGCAAAGCAAACACCGTCCATCCCATGATTTTCTATCAGATATTTTATTTCGCTTAGATAATATTGAGCCGGGCGGGGACGCCAAACACATTTGGAGTAGTATGGATTGTAGCAATAAGTACATTTGCTTATACAACCTTTGGAGGCATATATATGCAACATCTTCTTACAACCAAAATTTTCCACAAAATAGTCTTCCGGGTTTACAAAGCTAAAATCTATTATTGGTAAGTCGCTCAAATCTGCAAAGTCCCTATCCTTGTTTATTACAACTTCACCGTCTTTTAGGTAGGCAAGCCCATCAATGCTCTCAAAACCTGCCCCCATCCCTACCTTTTCAATGAGGTCAAGAAAGGTGATTTCACCTTCACCCATTACAACAAAATCCACAAGACCGGTTTTCAAAACAATTTCCGGCACAAGTGAGCTGATTGCTCCTCCCCAAACAAGAGGAATATCTCTTTTTTTAATCTCATGCGAAACCTTGACTGCATCATCAAAAGCTTTAAAAGAAGGCGCCGAGATTCCGACAATCTCAGCTTCAAAAACTTTGAGTTGTTTTTTTAGAGATGTCTTGTTTACGGTTCTGTCGTAAACCTTGACCTCATGCCCGTGCTTTTTAAGAAAAGTGGCAATGGAAAGCAAGCCGAGCGGTATGGCTGACTTATGTTTAATATGATAGGGCTCAGCGTTAATAAGTAAAACTTTCATTTTTGCACCCCAAAACTCTATGCTCTTATACCATCAAATTTTAACATATCGGACAGTTTTTAACAAGAAAAGAACTTGGATCAAGTTGGCTCAAAAAATCGTACAGAGAAAACAAAAGAGCAACCTCGGTCGCCCTTCTGCCTTCTCTTATTCTTTATTTAGACATCTGCCGATTCTGTTTTGTGCAATACGTATTTCTTTTTTATTTTTTTAAAAAAAGATATGTAATAAATTATTTTTAAAAATTCAGTGGCTGAATATAAAAGATTAGGTATAACTCGTCTTACACCATTTTGTGGTATACTTTTTAAAACCGCTAATAGGGCATTTGCCGGGTGAGAAAAGCCTATCTTTTTGCGTTTTCTTTCCATAGTTACCGGGCTTCTGTTTGTTATAGACCACCATACTATATGCGAGTAAATGATCTTGATATCTTTTCGGGGCACATCCGAGAAATTATGACCCATTTTGTTCCATTGCGCATCCAATTGTTTTAAGCTATAAATTTCATCAAGTAAGTTACCTTCAACAAGTTCAGAATAAAGTTGAGTACCTATGAGTGGTGAAAGATAAAAGGCTTTGGGATTGGAGTAGGGCGCAATTTTCTTAATCAGGCTGACCGTTTTGCGCAAATCTTCCTCTTGCTCATCGGGGAAGCCCAGTATAAACGACGGTAATAGGGCAATACCGGCAGCATGAGCTTCTCTATGCGCCTTAATAATACCGTCGGTATCAGTTCCTTTGTTGATTTGCTTGAGTATTTTGGGTGAACCTGTCTCCACCCCAAAAAAAATCCAACGACAACCACATTCATACATGTATTCATAATCTTCTTGTTCAAACAAGCCGACCCGTAAGTGGCAGCCCCAAACAAAGGGTAACTCAAGCTCTTTGAGTGCTCTGCATTTTTCGTAAAGCTCTTTTTTACCGACACTCCATAGCTCGTCGCCAAAGAAAAATCCGTCAACACCATAGTTTTCTACGAGATCACATATTTCAGTAAGGACATCTTCAAGGGGCCTGGCTCGTCGCATTCTTTTATGAAAAGTCTCGTTAAAACAAAAAGAACACCTGGCCGGGCAACCCTTGGAGCTATATACAAAGACCATTTTTTTACATTCATAGCTCGGCCGTGCATAGCTCACCGGGTCTACAAAGGACCAATCAATTACCGGCAAGGCGGAACCGTCCGCAAAAGGTCTGGGCTCGGTATAGTAAGTTTTTCCGTCTTTAAGCAAGGCAAGCCCCGGAATATTCTCAACCTTCTTCTTGTTTTCCAAAGCCTCGAGTAACTCCTCGAAAACAAACTCACCTTCGCCCAAAGCCACATAGTCGGCATAACCGTCAAGTAAAAGAATGTCGGCAACCGCACTGGCCAGAGTGTTGCCATAAATAACCGGGATGCCCAGGGAATGTGAATAATTTGAAATTTTGATGGCATCCTTGGTGGATTTGCTTGAAAGAAAAGAAATTCCAACCATATCGGGCGCAAATTTTTTAATCACTTTTTTGTAACTGGTCGCCTTAGAAGTCCTGTCAAGAATCTTGACTTCATGGCCGCATCTTTTCAAATGCGACGCTATAGAAAGCAAACCCAAAGGAAAAGTAGCAGGCTCTCGGTTGCTTTTTGCCATTGGATTAATGAGAATAACTTTCACCTGTGCCTCCTCCCAGTAAGCAGGAAACGGACAGCCTATGTTTGTAATTATGCCATATGCTTTATGATAGTTCAAGTTTCACACTATAGGGTATGTGTCAAGTAAACATTGGCAAAATATTCCTTTTGCTAAAAAATCAGTAAAAGCTTTGCAATTAAGGGTTAAGCCTGACTGCGGTCAGGCTTAACCGCACAACAATTATGCTTTTGATTCCCTT
>JAAYSC010000043.1 GCA_012524025.1 Clostridiales bacterium | reverse complement strand
GGCGGGCTCCGGCCAACCGCCGTGAGAAACTTGCCCTTGATTATAAGGGGGCGGGATTTGACCGCTTCCATGGTAATATTGGGCTTGGGTAGTATGCTGAGGCCTGTCGCCATAGGGCATATAGCCGCCTTCTTGCGGTGCCCCATGATTGTAAGCCCCTCCCGGGTCACTTATGTGGTCCGCAGGGGGTGCTTCTTCTTCCGACGAATGTGTCGGCACTTCCGTAAAATCAGCAAACTGAAAACCTTCTTTTAAACCCTCTTCGGGCCCGGTATCGGGTGGAGTCGGATCGGGATTTTCATCTTGATTTATATTTTCTTGCGGAAAAAGATTGTCATCATTCATTTGAAAACCTCCCTTATCTTACTTTATTACAGTAAAGAGTATAACAAGCCTGCCTTAAGGCTGTGTAGAAAGCTTATTAATTTAGTTTGAACAATCGGTAAATTCGTTTTAATCGGGCAGGGTAAATCGGAATCGGGTATAGCTGCCTTCTTCGCTTTCAACCTCTATGCTTCCACCGTGCAAATCCAGTATGGACTTAACTAAAAACAAGCCCAAACCCGCACTTTTGCTGTCAAAACTCCTGGCCTTGTCAGCCTTGTAAAAACGATCAAAAACCTTTCCCAATTCTTCCGGATCTATACCCGGGCCGGAGTTCGTGATACTTACGCTTAGCTTGTTTTTGTCCTTGGGTATTTTAGCCTCAAAATCAATATAACCCCCTTGGGGTGTGAATTTTACGGCATTGTCAATTAAATTATAAACAACTTGAGCAATCATATCTTTGTCGGCCGATATGGGCAGGCTTTCCATGCGGTCCAGGCCCTTTATATCTATTGATTTTTGCTCAATCAATTGCTCGAAAGCCAAGAGAGAGTTAAAGATTAAAGATCTTAAGTCAAACTCTGTGGGGTTTAACTTTAATTCACCCGCCTCTATTTTTGACATATTAAGCATACCGGTAACCAAACGCGACAGCCTTTTAATTTCATCGGAAACAATTTTTAGATAATGCGGCCGTCTTTCCTCTTCAATGGTGCCGTCCAACATACCGTCAATGAACCCGCCTATGGTTGTCATAGGTGTTTTGAGTTCATGCGAAACATTGGCAACAAAACTTCTGCGTGAAGACTCAAGCGTGGCCAGCTCTTTAGCCATGGCGTTAAAACCTTGAGCCAACTCTGCCAATTCATCGTCACCTTTTACATCTACGCGGAAGCTAAAGTCCCCCGCGGCATAGCGTTTGGTGGCGCGAGACATTTGCCTTAAGGGCATTGTGACCTTGTAAATCATAAAATAAACGGTCAAGAAGGCGATGGCCAAGGCCAGAAGCGAGGCAAAAGCAAACATTCTAAGAACCGAAATCACATAAGGCCCCAAAAGTGCGGCGACGGGTTGTGCGGCCACAACAATGCCTATGCACTTGCCGGAAGCATAGATGGCCTTGGTCACAATAAGGTGGGGTGATAAGAAAACACCGCCAAATGTGTTGACATCGGAATAATGACCCTGCTCAAGTGTTTCTTCTATAATAGTTTCGGGCACCTTATACTTATTGTGAATTACACAAGAGCCCGGTGCTTCTATGGTTGAAGAGCTGATAAGGTCGCGGCAAAAAATAATATCACCCTTGAGGTTTGTTATGTAAATATCGGCATCAACCGAGGTTGAGAGCGTGGACAGGGTATTATAAATTAAAATTAATGCCCCCGTCTCATTTTCTTTCATATAGCCCGATTCAACCAATTCAGAAGTGACTTGGGCTACACTTTCGGTGTTCTCTTTCAGAAGCAAGTCTTTTTCTTCAACCCATGAGTTAGATATGAAAAAAAGCAAGGCTCCGCCTAAAATGACAAAACTGAGAAAGATCACCATTGAAATTACAAGAAAATATTTGCGAAAAAGGTTGGATTTTGAATTGACAGCCATCTTCTAATCCTTTGTCTCAAACTTATAACCCACGCTCCAGACGGTTTTAAGTTCCCACTTGTCTGAAACGCCTTCAAGTTTTTCACGCAGTCGCTTTATGTGTACATCAACGGTTCTTGAATCACCATAATAATCAAAGCCCCACACTTCATCCAAAAGCTGGTCACGGGTGTAAACTCTGTTGGGGTTGCCGGCCAGATGGTAGAGCAGCTCCATCTCTTTGGGTGGGGTGTCGATTTTTTTGCCGTCTACCCTCAATTCGTAGTTGGTAAGGTTTACCGAAAGCTTGTCAAAGTTTACTTCTTTGACCATGTTGTCGGGCAAGCAGGCGGCTCGCCTGAGGACCGCCTTAACCCTGGCCACAACTTCCTTGGCCTCAAAGGGCTTAACAACATAATCATCGGCTCCCAATTCAAGGCCCAAAACCTTATCAAAGGTTTCGCCCTTGGCCGTTATCATGATTATGGGCTTGTTGGATGTTTTTCTGATTTCACGGCATACTTGCCAACCGTCAAGTTCCGGCAACATAATGTCAAGCAGAACAAGATCCGGGTTATACTCCTTAAACATCTTTAAAGCCGTTAGGCCGTCATGAGCTATTGAGACCCTGTACTGTTCTTTTTCAAGATACAGTCTCAAAAGTTCGCAAATATTGACATCGTCGTCCACTACCAAAATTTTTTCGTTACTCATAACCGCTCTCCTTTTGTTTGACCGTGATTAAAACTCAACATCTTTCATTATGACAGAAGAGTTTTAATGTTTTATGAACTTTCATATAAAATTACCTGTTAATCAGCTGTTCAAAATCTTATCTGCCAAGATAATAAGCTATACAAGCGAAAAAGCAAAAGTGCTTTTGGAGACAAATGCTTGGCCCGCCTTGAAGAAGCATTGAGGGAAGTGGGCTTGGTTTGGTGTGTCGGGATAATACTGGGTTTCCAAACAAAAACCGTGATGAGGGCCCATTTTTTTACCACCCTTGCCCTCGATCTCTTTTAAAAAATTACCCGTATAAAGCTGAACACCCGGCAAATCGGTGAAAAGCTCCATCTTGATACCGCTTTCGGGGCAGTAGGCGATCGCGGCAGGGGAGCCGTCGCTTGAATCATTAAGGCAAAAGTTATGGTCATAACCCCTGCAGTTTTTAAGCTGATCGTCGTCGGCGCCAATGTCGTCAGCCAGTCGTTTGGATTTTCTGAAATCAAAGGGAGTTCCCAAAACTGATTTTAACTCACCGGTCGGAATATTATCAGAGTCGGTAGGGGTATAAAAATCGGCATTTATTGTGAGCATATGGTTGAGCACATGACCTGAACCCGCCAGATTAAAATAGGCATGGTTGGTTAAATTAATGGGGGTTTTTTCATCGCTTTTTGCATGAAAATCAATTATAAGTTCATCTTGGTCGGTAAAACTGTATTTCACTTTTGCCTTAACCTCCCCGGGGAAACCGTGCGCCCCTTTGGGGCTGAGGTAGGAAAGAGTGACTGAAGATTCATCGCTTTCAAGATAGTCCCACACCGCATGTGAAAATTCGCCGCCGCCATGCAGACAGTTGCCGTTTTCTTCATTTTGAGTCAGTTTGTAAAGTTTCCCATCCATCTCAAACTGCCCTTTTGCAATACGGTTTGCATAACGCCCCACGGTCTGCCCCTGGAAATCGGACAGGGTCAGGTGGGATTCCAAGTCGTCAAAGCCTAATATAAGATCAATTAAATTGTTGTTTTTATCGGCAATACACAGTGATTGCAAACAGGCACCGTAGCTAATCACTTGAGCATAATTGCCTTTGGCGCTTTTTATGGTGTAAAGGTCAATTACTTTACCTTTGTTCTTTCCAAAAACTTCCTTACTTATGCTCATTTCCCTTCCGCCTTTCAACAATATTAAGAAGTTCGCCTAAATTATCTGACACAAAGTCGGCACCGGCGTTTAAGAGGCTGTTTTTATCAAAAGATGTTGTAAGGGCCAAGCAAAGCATACCGGCACTTTTGGCGGCCTGAACGCCCGAGAGAGCATCCTCGACCACCAAACAGCTTTTAGGTGAAAAGCCGGCCTCGTGTGCTGCGGTCAAAAATATTTCCGGGTCGGGCTTTTTCTTCACAACATCACTTCCGGTGACAATGGCGGCAAAAGCTTTAGGGTCGATACCTATGCAGTCAAGATTGCATTCAACTTTGATTTTGTCCGCTGCCGAGGCCAAAGCAAAAGGTAAAGCCAGCTCTTTGAGTTTGTTTAAAACAATCTTGCTTTCAGGGTATACTTTGACACGCTCCCCGGCGGTCTCAAGATAAATTTCATAGGCCTTGTCCTTCATAGATTTTTCGTAAACCAGCCCGTATTTTTCGGCCACACCGCCGATAAACCTGTCTTCACCCATGCCGGTGAAAGGCTTAAAGTCGGATTCTTTTGCATCTATATTCCAAGAACGCAGAGCTTCGATTGCAGCCACGGTGATGGCAGCTTCAGAGTCGACAAGAACTCCGTCCATATCAAAAATCACACTTTTAATCATAAAACCACCTTGAAAAAGCCTTTGGGTTGAGTTTTAAAAAGGGGAGAATGCCGTCTCTAAACAACATTGCTCCCCAAAAGTATCGCACCTATAACTAAATACGAGCCACGCCGGATTCTTTTGCTGCGGCTGCAACACCGGCTGCAACAGCGGGACCCACACGCGGATCAAAAGCTTGCGGTAAGATATAATCTGCCGAGAGCTCCTGGGGGCTTACAAGATCTGCCATGGCTCGGGCGGCGGCAACTTTCATTTCTTCGTTGATATCGCTTGCACGCACATCAAGAGCTCCGCGGAAAATACCGGGGAAGGCCAAAACATTGTTGATTTGGTTGGGGAAGTCACTGCGGCCGGTTCCGACAACGGCTGCACCTGCCTTTAGGGCTAAATCGGGCATAATTTCCGGCACGGGATTTGACATGGCCATAACTATGGCATCTTCATTCATTGAAGCGACCATTTCTTCTGTTACGATTCCCGGAACCGAAACACCTATAAAAATATCTGCTCCCACCATGGCATCGGCCAGCCTTCCTCGTTTACGGTTTTTGTTAGTGAAGTCGGCAATGGCTTGCTTATCGGGCGAAAGGTCATCACCGTCACAGATAATACCCTTACGGTCACAAATCAGCATGTCTTTGACACCCACGCTGTCAAGCAGGCGGGCAATGGCAACACCGGCGGCCCCCGCACCGCTGAAAACGACGGTGCAGTCGTCAAGTTTTTTGTCAACAACCTTGAGTGCATTCATTATTGCCGCCAAGCAAACGATGGCCGTGCCGTGTTGATCGTCATGAAAAATCGGTATATCGCAAGTTTCTTTTAATTTTGCCTCAATTTCGAAGCAACGGGGGGCAGATATATCTTCTAAATTAATACCGCCGAAAGAGCCGGCCAAAAGGCTTATTGTTTTGACAATTTCATCAACATCTTTTGAGCGGATGCACAGCGGGATGGCGTCGACATCGCCGAACTCTTTAAATAAAACGCATTTACCTTCCATAACAGGCATGCCGGCCTCGGGTCCGATATCACCCAAGCCCAAAACAGCGGTGCCGTCTGTGACAACGGCCACCGTATTCCAGCGGCGCGTTAATTCATAACTTTTGTTTATATCTTTTTGTATCTCCAAACAAGGCTCTGCAACACCGGGTGTGTAAGCCAGTGAAAGGTCCTCTTTGTTTTTCACGGTTGCGCGGGCGGTAATTTCAAGCTTACCTCTCCACTTGTAATGTAATTTTAAAGACTCTTGTGCGTAATCCATCTCGTACTTCCCTTTCTGATTTAGTGTAGTTTTAAAAATTAAATTAATTTATTCCCAGGGGAATTTATACTTTGAAAGGCCTAAACTGTCGCGTACTTGAAGAAATTCTGCCTGAACCGCTTCGTTTATGGGCACACCGCTGTCTTTTCTTTCCAACCAAACTTCGTACTCTTTTTCACCTGCGGTGAAAATTCGGTCATGGCCGGGGGCCCTTTGGGCGGAGCGCAAGTCTCGCAAAATGTCACCGGCGGTTTTCTTGAATTCTTCAAGCCCCATAAAGGCTTCCGTGTCAATAGCAATAAAGAAGTGACCCAAATGGAAGGGGACATCCTTACCGTCTTTTTTGCCTGTCAGCATACGCAGGAAGTTCCCTTGTTGCAAGGCGGCGGAAAGCACTTCGACAACGGTTGCGTAACCATAGCCCTTGTAGCCGGCTAATTCTTCGCCTATACCGCCCAAGGGTGCCAAAGCGGCTTCACCGGTATTGAGTTCCACCAAAATTTCTTCAGTGTTTGTTTTGGCCTTACCGTCGCGCCCGATTACCATACCGGCAGGCGTGTCTTGGCCTATCCTTGCAAAATATTCTAACTTGCCGCGCTGGGTTATGGAAGTGGCGCAGTCTAAACTGAAATCAAAATCTTCATCCGTGGGGAAGCCGATAGTCAAAGGATTGGTACCCAACATGTTTTCAACAGCAAAGGTGGGGGCAATTGAAGGCCTGGCATTTGTGCCGGTAATACCGATCATGCCTGCCTTGCTGGCCATGCTTGTAAAGTAACCGGCAATGCCGTAGTGGCAAGAATTACGCACTGCAACCATACCCATACCGTATTCTTTTGCCTTATCAATGGCCATTTGCATTGATTTATAACCTATTACCTGGCCCATGCCATCGTGGCCGTCAACCACGGCTGTGGTCGGGGTTTCACGAATAATTTCAAAATTTGTTACAGGGTTTTGTATACCTATGTTGATACGATCGATGTAGATGGGTTTAAAACGGTTAACACCGTGTGATTCGATACCCCTTTTGTCGGATTCAAGCAAAACATCCGCACAAATCTTTGCATCTTCACGCGGTACACCCACACCTACAAAAGCGTCCTCAACAAAATCATAAAGCGTTTTCCAATCAAGAACAATTTTAGCCATGAAAATCCTCCGTTCAAAAATTTAAATATTATTTATTTAGCGGGCTCTTCCCAATTCATGGACCTTTGGACTGCTCGCTTCCAATCTGAATAAAGTTTTGCCGCTTCTTGCCTGCTCATTTGCGGTTTAAAAACTCTTTCAACTTGTCGTATATCCCCAAGTTCTTCCCTACTGCCCCAAAAACCAACGGCAAGCCCGGCCATATAGGCCGCACCCAGGGCAGTTGTTTCAACATTTTTGGGCCGAGATATGTTTATACCTAAAAAATTCGCTTGGATTTGCATCATTATGTTGCTGACACAAGCGCCGCCGTCAACGCGCAGCTCTTCAAGCACTATGCCGGAGTCGGCCTGCATGGCGTTTATAAGGTCGGTAACTTGAAAGGCTATGCTTTCAAGAACAGCGCGAGATATATGTGCACGATTGACCCCGCGGGTCAGGCCCATAATGCAACCCCTGGCGTACATATCCCAATATGGGGCACCGAGGCCTGTGAAGGCGGGCACCATATAACAGCCGTTAGAATCGGGCACACTTTCGGCAAACTCATCAATACGGCTTGCCTTGTCAATCATGTGAAGCTCATCACGCAGCCACTTTATAACCGAGCCGGCATTGAAGGCACTGCCTTCAATTGAATATTCAACCTTGTCACCGATTCCCCAAGCAACACCCGTAAGAAGATTATTTTGGGACTTAACGCGTTTGTCACCGGTGTTTAACAGAAGAAAGCAGCCCGTGCCATAAGTGTTTTTTGCTTGGCCGTATTCAAAACACCCTTGGCCGAAAAGAGCGGCCGGTTGGTCACCGATTGCCGAGGCAATCGGTATAGCCTCAAGGGCTTCTATGCCAATAATCCCGGCGGCTACATGGCCGTAAACCAAGCTTGAAGCCAGCGGTGTGGGCAAGACGGATTCGGGTATGTTTAAGTGATTACAAAGCTTTTCATCCCAAACAAGTTTATCTACATCAAAAAGCATGGTGCGCGAAGCGTTGGAATAGTCGGTCACATGAGCCTTACCGCCGGTTAAATTCCATATAAGCCAAGTGTCAACCGTACCAAAAAGAATTTCACCCCTTTGGGCCCTTTCCCTTACACCGGGTACATTGTCTAAAATCCACTTTATTTTGGTTGCGGAAAAATATGCGTCAATCAAAAGCCCTGTTTTTTCTTTAACATAAGCTTCCAAGCCGTCGGCTTTAAGTTCCTCACACAGGCCGGCAGTCCGCCGACATTGCCAGACTATGGCGTTATAGACGGGCTTGCCGGTATTTTTGTCCCACAAAATTGTGGTTTCGCGTTGGTTGGTGATGCCGATACCGGCAATGTCACCGGCCTTAACCTTGCCTTCGGCCAGGACAGAGGTAACGGATTGGAGTTGGCTGTACAAAATTTCCATAGGGTCATGTTCTACCCAACCGGTTTGAGGATATATTTGTTCAAATTCCTTTTGCGCCTTGGCTACAATTGCACCGTTTTTGTCAAAAACTATGGCGCGTGAACTTGTAGTGCCTTGATCAAGCGCCAAGATATATTTCTTGCCTGACATAAGAACCACACCCTTTCAAACATTCGACATTATAATACAATATAAGGGTCTTGATTGCAATAAAAGGCCAAACTTTATTTTGATGAAAACATTTACCGAATCGGGCAAACATTCGTCAAAATACACATATTAATAGCAATTAATTTGTAATATTACACAGGGTGACGATTTTGCCTAAAATGTTAATTTAAGAAAAAAAAGACGGCATTCGGTGCTATAATATTGCGTGGAACTTATTAAAACTTGACTTCAAGAAAGTCAAAGAAGGGGCATATAATGAGCAAAAAAATTTCAGTAATCACAGGCGCTTCGGGTCATGTGGGCTATGCATTAGCCAAAGAACTCAGTGATCAAGGTGAAAATTTCAGAATGCTTATTCGCTCGGACAGTGAAATTTTTAAAGACATAAAAGGCGAAAAAGTCTACGGTGATGTGACCGACCCCAAATCCTTGGAAAAAGCTTTTAAAGGTGCTGAAATTGTCTATCATCTTGCAGGCGTAGTTGATGTAGGTGATGATAAAGAAGATTTTTTAAGGCAGGTAAATGTGGAAGGCACAATCAATGTTGTGGAGGCCTGTAAGAAGGTCGGGGTCAGGCGCCTTGTTTACGCTTCTTCTACCGACGCGGTAGAGCCCTTACCCGGCAACGAACTTATGACGGAGGATACTTATGTATCGCCGGAAAAGGTTACGGGTGTCTACGGCAAAACTAAGGCAGAAGCGACCCGCTATGTTTTAGATGAATCCGGTGATGAACTTGAAGCGGTTGTTGTTTTTCCGGCGGCTTGTGTAGGCCCCTATGATTTTAAAATTTCGTCTACCGGCGAAATGGTTCGTATGATAATGCGGGGGAAATTGCCTGTAACCTTGGGCTTTGGCGGCTATAACTTTGTTGATGTCAGAGATGTTGCGCTTGGCATGATAGGTGCAGCCAAACAGGGCAAGGCGGGTGAAAGTTACTTTTTGAGCGGAAAGGCCATCAGCGCCGAAGGTATTATCAAACTGATATCAGAAAAGAGCGGAAGAAAAGCACCTAAGATTAAAATGCCTTTGTGGTTGGCCAATGCGGTTGCTCCCTTGGCGGAATTTTACTATAAGGTTTCGGGGGAATCTCCCTTATTTACCAGGCTGTCCATTGAAATCTTAAAAAATAACAGCAACTTCAGCTATGAAAAAGCCGCCCTTGATTTTGCTTATAATCCCAGAAGTTTAGAAGAGTCAATAGCCGATTCAATCGCTTGGATAAGCGAAAATGAAGGTATAAAAACAAAATCTTCTTGCCGTAACACATGTGGTTGAGGAAAACAGCCTCGTTTTGTGCTATACTCCGAACATAAACTTTTAGTTTTGTATGGGGTGAGCTTATGAAAGAAAAAAGCAAGGTCGGAAAACAAGCAGAAGGTTCAAAAAGGCGCGAAGAGTTCTTTAAAGTTATCAAATGGTCTCTAACGGGGATAGGCAGCTCCGTGGCGGAACTTGCGGTTTTTGCACTCCTTTTGGAATTTGCATTTACCTCTATAAGGGAAAAACCCATAAACAATGTTTTGCTAAACTTCATTGGCATAAAATATGCCGGTTATTTGATTGCTTATTTTATATCGGCTTGCGTGGGTTACGGTTTGGCCTTTATAATAAACCGTAAATACACCTTTAAGGCTGACAGTAACCTTGCCGTCAGTGCAACCATAAACATACTATTTACACTTTTTAACATACTTGTTGTAACTTGGATAGGGACAGCCTTGAGCAATCTGTCCGTAACCTACGAATGGGGTACGATAGGGGATGTTATAATCAAGGCCCTGGTAATGCTTGTACCCTCGATTTGGACCTACCCTATGAATCGTTTTGTAATCCACAGGCAAAAGAAAAAGCAATAATATAATTTATGTCAAAATTTATGGGGCCCTTGCGAAACTTTCGTTTTGCAAGGGCCCCAATTTTAATGTTTAGATTTCTTTAAATTTTATTCGCTTTGGCTTTCAGGGGCGGCCTCACGGATACCGGCATCAATCAAGGCCTTTTCAATTGCTTGCATTGCCTCTTCTTCCGAAACATTAAGCTGGAGAGCAAGCACATCAATACCCGCTTCTTTGGCGGCAAAGTATTCTTCGGAAGGAACCCCGCTTACATAGGTCTGCTTATACTTAACTTCAATCCCGCCGGTTCTTGAAATAACAATGTTTATAATGATAACGGCCAGGAACATAAGCATAAGGATGAAAATACCAATATTCAAAGACCCGCTGTAGGCACCGGGGAAGGCAGCGGCGGCCAAACTATTGAAACGGTAAAACATGAATGTGCCGGCTGCACTTAAGACAAGCCCGATGGAAGGTAGGGTGATGTTGCGAGCGATTCCCTTGGGTGAGCAGGAAAGAAAAAGTAAAATTAGGCTTACCAAGCTTATTAGGGTAGTTATCAAGATTGCGGCCAGGGCACCTAAAAACATTGTAAACATGTTGCCTACCAGTTTGGAATTCACCAGTTCGAGCAGTGCCCCGAAGTCTAAAGTGGCGACTTTCATGCCTACTTTGATGATGTTAACGGTAGATTTTTCTGCTATGAAAGGACCGTTAAAGGTCATTTTTGCCCAGGGAAGAAAAAGAGCTAAAATGGGCAAGAGTGTAACAACGATTCTTGCGATAGCAAGCTTTGAGCCAATAAAAGAAGCTTTTACGCGATCAATCTTTTTTTGGAACACGGCATGTTCCGACTCGGCCTTTTCGGCATCGGCCAAGAGCCGCTCTTCCATGCCGTAATAAACCAAGTTAATACCGCATTCAGGGCAGTTAGGGCGCCAATCGGTCAGTTTTAAATGATAGTCACATTTTGGACAGTTTGCCATTCTAATTCCCCCTGTATATTTTTTAAATGAGTTCTTAAAGCCTCGGCTATAAAAGCTCACAAATTTCTATTAGCTATCAGATACTCTACCATATAAAAAAACTAAATGCAATACTGCTTTATTCCCTAGTATGTGTCAAGTAAACATTGGCAAAATATTCCTTTTGCTAAAAAATCAGTAAAAGCTTTGCAATTAAGGGTTAAGCCTGACTGCGGTCAGGCTTAACCGCACAACAATTATGCTTTTGATTCCCTT
>JAAYSC010000042.1 GCA_012524025.1 Clostridiales bacterium | reverse complement strand
CCATCTTGGCGGAGCGCAAGTCAGATCAGGCGGTTTTAAAGGCGGACAGACTCCCAAAACCGAAAAAGGGTCAGATCTCGCCTATAGGCCTTGAGCATTCCGGGGGAGTCATAAACTTGCAGGATGTTTATGAAGACCCTACCCTTTGGGAGCCCTTCTTGGACCAATTGACCCTGGAAGAACTGACTCTCTTGGTTACGGCCGGAGGCTATAAAACCGCCGGGATAGAACGCCTGGGGATTCCCCAAACAGCGGACAATGACGGTCCTGCTTCAATCAAAGGCCGCTACGGTGTCACCTTCAAGGATACCGGTGCGGCCTACCCTTGCGCCACTGCTTTGGCCTGTACCTTCAACGATGAGTTGGCTTATGAAATGGGGCAGAGTGTTGCCCGTGAAGCCGCCTACATAGGTACGGATATTTGGTATGCACCGGGTGGAAATATCCACCGTAACCCCCGTGGTGGCAGAAATTTTGAATATTTTTCGGAAGATCCGCTCCTGGCCGGTAAGATGTCGGCCAAGCTTATAGCCGGTGCCAAGGCCGGCGGTTTGCTGACAACCATAAAACATTATGCCCTAAATGACCAGGAGCAAAACCGCATGGGGGTTTATACCTGGGCGGACGAACAAACCATGCGTGAAATTTACCTAAAGGCCTTTGAAATCGCCTTCAAAGAAGGGGGCGGTAACGGGGTTATGACAGGTTTTAACAGGCTGGGGCCTGTCTGGTGCGGAGCTTCCGCTGCCCTCAACAAGGAGCTCTTGCGTGAAGAGTGGGGCTTTGAAGGCTTTGTGGTTTCGGATTTCGCCCTTAACTTTACGGGCTTTGGTTACATGAACCCCGCTTTGGCCGTCTATGGCGGCAACGATACCATGCTGACGGGGCTTTATCCCTTGCAAAAATTCCAGTATACGGCCTCCATAAAATATGCCTATACCCGTGACCCGGTGGGCTTTGGCCGAGCCCTGCGTGAATCGGCAAAAAACATCTGCCTGGCCAAAATGCAGACAAGGGCCTTTTTAGACCCTCAAGATCTGCCGGAAGACAGCTTGATTGACAACTTAGCGCCTCCAAGCGATTGGGACTTTTTCGATTCCGCCTTATCCCCGCTTCTATATCTGCTCAATAACATAGCGGGCCTGGGTATATATTTCTTGAGAAATATTTTAGGCTTATAAATCATAAGTTGAAATAGCGACCTTGGCTAAATTAACTGCCAAGGTCGCTACTGTTAGTTATAAGATTTATTTTACGCTGTGGTGCCCTATAATCTTTTGGTTTTTAAATTTTTCAACTGTAACATAAAAGTGCAAAGCTTCAAATACTTGCAAGACGAGGTCCGGCACCTTATAATGATTTAGGAAAAAGAAGGATGGGGGGCTTGACCGTGGCTGCTGTTTTTTATTATCCGTCGCCCGTGGGTCGCTTGGGTATAGCCGAGGATGAGGGCATGATAGAGCAAATCTTTTTTGCCGATATTGAAGACAGGCGCAAGCAGGGCTATGAGCTGAAAGAAACGCCTGTTATAAAGCAGGCGGCTCAAGAGTTGCAAGAATATTTTGAGGGGAAAAGGCAGGTTTTCGAAATGCCTCTGAACCTGAAGGGGACGGAATTTCAAAAATCCGTTTGGCGGGCCTTGATTGAAATCCCTTACGGTCAAATCCAAACCTATAAGGATATTGCCATAAAGGTCGGAAGCCCCAAGGGATTTAGGGCTGTGGGTCTGGCCAATAACCGCAACCCCATTGTTATTGTTGTGCCCTGCCACAGGGTGGTGGGCAGCAGCGGTTCGCTGACAGGTTACGGCGGCGGTTTACCCGTAAAGGAATACTTGATAGAGTTAGAAAAATAAAAAGAAGAGTAAAAGAGCTTTGAAGGAGAAAGACTATGTGGATTGCATTGGCCTTTGCCTCAGCGGTTTTTGCGGGGCTTACCAATATATTAGCCAAGGTAGGGATTAAAAACACCGACTCCAGTGTCGCGACGGCGGTTCGTACCATTGTTGTCTTACTCTTTTCCTGGCTTATGGTCTTGGTAGTGGGTCTACAAAAAGGCATGGAAACGGTCAGCTTTTCAACCATTGACAAAAAGGCGTGGTTGTTTTTAATACTTTCCGGTATGGCTACGGGTGTGTCCTGGCTCAGCCTTTTCAAGGCCCTGCAGTTGGGTGATGTGAACAAGGTTGTCCCGGTTGATAAGTCCAGTATTATTTTGACGGTAATTTTAGCCTTTATTATTTTTAATGAAGAAGTAACCTGGCTAAAAGGCTTGGCCTTGCTGGCCATAGGCAGCGGGACTTTTTTGATGATAGACAAGAAAAAAACCGCTCCCGATCAGGCAGACCAGCCCAAAAGTGCCTCTTGGTTCTTTTTTGCCCTTATGGCTGCAGTCTTTGCCTCACTGGTTTCCATATTGGGTAAAATGGGTATGCAGGGTATTAACTCACAGCTGGGCACGGCTATCCGCACCATTGTTGTCTTAATAATGGCCTGGCTGGTTGTCCTGGTTCAAGGCAAACACGGTGAAGTAAAGAAAATCGGTAAAAAAGATTTAACTTTTATAGTCCTTTCCGGTTTTGCCACCGGCGGCTCTTGGCTTTGCTATTATCAGGCCTTGCAAGACGGTCCGGCAAGCGCAGTTGTCCCAATTGATAAGTTAAGCATTGTGGTGGCCATCGCTTTTTCCTACTTCGTGCTCAAGGAAAAAATCAGCAGAAAAGCCCTGGGAGGCTTGGGTCTGATTGTGGCCGGCACCTTGGCTATGATTATTTAGAGCTTTGTATAAAAAGCTTCGGTCTGTATAATCGTTCGCGAAAGATTTTATAGTTTTAAAAGGTGAGTGATCGGGGTTAAAAAGGCTATTTTTATTTTTACAAGCGGGCTTTTGGCTCTTGTAACGGTTTTGATCTTTGCCTATGAAGGCTTTGATTTGGCCTTTGAATCAAGTGATTTAAGCCAAATAAAAACAAGCCAAAGCCGGCAAGATTATGAGGCTTTTAAAGCGGGTAAGCTACTTGATAAAAACACCCTGCTTAAATTTGCCCAAGAGCCGGCCTATGACCAAAAAAGCGACACCCATTACAGCTGCCATGACAAAGTTAAGCTAAAGCATGCCAAGCGAGCGCAATTGCTTTGTTTTTATGACGAAGAAATCAATGCTTACAAAATAACAGCCGTTTTAAATGATAGTTACCAAGAACTCAAATTGGTTGTTACGGGCATGCCTATAGTAAAAATAGACCGTATAAAAGAAAGGCACAGACCCTTACTAAGAAAATTCAAAAAAGATTATGACAAGGTAATCTTGACCGCCATGGAAATGGAAGAAGGTAAAGAGGCACAAAAATATCAAATTAAAATGCGTAGGCGGGGTGACTCCAGTTGGGGTTATCCCAAAAAAGTTATACCATTAAAAACCTAAATAAGAGCGAAATGTCAATTTACGGTCTACCTTTAAATGAAAAATATGTTCTCAATTCCATGTATGAAGATGAGTACAAGGTCCGTGATGTTTTGGCTTGGGATATTTGGACCGAAAGCGGCAGTTACCGCAATGAGCGCGGTTTGTATAACACAGCCCCTATGATCTATACGGAAGTTTTTATAGATGATTCTTATGAAGGCCTTTATGGAATGCAAGACCATGTCAATGAGTATAAACTCGACTTGATCAATAAAAAGGGGACTATAATAAAGGCTTCCACCAATATTTACCCTGAATTTGAGGAAATAAAACCCGGGCAAGAAGATGTTAAGGGCATAGTCTTAAAATATTCCAGCTTTCCCGATGGTCAAAAATGGCAAAATTTTAAAGAACATTTGATGCAAATAGTAAAAGACAAGACAGCGCGCCATGCCGTCAAATCGCGCAACTTGCGCAAGAGCAATTTGGACATGATTATAGAAATCAGGACTAAAAATGATGAAGAGCTGATTCACGCCGTAAGGCAGGTTGACGGAGTTGAATCCGCTTCCATTTTAAAACATGACGGTTCGCTTCGCTATTAACTTCACAGGCTGCACACCCAAAGCGGAAAATATGTTATAATACACAGGGTCCAAAAGATAGCATAAAACAAAAGGAGCGTCTGATATGACAAGGTCGGTAGGTACCGTTTCAATGGGAATACGCGCGCCCATAATTCGGGAAGGCGATGACATTGCCGCAATAATAATCGACAGTGTTCTCAAGGCCGCAAAAAATGAAGGCTTCAACTTGCGAAACGGTGACATAATCGGCGCAACAGAGGCCATAGTGGCACGCGCACAAGGCAATTATGCGAGCATTGATCATATAGCGGCGGATATAAAAAGCAAGTTCACAAGCCAAGAGACGATTGGCTTGGTTTTCCCGATTTTAAGTCGCAACCGCTTTTCGGCTTGCCTCAGGGGTATTGCCCGCGGTGCGAGCAAAATAGTTATAATGTTAAGCTACCCCGCAGATGAGGTGGGTAACCACTTGATTGACCTTGATTCTTTGGATGAAAAAGGCGTAAACCCTTGGACCGACTTGCTTACAACTGAAAAATTCAGGCAACTTTTCGGTTACCCAAAGCACACCTTCACCGGCATGGATTATATAGATTATTATAAAAAAATCGCCAAAGAAGAAAATTGTGAAGTCGAGATAATCCTGGCAAATGACTGCCGCAAAATTTTAGATTATACAAAAACCGTTTTGACCTGTGATGTTCACAGCCGCGAACGCACAAAACGCCTGCTTAAAGACGCAGGTGCAGAAAAACTCTACGGGCTTGAAGAGATTTTGACTCAACCCATCAAGGGCAGCGGTTATTGTGAAGAATACGGTCTTTTGGGCAGCAACAAGGCCACGGATGAAAGTGTCAAGCTTTTCCCCAGGGACTGCCAAAGCGTGGTGGACCGTGTGCAAAAAGAAATTTTTGAAAAAACCGGCAAAGAAGTTGAAGTTTTAATCTACGGTGACGGTGCCTTCAAGGACCCGGTGGGTAAAATTTGGGAGCTGGCCGATCCGGTTGTAGCCCCGGCCTACACAAGCGGGCTTGAGGGCAAGCCTAACGAAGTGAAGCTTAAATATCTGGCCGATAATGATTTTGCGCATTTGAGTGGTAAAGAACTTGAAAGTGCCTTGGCCGAAGCCATAAAAAACAAGGCAGATGACCTTAAGGATGACAAGGCGGCCCAGGGCACAACCCCAAGAAGGCTTTTTGACCTGGTCGGTTCCTTGTGTGACCTCACATCCGGAAGCGGCGACAAGGGCACGCCCATTGTTTTGATTCAAGGCTATTTTGACAGTTATGCAGACTAAAATATAAACAATAAAATCAACCCCTTGCAGGTCAAACTTCCTGCAAGGGGTTAGCTTTTTGCCTTAAACGGTCTTCTTATCGTCCTTCTTTGCTTTGGCGGTTTTTTTCTTTTTTGACTTGGGCTTTGGTTTGGGCTCACCGTCCGTAGTAGATAAAAGCCAAACTTCATCCCCGTCTTTCAGGCTTGTGTTTTTGCTGTTGCAGTGATCACCGTTAATATATACCATGGTTTTAACAAAGCTTATCTTCTCTTTGCCCCGATTGCATTCGTTGAGAAAATCGATTAAATCGGCTATATTCTTGGCTTCAACCAAACCTTTGTCAAAATTTGAGCTGATGCCGAAAACACCGAAACATTTTAAAAATATCTTGGCCACTTAAAGCCCCCCTTATGACAATAAAATTAAATCAAACCCAACTTTTTAAGTTTTGATTTTTTAGGCACACCGTTTTCCCATCCGCGAATGCGGTAATAAGACTTGAGCATTTTATCAAGCGGCACCTTGGTTTTTTTGTTGCCCGGTATTTGTTCTTCGTCTGTTAATCTGCTTGGCAAAATGTCTGCCCCGGCTTCCTGTCCCAAGATAATGTTACTGTATCTTTCAAGATTGTAGCCGTACTCGCCCACCTTCATCATCTTGCCGATGTTCATCTTCATGCCCGTTGCGTGTTTGATGGCATAGGGATACAAGATAATGGGAAGGTTTAGGCTTGCAATTGCGGGGAAACGATTCATGAGGCCTATAACAGGCCCCAAGGCCACAAAACCCACATTAACAACCTTTGCAAAAAGCCCGCTTGGGTTCTTGAGGGCCGGGGAGGGGATTATGGTATAAGAGGTAAAGAGGCAACTTCCCGCAGCTGAAATTGCTTCCATAAAATTCTGAAAGAATATGTTTATGGCTGCTTTGCCAAAGGCCGTGTAGGGGTCAATGTTGAGGCCCAGGCCTTCCAAAACAACAAGGTAGCCGGCATTTAAGTGGCAACCGCCCCTGTTGGATGTGGCGTAACCCAAGCCTTGGCCGACGGCACCGCGGGGTTCATAGGCCGAAAGTTCCATGCCCTTTGCCTGAATGGCAAAATCTTCACCGCCGAAGCGTTGGCTCATGCGTTTGGTACCGTCCGCTAAAATATCGCCTATGCCGCGCCTGTGGGCAATGTCATCAAATATTTCCGATATATTATCAATTTTGCCAAATTCCAACGGATTTTTCCAGATTCCCTTTTCATTGAGCTCCATGGCAAAAGCTAAAACACCGGCAACGGAAATAGTATCCATACCCAGTTCATCAAGCTCATAATTCCAGCGAATAATACTTTCCATGTCGCTGTTCAAAAGATTAGGGCCCAAGAGGCCCAAGGTTTCAAGTTCCGGCCCCTTAACTACCTTGTCGTCCACCTTAACGCGGCGGGTGCATTGAATGACACATGTTGTGCAGCCGGAATTTTTAACCAAGTGGTTCTTGGTAAGCTCTTCGCCTGAAATCTTTTCAAAGTCATCAAAACGCCCTTGGGCAAAGTTTTTGGTGGCCAAAATTCGGCGGGCCTGCATGGGGGCAACCAAGCCGGCCGTTCCCAAACGCGGCAGCTGGCTGCCCGTCAGGGGATGGCTTCGCAATTGCTTTACCCATTTTCTGTTGGTTTCTCTTAACTTTTCTTTATTATGAACCTCGACGGGTTTGCTACCGTCGGCTGTAACGGCCTTGAGATTTTTGTCACCGAAAACAGCGCCGACACCGCCGCGGCCGGCAGCCCGTTCACCGCTGAAAACGCAAGCATAAAGAACCTTGTTTTCACCCGCTGGGCCTATAACCATCTTGCCCGCCTTGGGTGGCAGTTTTTCTTGCACCGGGGTCATGTGCAGGCCCCAGAGTTCGCTTGCATCTTTAAACTCGACCTTGTCATCATTAATTTGGACATGGACGGGCTTATCGCTTTTGCCGGTGATTATCAGGGCATCATAGCCTGCTTTTTTAAGTGAAAGGCCAAAGTTGCCGCCGCAGTTTGAAGAAGTTATAATCCCCGTCAGCGGTGATATGGTAGAAATGTTAAAGCGTGAAGCGCTGGGGCAACCGCAGCCGGATATGGGCCCTGTTGTGGCAACCAACCAATTGTCTTCATCATAAGCTTTCATGCCCGGCCGAATGTGGCGGTAGAAAATGTCCGCCGCCATTATTTTGCCGCCCAAGGTTCGCTCCCTGTCTTCATCGGTCCAGGGGAAGTCTTCATAAGTTTTGGTGCTTAAATCTACCTTAAGTACCTTACCTGCATAACCTTTATAAGCCATTTTTTCAGCCCTTTCCGCTAAGACCAAAAAGATTCATAACGCCTTGGTCTACTTGACAACGATTCTTCCAATGATTTAAAATGTGTTCGTCTACAAATTATTTATTGAGTTGGCTTGCGCAGTCTTCAACCTTATCTGCCAACAAGGCATGAGCATGTTGCAAAACAGGTAAAACCGTTTCTAAATTTTCTTTTGCGGCCTTGGGGCTGCCCGGTAAATTGATTATCAGAGTTTGCCCCCTTACAACGGCAAGAGCTCTTGAAAGCATGGCCATGGGTGTTATTGTTAAGCTTTTTTGCCGCATGGCCTCGGCTATACCCGGTACCGTGCGGTCGGCAATGTCCAAGGTCGCTTCAGGTGTTACATCACGCGGGGCCAAGCCCGTGCCGCCGGTGGTGAAAATAAAATCGGCCTTATTTTTATCACAAATCAGGGCCAACTCTTTGGCTATCAAATCGCGCTCATCGGGCAGGCACTTATAGATCACATTTTGGCCGTAGGGGGTCAAAATTTCACAAATAAGCGGGCCGCTTTTATCTTCACGCAAACCCCGGGCGCCTCTGTCGCTTATACATAAAACAGCAAATCTCAAATACCGGCACCTCCGTGGGTTTAAGCTTTGGTTTATCAAGGGTGATTATATCACAGTTTTAAATATGTTTGCAAACATGGTTTTGGCGCTTAGGCGTTGAAATAAATAATTCTTGTTCCGATTTTTACAGCCTAAGGCTTGGGCTAAGGCTGTAAAAACGAGACCGAAATACTTTCATCGGTCAAGGGTCGTTTGGGGAAACGCTTCGGCCTTCCGTGCTTGAAAAGGAGAGGGAATTATGAAAAAAGTTCTTGGCATTATCCTGGCATTGATCATGGTCTTGTCCACTATGGCAGCCTGCAGTGGCGGATCGGGCGACACAACCACAAACGAGGCAGGCTCTGAAACAAGCGGAGTTCCCCTACAGGCAAATCCGGTCATTCGCTGTTCCACAACAACATCCGTAAACGATTCGGGTCTTCTGCCTTACCTGGAGCCTATGTTTGAGGCTGCGACGGGCTATGATTTGCAAGTTACCTCAAACGGAACGGGTGCGGCAATCGCACTTGGTGAATCGGGCGACGCGGACCTCCTGCTCGTGCACGCCAAGGCCTCCGAAGAAGAGTTTGTTGAAAAAGGTTTTGGCATAGAACGCAAACCCTTTATGTACAACTTCTTCGTTATCGTCGGCCCGGCCGATGACCCGGCAGGCATCAAGGGCTCTGCCACGGCGGCGGAAGCTTTAGCAAAAATTGCCCAAGCCAAAGAACCCTTTATTTCACGCGGGGATGACAGCGGTACCCATAAAAAAGAATTGGCACTTTGGAAAGACGCGGGTCTTTCACCTAACGGAGAAGAAGATGCTTGGTACATTGCCGCCGGCAAGGGCATGGGCGATTGCCTGACCATGGGTTCTGAAAAATCCGCCTATGTTATTACCGACAAGGGAACCTATCTTTCCATGAAAGATAATCTGGACTTAGAAATTGTTTTGGGTGAAAGCGATGACATGAAAAACACCTATTCGCTCATTGCTTGCAATCCTGAAAAAAACGAAGGGCTCAACAGTGAAGGGGCCGATGCTTTTATTGAGTGGATGCTCAAAGAAGAAACCTTGGAACTTATAGCCCAATACGGCAAAGAACAATACGGCGAAGCTCTCTTTTTAATAGGCCAATAAACCCAACCCGTCGGGGCAAGCAGCAAAAGGCTTGCCCCGATTTTTAAGGTGAATAATGGATGCATTTAAAGAGGCTTTCGGCCTCATAATTTCTTTTGATAAGGAACTTTACGGCATAATTGCCCTTACGCTCAAAATGTCTTTGAGCAGTGTTTTGATTTCTTGCCTTATCGGCATACCGGCCGGTGTTGCCATTGGCAGCAGGAATTTCAAGGGCAAGGGGCTTTTGATGAAAATATTGCATACACTAATGGGTCTGCCGCCGGTTGTGGCCGGGCTCATAGTCTTCCTTTTGCTCTCGCGCAGCGGCCCCTTGGGGTCACTCAAGCTTCTTTTTACCGTAAGGGCCATGGTTATAGCCCAGGTTTTACTTATAAGCCCCATAGTTACCGGCCTTACAGCTTCGCTTGTGGCTGTAAAAACACCCACGATTTTAGAAACAGCTGCCGGTTTAAGGCTTTCCCGACCAACAAAGCTCAAGTTGATTTTAAGTGAAAACAAAGCCCCTTTGATTTCTGTTGTTTTAACGGGTTTTGGGCGGGCCATATCGGAAGTTGGCGCAATCAGCTTGGTTGGCGGCAATATTCAGCACAGAACCCGGGCCATGACCACGGCCATTGTGCTTGAAACCGGCAAGGGAAATTTTAAGTTTGCCATTGCTCTGGGGTTTATTTTAATTATCATAGCTTTTGTTATTAACAGCATAGCTTCGGTCTTTAGGGGGGAAGGCTATGATTACGCTTGAAAACTTAAAAAAGTATGCAGGTCAAAGGCTTATAGTCGATATTGACAGGCTACATATAAAAGAAGGCCAACGCATTGCCCTGTTAGGGGCCAACGGCAGCGGCAAGTCCACCCTTTTAAAGCTTATTTCATCTGTAATAAAACCGGACGAAGGGCAAATAAATATAAAAAAAGAAAAACCCGTTTACTATATGCCCCAACAAAGCTATGGGTTTTCTTCCGGCGTTTATAAGAATATTTTGCTGGCCTTGGGCAAAGATTTTAAAAGAGAAGAAAGGCGGCAAATGGCCGCAGCGGCCCTGAAACAATTCGGCCTTGAAGGCCTGAAAGACAAAAGGGGCGACCGCTTGTCGGGCGGTGAAACCCAACGCCTTGCCTTGGCCAGGCTCATGGCTGCCCCGCACGATCTTTTGTTGCTTGACGAGCCCACCGGCGCCATGGATATAGAGGCTGAAAAAGCGGTTGAAAAGGCCATTGTCGATTATTGCAAAAAAAACTCAACCACCCTCATAATGGCCACCCATTCACCGCGCCAAGCCCTTGAAATAGCGGACAGGCTGATTTTGATGCATGAAGGCAGTGTGGTTGAAGACACAAGCCCCGCAAAACTCATTGAATCCCCGCAATCACAGTGGGGTAAGGTTTTTATCGAACATAAAAAGTTTTAACCGAAGGGTGATAATTTGCTTAATGTTTTAACTCTAAAAGAGGCGGAAAATCTCTTAAATGAAAAATTTGCGGCCCACAAGACTCTGCCCGAAACAATCGAAAGCAAGTCGGCGCTGGGTCGTGCTTTTTATGAAGATATAAAAGCCGACGAATTTGTCCCCGGCTTTACGCGCAGCACGGTTGACGGCTTCGCTGTCAAAGCGTCCGATACCTATGGCTCTTCGGCTGCTATACCCGCCATGCTGGAATACAAGGGTGAAATTCTAATGGGTAAAGAGGCTGCGCATCACTTGAGCGGGGGCGACTGCTATAAAATTTCTACCGGCGGCATGCTGCCCGCGGGGGCCGATGCGGCCATAATGGTTGAACACACGGAAGACATGGGGGATTCATTTGTCTACACGGTAAAAGCCGTAGCCCCGGGTGAGAACCTTGTGCAAAAAGGCGATGATGTTAAGGCCGGCGATTTATACTTGCGGCGAGGCAGCCAAATCGGCCCCAAGGAAATAGGGGCCCTTGCAGCTACCGGGAAAGAAAAAATTCAAGTCTTTAAAAAACCGAAGGTTGCTATCTTGTCAACCGGTGATGAGTTGGTAAGTCCGGAAGAAAAGCCCGAAATCGGGCAGGTCAGGGATGTCAACAGCCGGCTTCTGACAGCGGCTGTTGAGCAAGCCGGCGGCCAAGCCCTAACTTTTGATATAGTTTGCGATGAGTACGCTGCAATTAAAAGGGCGATAAAAGAAGCCTTGGAAGGCAGTGATATGGTCTTAATTTCAGGCGGGTCTTCGGCCGGCGAAAAGGACATGACTGTTGACATAATAGGCCAACTGGGGCAAGTTTTCATGCATGGCCTGGCCCTCAAACCCGGCAAACCCACCATAATCGGTGCCGTCGGCGGCAAGCCCGTGATCGGCTTGCCCGGTCACCCCGTAGCGGCATTTTTCGTTTTTAAAGAACTGCTGAAACCTTTGATTGGGCTAATGACGGATACAAAAGTCAAAAAAGCCGGCCGTCGGGCAAATTTAAGCACCAATTATCCCTCAAACCACGGGCGCGAAGAAATTGTGCCTGTTAGGCTTTTGGATGAAAATGATAAAGCGGAGCCCCTCTTTATAAAGTCCGGCCTCTTAACCTTGTTGGGCAAGGCCGACGGATATATAAAAATCCCCCGCGACAGCGAGGGATTAAAAAAAGGTCAGGAAGTGGAAATTTACTTGTTTTAAGGGGAGGGCAAAACCTCTATTTTATCACCGGGTTTTATTTCGCCGCCCTTAAGTACCCGTGCAAAAATTCCTTCATGGGGCATAACGCAGTAGCCGACTATGCGGGCAACTTCGCAACCCGCATGGCACTCTTTACCGATTTTTGAAACTTCGAGCAAGGCTTGACCTATCTGCATTTTGGTGCCCAGGGGAAGGCTAAAAAGTTCAATCCCCCTTGTGGTGATGTTTTCGGCGAAAACGCCTTCACATAAACCACGGGCACGCTTTTGGTCCTTGGCCCTCTCTTTTGACTTTTCTATACTTTCTATGCCAAGCAGGCTGACTTGCCTTATACCCGGGCCTGCATGGGCATCGCCTTGCAGACCATGGTCGGCTACCAAAAGAGCTTTTGAGACACTGACCTTGGTTGTTCCTTTTTTAGGGCTGATATTTACGGCTGCGACACTGGGCATTGTATTCTCCTTCAAATTAAATTTAACCCCCGATAGTCCTCATGCCCCTGGAAGAGCATGGGCCGCTTTCAAAAGCGTGGGCGGCGGGTTTGTCAAAAACAGCCCTTTCTATGGCTGTTTTTAAACTATCGTAATCTTTTAAGTAGGGCTTTAAGTCAACTTCGCTTTCATGCCCCAAACAGGGTTTTAAAACAGCGTCGGACAAAAGCCTGACCCTGTTGCAGTCAGAACAAAACTTGTGAGAAATGGGGCTTATAAAGCCAACCCTACCCAAAAACTCGCTTGAAGCGTAATAAAGGCAAGGTCCGCTTGCCTCGTCATTCTCATTTTTCGCCAAGGGCTTTAATTGTGGATGTTTTGACAGGATGTCCGCATTGGACAGGCCCGACGGGCAAGCCTTGCCTTGTGAAAAGGGCATAAGTTCAATAAAGCGCACATCAAGCGGATTATCGCGAGCCAAGGATATAAAACTTTCAACTTCCTTGTCGTTTATTCCTTTAACCAAAACTACATTAATGCGTAGCGGTTGAAAGCCTGCTTCAAGGGCCGCATCTATACCTTTTAAGGCGTCATCCAATCTGTCAGCCCCCGTTATAGCCTTATAGGTTTGCGAGTCAAGTGAGTCTATACCGATGTTTATTCTGTCCAAACCGGCCGCCTTCAGTTGGCGCGCCAAGGGAAGGCTTAGGTTGAGGGCATTGGTGGTCATGGCAATTTCTTTAATTTTTTTTAGTGATTTTATTCTTCTTACAATTTCCGCAAGATCATGACGCATCGTGGGTTCACCGCCGGTCAGGCGGATTTTTTTTACCCCCAACTCGGCAAAAATTTTTGAGCAAAGCTCTATTTCATCCGCTGTCATTTCATAATACTCTGCCTCGGTTTCGGGCGAGCAATAGAGACAGTTTAAGTTGCAGCGCCGTGTCAGAGATATGCGTAAATAACCAATGTTGCGGCCAAAGCTATCTTTCACCGTCGCCACCGCTTTCTGCCCTATAATCACCTGATTTGCCCCCGGTTTTTTCAAGCAAATATATATCTTTTATCACAATGCCTTTTTCCACACCCTTGCACATGTCATAAAGGGTCAAGGCGGCTACCGTGGCTGCGGTCATGGCTTCCATTTCAACCCCTGTTTTACCGAAACAGGAGGCTGTGGCATAGATATAAAGTTTGCCTTTATTGTCATGATCAAAACTGATCTCTACACTGTCGGTAGCCAGAGGATGGCAGAGAGGGATAAGGTCTGCTGTCTTTTTGGCAGCCATGATACCCGCTACCCTGGCGACCCCCAGGGCGTCCCCCTTGGGGAGCTTACCTTCAAAAAGCAGGGCCAGAGTTTCACTTTTCATATGAAGGCATGCCTTGGCTGTCGCAGTTCTATAGCTGGGCTCTTTAGCGGAAATATCCACCATAGAGGCCTGGCCTTTTTCATTTTGATGGGTTAAACGCATAAATTGCTCCTATACTAAAAACGAAATTTTATACTACCCGGATTTTTTAGGCTGTAACCGCCCAACTTTTCAAGCCTTGTTTTAAAATCACTGCTTTGAAGACTTGCAATAAATGCTTGTATTTTTTCATCTTCCAAGTTTTCTTCAAGGCAAATAAAGTCATAAAACTCTTCCGCTACCGGGATGAAGCCAAGCCCGTAAAGTTTGGCTGCCGAATAAATCCCAAGGCCGGCGTCCGCACTGCCGGCCGCTATGAGTGCCGCCACACCGGTATGTGTGAATTCCTCACGCTCATAGCCGTAAATTTTGCTGCTGTCAAGGCCCTCTTGGCGGATCAAGTAATCACACAAAATTCTGGTGCCGGAACCGCCCTGGCGGTTGATATAAGAATGATTTGCAAGGTCGGTAAAACTCTTTATACCAAGCGGGTTGCCCGGTGCGGTCATGATTCCTTGGGTTCTGCCGACACCTTCAATTAAAACTATGCCGCCACGGGGAAAATATTTTTTAATATAACTTATATTATATTCGCCGCTTTTGGTATCCAAAAGATGAATACCGCCGGTATGGGCTTGGCCCGCCTTAAGGGCCATGATAGCCCCCATGCTGCCGGTGTGGGATGAAGCTAAATCAAAGCCCTTGCCCGAGCGTCTGAATATATCAAAAACTTCATCAATCAAAGGGTCATGGCTGCCGGTAACCACCAAGGTGTTTTTAAGTTTTTCAAGCGGTTGCAAGAGTTCTGCTTTTAAAACATCACCGGTCTCATAGCCTTCCGTGTTTTGTTCAATGTCAATAATAGCTCTTGCCTTGGTCATGCTTGTTATAAGCCCGGCCCCCGAATCCAAGGGGACGGCGACGGGCTCATGGCCGGAAAAACTGATACCTGCCCTTACAAACTCACGATATTTTAGCGAAGATGTAATTTTTCTTGCGGCCTTGGCTTCAAGAACGATGGCTTGTGGGTAAGATTCTTTTGTCAATTTAGCCAGGGCACCCTTTACAAGCTTTTCCATAACCAGCATGGCCGAAACCGGGTAGCCCGGTATACCGATCAAGGCTACCGGCCCGCGGTGACCCAAGACAGCGGGCTTGCCGGGCCTTATGGCTAAACCGTGCAAAATGAGCTCGCCCGTGTTTTTAATAGCCCCGGCTGTGTAATCTTCGCGCCCGGCCGAAGAGCCGGCTATAATCAAGACCATATCACATTCTTGCGAGGCCTTATTAATTGAATCTTCAATAAGTGCCGGCTTATCTGCGGCAATGGGGTAAGTTTTGGCTCGGGCCCCCCATTCTTTCAGCATACCCGATAAGATCACCGAATTAAATTCAATTATTTCACCGGCTTTGGGGTTTTCACGCGGGGATACAATCTCATCACCCGTGGGGATAATACCCACAAGCGGGGTTGTGGCCACTTCAACTTCTAAAACTCCACCGGCTAAAAGGGCACCCGCAAGGGCCGGTGTGATTTTTGTGAAAGAAGGCATGAGCATGTCCCCGGCGCAGATATCTTCACCGATTTGCCTTACATGTTGCCAGGGTACGGCGGCGGAAAAAAGTAAAAATTGCCCGTCTTCCGACTCGACCAAATCTTCGGTCATAACAACGCAGTCGGTATCGTCGGGCATTTTGTCGCCCGTGTCCACCACAAAGTAATCACCGGCCTTGAGTTTTATGGGGTTGGTTTCACAAGCGCCGAAGGTTTGGGAAGCTTTCAAGGCAATGCCATCCATGGCGGCGGCATTGTAGTGGGGTGAGCTTGCCTTGGCATAGACGGCCGTGGCGGTTACCCGCCCGTGAGCCCCGGCGCTTTCTATTAACTCGCTTTTATGGGCCATGCCGGCTTCTTCAAGTTTTTCATAAAAAGTTTCAGCCGCTTCTTGGAGAGGTATATTGTTAAGGTAATTGTGCTTTATCATAGATGTCGTCACCCATATTTAAAATAGTTTTAGTTTACTCTTACAAGCTTGCCGCCGGTTATTTCTTTCAAAATATCGGGCGTCAGGCGAAAAACACTCTTGGGGGTTCCGGCGGCAGCCCAGATTTCTTCATAGGCCATCAGATCTTGGTCAATATAGATGTCCAAGTGGTTTTTAAGACCGACCGGACTTACACCGCCAATGGAATAACCCGTATGCTCAAGCACAAAATCCGCATCGGCTTTGACTAATTTTTCGCCCAAAAGTTTATTGAAAAGTTTTTCGTCCACCCTGTTGGGGCCGGAGGCGATAATCATGACAGGCCTCTCGCTGTCTTTCAACATAAAGACCAAGGATTTTACAATTTGCTCCAAGCTGCAACCGATGGCGTTCGCCGCTTCCACGGCGGTCCTTGTAGACTCGGGCATTTCCTTTATAATAAGTTCATAGCCTAGATTTTCCAAGGCCTTCTTTACCTTTAAAGTGCCTTTGGCATACTTAGTTTCCAAACCCATCCCTCCACTCTTATACATCATATATAATACCACAGCTTTTATAAAGAGCAAAATAAAAAAACGCAAGAGTTATTGACATATGTCAGAAATGGTGTATAATGAGAATACAAGAGACATATGTCAAGTATTTGTTTGTTGGAGGTGAATAATATGCCCAGAGGTGACGGAACAGGCCCCAGGGGTGCCGGCCCATTGACGGGTAGAGGTGCCGGGCCATGCGCAGAAGGTAAAACCGGCAGAGCTTTTGGTTACGGCGCAGGCTTGGGCCTTGGCTTGGTAGGCCTTGGTTTGGCTTGCAGGCGAGGCTTTGGCAGAGGGCGTGGCCCCGGTAGGGGTTTTGGAAGAGCTCTCCCTTTTGGAGGCGCTTTAAGCGAAGAAGAGACTAAAGAGCTGCTCAAACAAGAAAAAGCAGCTTTGGAAAATCGTCTTAAAGCACTTGATGATGAGCTTGAAAACATTTAAAAGGGGCAAAATGGCCGGAGGACGCTCCGGCTGTTTTAGCTTGGGAAGGGGTGCGTTTTAATTTGGCAAGGCCCGTTAAATGGCGCAGGGTATGTGACTTGCCCGGCAACGATAGATTTGGCCCCCTTGGTTTGGATTTAAACCTGGGGGATGCTGTTAATATGACAATTGATGAATATGAAGCTATCAGGCTCATTGATCTTGAAGGCCTAAACCAAGAAGAATGCGCCCAAAGGATGAATGTGGCCCGAACCACCGTCCAGGGGATTTATATTGAAGCCAGGCGTAAGCTGGCGGATTCTTTGGTTAACGGTAAGGCACTCTTGATCGGCGGCGGTGAATACCGCCTTTGTGACGGTGATGAAATCGCCTGTGGCAGGGGTTGCCCAAGGCAAGAAGGAACACGAGGCAGAGCCCATCGCCCCGGCGGCGGTCGAGGTAGGCAGCAAGCCGGCCGAGGGCGTGGCCAAGGTCAAGGTAGGCAAGAAGGTCGCGGCCAAGGCCGCGGCAAGTAAAAGAACGGAGGATTATCATGAAAATAGCAATACCGGCAAATGAGAAGGATATCAATACCGAGGTTAGCGCATCTTTTGGTCGCGCGCCCTATTATTTAATCCATGATACCCAATCGGGTGAAAACACCTTTATTGAAAACACGGCAGCTCAAGCAGCCGGCGGTGCAGGGATAAAGGCTGCGCAATTGGTGGTTGATTCCGGCGCAAAAGTGGCTTTAAGCCCACGCTTGGGCCAAAACGCGGCGGATGTCTTAAAAAATTCAGGTGTGGAAATATACAAGAGCAATGATAAGTCGCTCAAGGATAACATTGAAGACTTTGCAGCCGGCAAATTGAGTTTGTTGGATCAATTCCACGCAGGCTTTCACGGTCACGGGGGCTAAAAATGAAAATTGCTGTTTTAAGCGGCAAGGGCGGTACCGGTAAAACCCTGATAGCAGTCAACCTGGCTGCTCTGGGGCACGATGCTCTTTACCTTGATTGCGATGTTGAAGAGCCCAACGGTCACCTTTTTTTAAAACCTAAAAATCCAAAGGAAAAAGAGGTTTTTGTAAAAATACCTCAAGTAGACAATGAACTTTGCGACGGTTGCAGAAAATGTGTTGATTTTTGTGCCTTTAACGCTTTAGCCTATGTAAAAGAAAGACTGGTGGTCTTTGAAGATATCTGCCATTCTTGCGGGGGCTGTGTTTTGCTTTGCCCGCAGAAGGCTTTTAGCGAAAAAGACAAGCCTATCGGTAAAATTGTCAGCGGGTCTTGGGGTTCGGTAGACATTCACTCCGGCTTCATGAATGTGGGTGAAGCTTCGGGGGTGCCCTTGATTACGGAACTTTTGTCTATAGGCCGTGAAAATGACGATGCCTTGACCTTTATTGACTGCCCACCGGGAAGCGCCTGTATCGTCATGGAAAGTATTCAAGATGCGGACTTTTGCGTTTTGGTTGCCGAACCCACCATTTTCGGTGCCCATAATTTGAGCATGGTTTATGAGCTGGTAAAACTTTTTGACAAACCCATGGGGGTTGTGCTCAATAAGTGCCGACGCGGCAGCCCCAACCCATCCGAAGATTTTTGCCATGAAAACAAAATTAAAATTTTAGGCTCCATTCCTTTTGACACGCAATTGGGGCTTTTGAACTCCAATGCAAAAATTGCCGTGGAGGAAAGCCCGCATTTTAAGGAACTGTTTTCCGATCTCTTCGAAAAAATCAAGGAGGAAGCGACAAAATGAAGCAACTGCTGATATTGAGCGGTAAGGGCGGCACGGGCAAAACTACTTTAGCCGGTGCTTTTATAAAGTTTTCTCAAGCCAAGGCCATGGCTGATTGTGATGTTGACGCGCCCAACCTCCACTTGATAACAAATTTTGACTATGAACCGCTTGAGTCCGATTATTATGGCTTGCCCGTGGCGAACATTGACCCGAACCTTTGCACGGCTTGTGACCTTTGCCGGCAACACTGTAGGTTTGGCGCAATTGAAAAAGGGGAGGCCTATAAGATTGACACATATGCCTGTGAAGGCTGTGGGGTTTGTGCCTTGGTCTGCCCTTTCGATGCCGTGGAGATGCAGGAAAGTGTATCCGGAAACCTCATGCTTTGGGACCAAAAAGAAAGGGTTTTCTCAACCGCCAAACTAAAAATGGGTCGGGGGACTTCGGGGCTTTTGGTCAGCCGTGTTAAAAGCCAAATGAAGGCGGCTGCACGGGCAGACCTTGCTATCATTGACGGGTCACCCGGCATAGGCTGCCCCGTAATAGCTTCCTTGAGCGGGGTTGATATGGTCCTGATTGTGACGGAACCATCCCTGTCCGGTATAAGCGATATGGATCGGATTATAAAAACCGCAGCGGGCTTTGGCTTACCTTGCTTGGTTTGTGTCAACAAATACGATACCAACCTTGAGATAAGCGAGAAAATTAAAAGTTACTGCAAGGAAAACAAGTTGGAATTTGTAGGCAAGCTACCCTATGATGTTGAAGCCATAGAAGCCGTAAACCAAGGCAAAACCATTGCGGATATTGACTGTGAGGCCGGCAGAGCGGCTAAAGAGGTTTATGAAAACACAATGAACTTGCTTTTCCCCCGGGGGTGACAGCGTGGTATTAAATATATTAAGTGAAAACACCGCCTATTCAAAAGACTTTGCCTGTGAACACGGCTTGAGCATTCACCTTGAAGCAGAAGGGCAAAAACTTTTGTTTGATACGGGGGCCGGGCCGCTTTTTTTGGAAAATGCCAAAAGATTAGACCTGGATATAGCCGATGTGGACTTTCTCTTTTTATCCCACAGCCACTATGACCACGGGGGCGGCATAAAAGCCTTTTTAGAGGTTAATAAAAAGGCTAAAGCCTACCTTTCAGCCAAGGCCTTTGGTGATTACTATGCCCTGCGTGAGGGTGGAGACTATGAATACATAGGTTTAGATAAAAATCTAAAGGCAAACAAGCGTATAAAAGAAAGTGTTGACGGGCTTAAATTCGGTGAAATTTTTGAGGTTTTGTCAGCGGTAGAAGGCAGTGATTTTATTGCCAAGGCTAATGCGGGGCTCTTTAAAAAAGAAGGGGCGACACGGGTCAGTGATGATTTTGCCCATGAGCAAAGCCTCATAGTCAGAGTGGGTGGTAAAAGCCTTTTGATAACCGGCTGTGCCCACAAGGGCATAGTAGCTATTCTTAAAAGCTACCATGCTAAATATTCAAACTATCCTGACTTTGTTATTGGCGGTTTCCATTTGTCCAGCCGCTCCGGCGGACAGGTAAAGGATAAGTTAATCGAAGAAATAGGCCTTTTCTTAAAGCGAAGCGGGGCACAATTTTACACAGGCCATTGCACGGGGCTTGAAGCCTATGGCAAGCTTAAAACAATAATGGGCGGAAAGCTGGACTACGCCGCCGCCGGCAGAGTGATTAAAATTTGATTTAAATTGAAAAAAAGCTAAAGAGGCGGCCGAGCGGCTGCCTCTTTAACTTTTTAGATTATCTTGTTCTTAACGAATTTTTATGTTGGCCTCCCTCAACTGTTGCTCCGTAACTTCGCCGGGAGCCCCCATCAAAAGGTCTTGTGCGTTGCCGTTTAAGGGGTAGGCTATAACTTCCCTGATGGACTCTTGCCCTGCCAAGAGCATTATAATGCGGTCAATGCCCGGCGCCATACCTGCATGGGGTGGGGCTCCGTATTGGAAGGCTGTGTAAAGGGCACCGAACTTATCTTTGAGATCCTCTTCGGAATAACCTGCAATTTCAAAAGCTTTTCGCATAATTTCGGGTGAGTGGTTGCGGACAGCGCCTGAAGATAGTTCCACACCGTTGCAAACAATGTCGTATTGATAGGCCATGATTTCAAGCGGATCCTTTTCCAAAAGAGCTTGGAGCCCGCCTTGGGGCATGGAAAAGGGGTTGTGGGTGAATTCAATCTTTTTGGTGTCCGGGTTTCTTTCATACATGGGGAAGTCGACAATGTAGCAAAACTCAAAAGCGTTTAGATCGGTAAGCTCAAGCTCTTTGCCCAGATAGTTTCGAATTTGGCCGGACAATCCGTCCACAATTTCTTTTCTGTCGCAGATGAAAAAGAGGGTCTCACCTTCGCCTATGGTGCAAGTCTCAACAAGCTCCGCCTTCTGCTCGTCGGATAAAAACTTTTCAATGGGGCCCTTAAAGCTGCCTTCAAGCCAGGTCAAATAGCCCAGCCCCTTCATGCCTATACTTTCGGCAAATTTGAGAGAATCTTCAAAAAATTTGCGAGAGCGGCCTTGGCAATCTGCCACAATACCACGCACAGGCTTACCCTTGAAAAGTGGGAAGTCTACATTAGCAAAAAAGCCGGTTAAGTCATGTATAATTAAGGGATTTCTCAAATCGGGCTTGTCGGTTCCGTATTTAAGCATGGACTCCGCAAAAGTCAGGCGCTTAAAGGGGGCGGGTGAAACTTTTTTGTCGGAAAACTTTTTAAAGGTTTCATAAAGCACCTTTTCACCGACTTGCAAAACATCCTCTTGGTCGGCAAAGGCCATCTCAAAGTCAAGCTGATAAAACTCACCGGGTGAACGGTCACCCCTGGCGTCTTCGTCGCGAAAGCAGGGGGCAATTTGAAAGTAACGGTCAAAACCCGATGCCATGAGCATTTGCTTAAACTGTTGAGGGGCTTGGGGCAGGGCGAAAAACTTGCCCTTATGTTTGCGGCTGGGCACCAAGTAATCGCGTGCACCTTCGGGTGAAGAAGCGGTCAGGATAGGGGTTTGTATTTCCAAAAAATCCAGCTCTCGCATTTTTTCGCGCAAAAAGTCTATTACCTTGGTGCGCAAGACAATGTTTTTATGGACAGCCGGGTTTCTTAAATCCAAGAAACGATATTTGAGCCTTACATCTTCACGCACATTAAGAGAGTCGCGTATTTCGAAAGGCAGGGCATTGGGGCTCTTGCCCAAAACTTCAATGCTTTCAACATGAAGTTCCACCTTACCCGTGTCAAGCTTTTCGTTAACGGTTTCGTCGTCGCGTTCGCGCACCATGCCTGTGGCGGAAATAACGCTTTCTTTGTGCAGGCCTTCCAGCATGGAATCGTCGTGAAAAACCACCTGGGTTACGCCGCTTTGGTCCCTTAAGTCCAAAAACTTAACGCTCCCGTGGTCACGCACGGTGTCCACCCAGCCGGCCAAGGTGACTTTTTGGCCTATGTGCTCTTGCCTTAAATCATTGCATTTGTGTGTTCTTAACATTTTCTGCCTCCAAAAATAAAAAAGCCCCGGAAATTATAAAATAATTCCCGGGACGAGCCTTTAAATCAGCCCGCGGTGCCACCCGCTTTGGCGCCCAAGCGCCCACTTTAATAATATTTTCCGGTTATTAAATCGGAGTGTTCCTCAACTTACTACTCTTTCACACCGCGCTTTCAGTCGCTGACGCAGCTTCCTGTTGAAATTTCCAATAAAGTGAAGTCTCCGCGGCAATTATAAACGATAGGCGGCGGCCTGTCAACAAAAATCGATTTTTGAGCTTATCGAGCGTGCAGTGCTACAGCGACAAAAGTATTTTTAAGCCTTTACTCTTGATTTTTGTAAGCCGGTCGTTTATAATGACTCTCGATCCCTGAAGGGGACGTTTAGCTCAGCTGGAAGAGCATTCGCTTGACGTGCGAAGGGTCAGCGGTTCGAGTCCGTTAACGTCCACCAAGTCAAAACCCCCATCTCGTTTGAGGTGGGGGTTTTTGCGCCTTTCAAATTAAAAAGATAGTTTGCCTATTAAAACCGAAGGAACTTTTACGGCAAATTAAAGTTCGAAAGTTGCCGGGTCAAAATTATCTTCCCAAAAAACTATGCTGAATCGGTAGAGAATACTTTCACCTTTTTTGAGCTTGTAACCGCCCTTGAAATAGAGGTTGTTTGCGGCCATGAGGCCATAGTCACGAATGTGCCAAGCTGTTGGGTAACGCTCATTGTCGGGGTGGTCAAAAGCGGCTATGCCGACCTTTTTGCCGCCCAAAGTGCCCGAGTAGTTGCACCATTGGGCCGTTTCGCCCCAGCACTCATCCTCATTAAGTCCGCCGTGTGAATTTACAAAACTGCCGCCGTTTTTAACTTGCAAGTCGTCTGCCACCCTGATCCCCAGGGGGCCGGCTTCTTTTGTTTTTCCCACTTTTATATCGATATATGAAGCCGTAAGCTTGAGCGAAATATCCACCCTTGTCACCTTGTCCGAAACTTTGGTGAAACTGTAAATTCTCTCTTCATCCAAAAACTTTTTGCCCCGCTTGCCCTGCCATATGCTTTTAACACTTACGCTGCCCTCTGACTCATCCACATTGATGCTTTGGGCGCGGATAAGTCCCAGTGGCATGCCGCGTTCATTCCAAAAATCATACTTATTAATGTCACCGATACCAATAAAAACACTGCGTTGGTGAGCATGTTCTTTGTGGTGCAAGTCGGGCCTGGTAAAGCTTTGCCCACTGCTTGTAAAAACCGGACCCATAAAAGGGGCTTTGAAAGCAGGGTCGTTTACGCAAGTTGTAAAATGCCTGCCGTCAATGAAAACATCGACATCCATCGCTCGTTGTTTGAATTTTATACTCATAACATTTTCTCCTTTACAAACTTTAAGGCAAGCGGGCCTTCTTTTTCAAAGTTTTCAAAAACACACTCGACAGTCATGTCCTTGTCAAAGCCGGCAGCCTTTAAGACTTTGGCAAACTCTATGAGATAAGCGCCGCCGAACTTGCCGGGATAAACCCTGCCCGGTGCCTCGGATATGTGGAGGTGGGATATAAGGTCGGCGTTTTTGACTATTATGTCCGCACTTTCATTTTCAAGGGACATATGGAAGGCGTCCGGCAGGACTTGAATTTCTTTCAAATTTAAATTCCGAGCAATCTCAATGCCTTCCGCAACGGAATTTAAAATGTTTGTCTCTGTTTTATTGAGGGGTTCCAAGGCAAAAACAAGGCCGTGTTTTTTAGCTGCTTTGGCACAGATGGCAACAAAGTCCAAGTATTTTTCCATACCTTGCTCAAGGCTCATTTCCTTCGGGCGCATGCGGGCAACACCGCTGCCGAAAACTATTACACCCACACCCAAGCGAGCAGTTTTTTCAACCGCGGTTTCAACATAAGCCACAAGGTCATCACGCGCGGCGGTGCAGATTTTAAGATCTGCCCTGACAAATGAATTTATGTAGCGCAAAGCAAAGCGCCCTTCTGCTTTTAGGGAATTGAGTTTATCGATTTCGCGGTCGGACAAGGCCAAAATCTCCGCGGCGGAAGCTTCAATATAGTCATAGCCCATATCCATAGCCAAATTATAGCCTTCAAGAAGGCGGTCAAAAGCAGTTCTTTCTTCCGCCGCCCCACCCTTATATTCGGGCATAAAGCTGCCACCCATCAAAGCTACACCAATTTGCATGAAAATCCTCCTTTGATTTTAAAATTCACCCTTACTATAACACCGGCAGGCCTTATTTTCAACGAAAGCAAACTTCTTGTAAAAATAAAAGTGGGAGGTCTTGAAAAATTATTGCCCCGAACATATACTTGTATAAGTTGATATAAACAATTCAGAATATCGGAGGTTTTCTTTATGAAAAGATTTTTTGCTTTAGTGCTTGTACTTTCCTTGCTTACTTTGAGCTTTTCCGCTTGCGGAAAGCGGAACAATAATCCTTCGGAAGATAAAGCGCTTGGGGACAAGGTAAATGTTGTGATTGATATTAAAGATTACGGCGAAATTAAGTTGACCCTTGAGCCGGAACATGCCCCCATAACCGTTGCTAATTTTGTTGAACTTGTTAATGAAGGCTTTTATGACGGCCTTACCTTCCACAGAATCATAAATGGTTTTATGATGCAGGGCGGTGATTTTCAAGGAACCGGTAAATCGGCTAAAAGCATAAAGGGCGAATTCGTTAGCAACGGAGTGGACAACCCTCTCGAACACACCAGAGGGGCGATTTCCATGGCTCGTACAAGCCAGCCCGACAGTGCCTCATCACAGTTTTTTATTGTTCACAAAGACAGCCCTCACCTGAATGGCGATTACGCCGCCTTTGGTTATGTAACGGAAGGCCTTGAAATTGTGGATAAAATTTGCTCTGAAACGCCTGTTGTCGATGGCAACGGAACTGTTGAAAGAGCAGACCAACCTATTATTAAGAGCATTAAACTGATCGATTAGTGAAAACAGGGAGTCTTAAGAAAGGAAGAGCAGTATGCTAAAGGTAGAAATTAAGCCAATGAGCCTTGAAGAGGCTCAAAAGCTGGGCATTGATTCTTGGGGACGCTGGGGATGCGAGCCCAGTAAGTTTGATTGGTCCTACCCCGAGCGTGAGGTTTGCTATGTTTTTGAAGGCGAGGTAACTGTCAGCGCCTATGGGGAAGAATATGAAATAGGCCCCGGTATGATGGTAACCTTCCCACAAGGCATGGACTGCGTTTGGGATGTTAAGAAGGCAATAAGGAAAGCTTATAAGTTTGGTTGAGTCTTGCAAAAGAAAGGATTTACTATGAAAAAGCTAATCTGCGTTTTATTATCATTTGTTTTTCTATTTTCATTCAGTGCATGTAAGAGCGAGCCTCTTGCCGGTGATGTGGGAACTATTGTTAAATTCGGCTCCTATGAGCAAGACAATGATCTTGAAAACGGAAAAGAAGAAATTGAGTGGTTAGTTCTTGCAAAAGAAGGCGATAAATCCTTAATAATCAGCAAACAAATACTTGACGCCCAAGCCTATAACAGTGAAGATGCCGCAGTCGTATGGGAATCTTCTTCCTTGCGCACCTGGCTAAATACTACATTTTTAGATGATGCCTTTTCCGCAAGTGAGCAAGAAAAAATTCTTTCAACATCGGTAAAAAATGAAGTAGATACAGAGGATAAAATCTTCTTGCTCAGCTCTGATGAAGCCGAAGATTATTTCTCTTCCGCAAAATCAAGGCAAGCATCAAGCACAGCTTATGCTCAGGCAAGGGGAGCAAAGGTTTATGACGGATTTTCCGGTTGGTGGCTACGCACGCGCGGCCATGTCAGATACGGGGCGCATTATGTTTTCACCGATGGCAAAGTCATCAGCGATGGTATTACTGTCAGCAGTTCATTTGTTGGAGTTCGCCCCGCTTTATGGGTTAATCTCTAATCTAAATATTAGAAGCAAAACAGAAAAAGAGGCTGCCGCAATATATTTAGCGACAGCCTCTTTTTTAAAAGTTTGTTTATTTATTTTTATTGTAACCCTTTTCTTCCAAATAAAGCCTTAGGGGCAAGACCCAGTCGGTTTGAATAATATTATAGCCCATTTGAGCCAAACGGCCCCAGCCTTCATCGGGTTTACCGGTGACCGAAACATCATCCGTAAAGCCTGCGGCTAAAATAGATTTGTAGTTGTAAAGGATGGAGTTGACCCAAAGCAACAAGCCTTGGTCTTGCATTTTCTTTATATAGGCCGGGTCGGCCAACTCTTCGTCCTCTTTTTCAAAGAGAACTTCGGCACCAATGAGGCGGATATCTCTTTTTAAAAGCTCATCCGTTATATTGTCTTCTTTACGGATTATATGCAGGAAGGGGATGTCGGGCGCTACTTGTTCCAACATATCAATAGCTTTTTTCTTGGGTGCGGATTTTGCGATAACCCTGTCTTGCAAATTGTGGCGGCGGACGGTTTGGCTTATCTTATCTATATTGGACCAGAACTTATCAAGGTTTATAAAACAGCGGTGGCCAAAAGCCTCAAGGGCCTCGTCAAGGGTCATCAAGCCTTCTTGGGTGGCGGTACCGTCAAAGTTATGGTAGCGCAATTTTTTAACCTTCTTGGCGGTCATGGTGGTGATGGGGCGTCGGCTCCTTAAATGCATCATTTCCATGCCCGGATGGAGGATGAAAAGTTCCCCGTCCAAGCTTCTTTCAATATCCAGCTCCAATATATCCGCCCCTTGGTAAAGAGCGGCCTCAAAAGCGGCTTCGGTATTACAAGGGATATTTCCCCCGGCTACCCCCCTGTGGGCTGCTATGAGAATACGGTCTTTGGCACTTTCACGAATAAGGTCTTTCACAAAAACTTCCCCCTAAAATTTATTTTAAATATCCTTTATCTTGCAGATAGGCCCTCATGGGCAAAACCCAATCGGTCTGAATAATGTTAAAGCCACGCTTGGCCAACTGACCCCAACCGGCGGCGGGATTGCCGCTCATAGAAATATCGTCGGTAAATCCTGCGGATTCAACCGTTCTGTAGTTAAACACTATTGCGTTGGCCCAGACAATCAGGTTTTTCGCCTGCAGGGCCTTGATATAAGCGGGGTCGGCCACTTGGCTGTCTTCCTTATAAAAATGAGCTTCTATGCCTATCAAGCGAATATCTCTCTCAAGCAGCTCTTCGGTGTACTCATCCTCATCCCATACAAAGGGGAGGTAGGGGATATCGGGTGCTGTTTTTTCAAGCATATCTATGCATTCTTCTTCGGGGAAGGACTTTGCTATAACTCGGTCTTGCATGTTATGCTTTCTAACTGTGTGGCTTATTTCTTCAATATTATCCCAGAACTTATCAAGGTTTATAAAGCAGCGTTGCCCAATGGCCTCAAAAACTTCCGACAGGGTGCTGATGGTTTGCTCGGTTGCTACACCGTCCCCGTTTCTGTAGCGAAGCTTCTTGATATCGGCCGCCTTCATTTGACCCAAAGGCGTGTCAATGCCTAAATGCATCTTCTCCAAACCCGGATGGAAGACAAAAAGCTCCCCGTCCAGGCTTTTGGTAATATCAAGCTCAATAATATCTGCCCCCTGATAAAGGGCGGCTTCAAAAGCAGCCATGGAATTACAGGGGATATTCCCGCCGGAAGCTCCCCTGTGGGCAGCGATAAGTATACGGTCTTTGGCGGCATCACGAATAAGGTCTTGCATGCTTGCCCTCCTCTTTTAGAGTAATTCCAACACTTTGTCAAGCAAATCTGTCTTTTCCTTGTTAAGGGGTGCAAAGGGGCGGCGGCAAGAACCGCAAGGAATTCCGGCCTTGGTCAGGATGTATTTAATACCGGACTTTACATCTGTTTTTATAAGGATATCAATTATCTCATTAGCTTGTTTTTGGGTTTGAGCAGCGCTTTCAAGGTCGCCTGCCTTGAAGGCTTTTAAAATTTTAGAAAACTTTTCAGGCATAATGTTATAGGTTGAACCTATGGCACCCTGGATGCCCACGGGCAGGGCATTGATGAAGATTTCATCAAAACCGTTTAAAAGGCAAAGGTCGGGGTAGGCGGCACGGATTTTTGAAAGCTCAAACATGTCGTTTGAAGTAAACTTAATGCCTTCCACATCGCAGGCGGCTATGATTTGGCCAAGGTTATCACTGGTTACGCTGACGCCCGAAAGAACCGGGATATTATAGATAATCAGGGGTAGTCCGGCGGCGTTTTGGATTATCTTGTAATACTCCGCTATTTCATCAAATGTGAACTTAAAATAAAAGGGCGGAACGGCCGAAACAGCATCCGCACCGACTTTGGCGGCGTGGGTTGCAAGCTCCGCAGCGCGGTCTGCCCAAATGTCACCCACATGGGCAATGACGGGAACCCTGCCCGCTGTTTCCTCAACAACGCTTTCAAGAATCTTCTTGCGCTCTTCTTTTTCAAGCAAGAAGCTCTCACCCGTTGAGCCACAAACATAAAAACCGTCAACGCCCTTGTCAATCAAACGGTTGGTAAGAACTTTCAGGGAATCGTAATTGACCGAATAGTCTTCATTAAAAGGTGTAACCAGTGCCGGTATTATTCCTTTAAATTTCATAGTTTAACCGCCCCTTTTTTTAAGTTTTGTTTGCCTTGAATGCGCTAGATTATAACAAGAGGATGTTAGCATAGGCCAAATATAAAGTCAAAAGAAAAACCATTTGTTATCTAATTGCTTTTATGTTAGTATATGTCTTGAAATAAAATGACAAACAAGTGAGGCGCCGGTATGAAAAAAAGCAAAGCTTCTAATCGACAAACAATTTGTAATAGGTCAAACGGATGACAGGCTTTTCGGCTCATTTGTTGAGCATTTGGGCAGGGCGGTTTACGGCGGTATTTATGAGCCGGGCCACCCCAAGGCAGACCAAAATGGCTTTAGGACGGATGTTATTGACTTAACGCGTGAACTTGGGATCAGCACGGTCCGCTATCCGGGCGGGAACTTTGTTTCCGGCTACAATTGGCGCGACGGCGTGGGTGACAGGGCCAAGCGCCCTGCGCGTTTAGAGCTTGCTTGGGCATCACTCGAAAGCAATGAGTTTGGCACGGATGAGTTTATGGCCTGGTGTAAGGCGGTTGGCACCGAACCCATGATGGCGGTAAACCTCGGCACCGCGGGGCCGGCACAAGCGGCCGAACTCTTGGAATATTGCAATCACCCCGGCGGGACTTTTTTAAGTGATATGCGGCGTGAAAACGGCAGCCCCGCCCCCTATAATGTTAAGCTTTGGTGCCTGGGCAACGAAATGGACGGCTCTTGGCAAATCGGCGGTAAAACACCCTATGAATACGGTAGGGTGGCCAACGAAACGGCCAAGCTTATGAAAATGTATGACCCATCGTTGGAACTTGTCTTGTGCGGGTCTTCAAACAGCCACATGGCCACCTTTGGCGAATGGGAAAGCACCGTGCTTGAAATGGCTTATGACAAGGTTGAATATATCTCTATGCACCAATACTTTGGTTGTGCCGACGGTGATTCGGCAAACTTCTTGGCCAAGTCCGTGGAGCTTGAGGAATATATTAAGGCCGTAATCGGCATATGCGATTATATGCAGGTTAGGAAGAGGAACAAGCGCCAAATTCATTTATCTTTGGACGAATGGAATGCTTGGTACCATTCACACGGGGCCGAATTTGACAAGTGGACAAAAGCACCCCGAATTTTGGAAGACATTTATACCTTTGAAGATGCCTTGTTGGTTGGCCTCATGCTAATTACAATGCTGCGCCACTGTGACAGGCTTAAAATTGCTTGCCTGGCTCAACTTGTTAATGTTATTGCCCCCATCATGTGCGAACCCGGTGGTGTGGCCTGGGCGCAAACTATTTTTTATCCCTTCGAACATGCCTCAAAATACGGTAGGGGCAAGGCTCTTTTGCCTGTGATCGAAAGCGACAAGCATGACACCAAGGATGTAACGGATGTAAATGATGTTGACGCTATAAGCGTTTATAACGAGGAAAAGGACGAACTTACCGTGTTTGCGGTAAGCCGTGAGCGTGAAAAAGACACTTTGCTTGACATTCGCCTGGGCGGTTTTGAAAACTTCAAAGCCCTTGAGCACTTGCGCTTGGCAGGCTATGACAAAAAACAGGTAAACAGTGCAACACACGGCCCGGTCGCGCCGGAAAAATTGAGCCTTAAAGATCCGGAAGGCGGGTGCTTAGAGCTTAACTTGGCCCCCCTTTCTTGGAATGTTCTGCGCTTTAAAGGGGAGGGCAAATAAATGAAGTTTAAAGTTGCTTTTATAGGTGCGGGGTCCATCGGTTTTACCAGGCGTTTGATTACGGACCTTATGGGTGTGCAGGAATTTAAGGGCAAGCTTGATATTTGGCTCATGGACATAAACCAAAGAAATTTGGATATGGTTGCCCAATTGGTCCGCCAAGATATGGAGGCCAACTGCCCGGGTGTTAAAGTGCATGCAACGCTTGACCGGCGACGGGCACTTGCCGGTGCCAAGTATGTTATTAATTGCGCCCGCATAGGTTGTTTGGAAGGCTTTGTTACCGATGTTGAAATTCCCCTTAAATACGGGGTTGACCAGTGTGTCGGTGACACCCTTTGCATTGGCGGCATTATGTACGGCCAAAGGGGTATTGCCCAAGTTTTAGATTTTTGTAAGGACATGCGTGAGCTTTCGGACCCAAATGTTTTGTTCCTCAACTACTCAAACCCCAATGCTATGCTTACATGGGCTACCAACCATTACGGCGGCATTAAAACCGTGGGGCTTTGCCACGGTGTTCAGGGTGCTGAAGCTCAGATAGCCAAGGCCCTTAAAATCCCGCGTGAAGAAATTGATTTTATTTGTGCCGGCATAAACCACCAAACATGGTTTATCCGCATTAGCCACAAGGGGCGCGAAATAAGCGGCCAAGAACTCTTGGCGGCCTATGAGGCCGATGAAAAGCTTATGCGAGAAGAAAAAGTTCGCATAGATGTTCTGCGCCGTTTCGGCTATTATTCCACCGAGTCAAACGGCCATTTGTCGGAATATTTAGCTTGGTACCGCAAACGCCCGGAAGAAATTATGGACTGGATAGATTTGGATGACTGGCATTCGGGCGAAACGGGCGGGTATTTGCGGGTTTGTATGGAGGGCAGAAATTGGTTTGAAACCGATTTCCCCAACTGGCTCAAGGAACCGCCCCGTGTCTATGACGGTTCACAACGCAGTGAAGAGCACGGCTCCTATATAATTGAGTCATTGGAAACCGGGCGCAGATACAGGGGTTGCTTTAATGTTGTGAATGAGGGATGCATAACCAACTTACCGGCCGACTGCATTGTTGAAACACCCTGCTATGTTGATGGCAACGGTATCAGTGTGCCCATAGTCGGTGACCTACCCTTGGGCTGCGCGGCTGTTTGTGCCCAAAGTGTTTGGGTGCAGCGCTTAGCGGTTGAAGCAGCTGTTAAGGGCGATGAAAATCTTTTAAAACAAGCAGCTCTTATGGACCCCTTAACAGGTGCTGTTTGTAACCCGCCCGAAGTTTGGCAAATGGTAGACGAAATGCTTATAGCCCAGGAAGAATGGCTGCCCCAATATGAGGCTGCCATAGCAGCGGCCAAAGAGCGCTTTGCACAAGGTAACTTAATTAAAACAGATGATAGTTATAGGGGTGCTGCCAGGCTAAAGGTTAAGACAAGAGAAGAAATGGCCGAGAATAAGGCCAATGCCAATGCCAATGCCGATGCAGAAGCAAAATAACTGTGGATATTTTAAGGGAGGTTTTCTCATGTCGGCTAAAATAGGAACACTTATAATAAACACAGCCTTGGCCGTTTGGTTTTCTTTGGGGTCCTTCTTGGCGGGGCCCTTTGCGGGTTTGGGCGATCTGCAAAAAAACTGGGAAAAACCGCTTGACTTGCCCGAAAACTATACAGTCACCGCCCATGCGGGTGCCATGGGTCTGCCCGACAATTCGGCGCTTGCTATCAAAGCAGCGGTTCAAGCGGGCTTTGATATAATTGAAATTGATCTTTCTTTTTGGCCGGACGGAACCCCGGTTGTTATCCATGACAGTGAGCCTGCACAAAACAAGGGTTTGCCGCTGGATAAGGCCCTTGCCATAATCGCCCAAAGTGACAAAGCTCAAATTAATGTTGACTGTAAGTCAAGCAAAAACATGGCGGAAGTCTATCGCCTGCTTTTAGCCTATGGCCTGGAAGAAAGAGCCTTTTTCACAGGTGTGGTGGAGGAAACTACGCAAGAGATTATTCGCGACTGCCCCTTGCCCTATTACCTAAACTGCAAGACCGACCCCAAAAGGCGAAATGACAGGGCCTATGCCCGCGACCTTGCCGAAAAAGTCAAGGCCGGCGGCTATTTGGGAATTAATTGTAATTTTAATGAAGCCTCACCCGAAATAGTTGAGGCCATGCAGGAGCAAGGGCTCCTGGTTTCACTTTGGACAGTAAACAAAAGCACGGACATGATTAGGGTTTTAAGCCTGGGTCCGGATAACATTACAACAAAATATCCCCACAGGCTCATATGGCTGATTGAAAATTGGGGAAGAAAGTAATTTTTAAGTGAGGCAAAAATGAGAGACGGTAAAGAAATAAAAACAGTAGCCATAATAGGCCTTGGTGCCCTCGGTATCCTAATAGGTAACAAGCTTTCAAAGTCTATGCTTAAGGAAAACTTGCGAATTGTGGCCGATCCAAAGCGGATTGAAAGATACAAAAGCGAAGGCATTTACGACATGGGCGAACTTTGCGACTTTAATTATGTTTCGAGCGATGAAAAGTCCGACCCGGCAGACCTTGTTATTTTTGCGGTTAAATTCAATGCCTTACCAAATGCCCTTGAAGCGGTAAAAAATCAGGTGGGGGAAGACACACTTTTCCTTTCGGTTTTAAACGGCATTTCCAGTGAAGAGCTTATAAGCCGAGCCTATGGGGCTGAAAGGGTAATTTATGCCGTTGCCCAGGGCATGGACGCCGTAAAAGAAGGTAATAAACTCACCTACTTAAACAGGGGAACCGTCTTCTTCGGTGACGATAGAGCCGGCGAAAAAAAAGAATCGGTTGACAGAGTCGAGCATTTCTTTAAAAGGGTAAGCTTACCTCATGAGAAGGTGGATGACATTAAGCGCAGAATATGGAACAAGTTTATGCTTAATGTCGGCATAAACCAGGTGCTTGCGGTCTTTGGTGACACCTATATTGATGCCCAAAGCCCCGGTGAAACGCAAGATGTTATGCTGGCCGCCATGCGGGAAGTTATCCCCTTAGCCCACAAGGAAGGTGTCGATTTGAGTGAGGCGGATATCCCTTATTGGATTGGTATAATAAACACTCTAAACCCGCAAGGCAAACCCTCCATGCGTCAAGATGTTGAAGCCAAAAGACCCAGTGAACTTGAAATGCTGGGCGGTACGGTTTTAAGACTGGCTCAAAAACACGCAATCGAAACACCGGTTAACAAGATGCTCTATGAGCGACTAAAAGAGATAGAAGCCGCTTATTAGAGCGCCCTTATCTTAACAGCCGGACCTATCCCCACCCTTAATGTGGATATGAGCAAAACCGGAGCAGTGTCCGCACAGTCACGGCGGCAAACTTAACTTAAAGTAACATGATGCAGAATAATTATTCGGAAATGAATCAAAATTATTTTCAGAGGTGTTTTTTTGTCAATTGAAACAAAGGCGGAAGATATAACAAAAACGGAAAACGCAGAGGAAAAACCCGAACAAATCAGACAGATGGCTAAAGAGAATAGGCGATACTTAAAATCCAAAGAGGTTGTCGCCTACCTCATATCTGAATTTGTTACGGGTAGCAGCACCGTTGTAAACATGCAGTTTTTCTGGATGAACTTTTTCAATATTACCGGTGCCCAGTATGCCAAGCTTACTCTTTTCACCAGCATCTATGATGCTTTGGATGACCCCATATCTGGATATATTATAGATAAAACTTGGACCCGTTGGGGGCACTTCAGGCCCTACCTTGTTGTTATGTTACCCTTGGCCATGATTTCCACTTTTATGAGCTATACTCTCTTACCCGGTATAGCAAGCCCCACCCAAATTATGGTTCAGCTTTATATCACCAGCATGTTGGGGGGCCTTGCAAACTCGTTTAGCAGTGCGGGTAACCTCATGATTTATTTTATAACCCCCAACCAAAATGAGCGCAACACCCTAATGACCGTCCAGCACTTTATTAGTTTTTTCAGTGGCTGGCTGCCTTCGATTTTGTCGGTTGTTGTTACATATTTACCCCGTATGTATCCCGGCCTCTTAATGCAAAATATTTACAGATATTATGCCTATGTCTTCTTTGTAATCGGTGCCACGGCCTCTTTTTACAAATTTAAAAACACCCGTGAGCGTGTTGTGCCCATAGCCTCAAGTGACGATATGAAAGATGCCAGCATTATAGATTCCATCAAATTTGCCGTGACCACCCGCCCCTTCCTCGTAGCCAATATATCGGCTCTTTTCGGCGGCTTGCAAGGCAACCTTCGAAATTCTTCAGAAAGCTTTTTCTGGCTCAATAACACAGGGTCTTTGGCAAACGGGTTTTTAGCCGGCCTCCTAACGGGTTTACCCAAATATTTTATTACCCCCTTTATGCCCAGAATAATTAAGCGATTCGGTGAGCGCAATATCTTCATAGCCGGCCACTTCTGGGGAGCGGCCTGCTTTGCAATCATGTGGATTATCGGCTACAACCCCTTCGGGAAGGACAAAATGGCACTTAATGTCGTCTACCTTGCCCTTGCCCTGATGATAATGCAAATCCCCAATGCGTCAAACGCTATCGCATCAAAAGTTATGGCGGCAGACACATTTGACTATATTGAATGGAAACACGGTGTGCGCAATGAAGGCTTGGTAAGCGCAGCCAACAACTGGTTTGGTAAACTCAACGGCAGCCTGCAAGGTTTTATTGCCGGCATGGCCTACCAATTCATTAATTTTGTACCCTTAAAGGACAATTACGGCAACCTCATTGCCCAGACGGACCCCCGCATTTTATCCGGTATTTGGTTCATTTTCGCCATGGTTCCCGCCATATCAAAACTTTTGGTTGGCATTACCTACATGTTCTATAATGTACACGGTGAATTTAAAGAAAAAATGATGGAAGATTTAGCACAAAGGCGTTTGCAAAAGCGTCTGGAAAAAGCAGATTAAAAAATATACAAAAAATGCGCCTTGTTTTGGCTGTAGGGCCATCTCAAAGCGCATTTTATATTATAGTGAACCTTTTTTACGATTTTAGCCGACCAGGTAAGCCTTCTTAACCTCATCGCTCTTGACCAACTCGGCCCCCGTGCCCGTGAGTGTGACCTTGCCGGTTTCAAGCACATAGGCTCTGTCTGCAATGGACAGGGCCATTTGTGCGTTTTGTTCAACCAATAAAATTGTGGTGCCGGCCTCGTGCAAGGTTTTAATAATGTCAAAAACCTGACGCACCAAAATTGGGGCAAGCCCCATGGAAGGTTCGTCCAACATCATAAGCTTGGGGTTGCTCATAAGGCCGCGGCTCATGGCCAACATCTGCTGCTCACCGCCCGACAGGGTGCCGGCGATTTGGCGGCGGCGCTCTTTGAGGCGGGGGAAAAGGAAGTATATTTCTTCAAGCGATTGATCAATTTTTTTGGAATTTTGAGTGAAGGCACCCATTTCAAGGTTTTCTTCAACCGTCATTCGCTGAAAAATCCGCCTGCCTTCGGGTATGTGGGCAATGCCCATGCGGACAATATTGTGTGGGGCGGTGTTATGTATGCTTTCACCCATGAAGTCGATACCGCCGGTTTTGGAACGCATGAGGCCGGAAACGGTTTTCAGCACGGTGGACTTGCCGGCCCCGTTGGCGCCGATCAGTGAAACGATTTCACCTTGCTTTACTTCAAATGAAATGCCCTGTATGGCGTGTATGGGGCCGTAATAGACATTTATGTCATTAACATTAAGCATCGTCTTCCACCTCATCATCATCCTTTTTGCCAAGATAGGCGTCGATTACAAGCGGGTTGGATTTAATTTCTTCCGGTGTGCCCTTTGCAATAATCTTGCCGTAATTGAGCACGGCTATACCTTCACAAATCCCCATAACCAGCCTCATATCATGCTCAATGAGTAAGATAGCTATATTGAAAGTATCACGGATTTTAACTATATTTTCCATAAGTTCCGCAGTTTCGGTCGGGTTCATGCCTGCGGCCGGTTCGTCCAACAAAAGAATGGTGGGGTTGGTGGCCAAGGCTCTGACTATTTCAAGCCTTCTTTGGGCACCGTAGGGTAGGGAGCCGGCCTTGGCCTCGGCCGTGTCTTCCATATTGAAAATTGAAAGAAGCTCAAGGGCGCGTTTGCGTGCTTCTTTTTCTTCCCGCCAAAAAGAAGGTAGGCGGAAGATAGCGTTGGGTGTGTGGTAGGCTATGGAGTTGTGGTGGCCCACCAAAACATTTTCTATTACCGTCATGTCGTTAAAGAGGCGAATGTTTTGGAAGGTTCGGGCCATACCGGCCTTGCAGACCTGGCTGGTGTTCATGCCGGATGTGTCCTTATCACCAAGCAAGATAGTGCCCCGGGTGGGTTGATAAACCTTGGTTAAAAGGTTGAAAACCGTCGTTTTCCCAGCACCGTTGGGTCCTATCAGGCCGGCAATTTCTGTTTTACCTATTACCATGTTGAATTCATCAACAGCTACAAGGCCGCCAAAATCAACACCCAGGTGAAGTGTTTCCAAAACAGGGCGGTCGCTGACATCGCGTTCGGGTACCATACCCCGGCTTGGTACCGGGACCAGTTTAGATTCAGCCATTCTTCCCGCCCCCTTTCTTATTCTTTTTCTTGGAGCCGCTCTTATTTAAAATTTTAGTAAGTGAGAACTCATAATTGCCCATGAGGCCTGAAGGTTTGAAAATCATGACCACCACCAGCAAGAGTGAGTAAACGATCATCCTGTACTGCGAAAAAGCCCTGAGCATTTCCGGCACGGCCGTGAGGACGGTGGCCGATATTATGGAACCGACCATGGAGCCCATGCCGCCCAATACGACGGTTACCAAAATTTCGATAGACTTCATAAAACCGAAGCCCGAAGGGTTTATAACGCCAAGGTAGCCTGCGTAAAGGGCACCGGCTATGCCGGCAAAAAAGGCCGACATGGTAAAGCCCAGTGTTTTGTAGTAGGTTGTGTTGATGCCGCAAGATTCCGCGGCTATTTCATTGTCCCTGATAGCCAGGGTAGCCCGCCCGTGCCGGGACTTGATATATGTGTGGATGACATAATAGGTAATACCGACTAAAAGGAAGGTATTAAAAAAGTTTGTTGTCTTGGGTATGTTTTTTAATGATGCGGCACCATATGTGAGTTTAAAGCCCAAAACATCATCAATGTTGAGCAAAACAACCCTGATAATCTCACCGAAGCCCAGGGTAATTATGGCCAAATAGTCCCCCTTGAGCCGCAAGGCGGGTATGCCTATAAGAAAACCGATAAAGGCCGCAAAAACCCCTCCAAGAACTATGCCTACGGGGAACATCAAAGTTGGGGGCAGCATTTTAACATTACAAGCAAAGCGCATAAAAATTGCAGAAGAGTATGCGCCGAGGGCCATAAAGCCCGCGTGACCTAAAGGCAACTGGCCTAAAAACCCGGTAGCCAGGTTTAAAGACAAGGCCAGTATTATATTAATACCGCACAGTATTATAACCCTGATGTAATAAGTGGACAGCCTACCCGAATTTATTATTTGCATCCCGCCAAAAAGGATAAGGAACAAAAAGGCCGCATTAATCAGATAGCTGAGCCAGGTGGGCATTTTTCGCATTTTATCTTTCATTGCACAAGCCCCCCTTAAACCTTTTCTTGCAAGTTACGCCCTAATAAACCGGTGGGCTTGACTATGAGCACTATGATCAGAATAATGAAAACAACGGCGTCCTTCCAAACCGATAAACCTACGGCAGAAGCACCCGCTTCGGCTATGCCGATACAAAAGCCGCCTATAACCGCCCCGGGTACGGAACCGATGCCGCCTAAAACCGCTGCAACAAAGGCCTTGAGCCCCAGCATACCGCCCATGGTGGGGGAAGCTTGCGGATAGGCCGCACTGTAAAGTACGGAACCGATGCCGGCAAGGGCAGACCCGACCGCAAATGTAAAAGATATGGTTCTGTTGATGTTGATTCCCATCAGTTGAGCAGCCCCGGTATCTTCGGAAACGGCTCGCATGGCCTTACCCATTTTAGACCTTTTAATAAGCAGGTTGAGCAAAAGCATGGAAACAACAGAAACCACCAGGGTTACAAGTGCCGTACCGCTTACACTGACACTGCCCAAAGAAATAGAAGGCACATTGACGATTTTCGGCATAGGTTTGGCACCGGCACCAAAAATGAGTTGTGCCAAGTTTTCCAAAAGGAAGGAAATACCTATGGCAGTAATAAGCAGTGACAGCCGCGGGGCTTGCCTTAAGGGGGTGTAAGCCACCTTTTCAATAACAACACCTAAAACGGTGCTGGCAACTATAGCGGCTAAAACCGCAATAATAGGGCTTTGAGAAAAATTGACCATAAAAAGCCAGGCCGTATAAGCGCCCACCATTATAATGTCGCCGTGGGCGAAGTTAAGTAATAAAATAATACCGTAAACCATAGAATAGCCCAAGGCTATCAAGGCATAGACGGAACCTGTTTGCAGGCCGTTTATAAGTTGGCTTACGATGGTAGTAAAAACAGACACTGAAGTCATCCTTTCAAAAGAAAGTGGGCGCTGATATCGCCTTACTTAAAGTCTGCCTTGTGCGGTTATAAAACGGCACAAGGCAGACTCGGTCACATATTGTGGCGCAAGAACCTAAACCGCAAATTTATTAATAGAGACGGTCAAACTCTTCTGCACCGTTTACAACTTTAATTACAACTACAGCCTTAATGGGGTTGTTAAACTCGTCAAAGGCATAGCCGTCCGGGCTGGTTATACCGCTAACCGTGTCGCTCTTATCTCTGATAGCGTCAATAACGGCTTGTTTGTATTCTTCGGAACCGGGGTCTTCAACGCCTGCTTCTTCAACAAGCTTTATGGCGTTGCACATAACCATAGCTGCGTCATAAGCTGTGGCTGCAAACATGTTAAGGGTTTCTTCGCCATATTTTTCGGTGTATTCGCTTTCAAAAGCTATAACTTCTTCGGTTGAACCCGGGGCATAGCCGGAAGTGAATACGCAGCCTTCAAGGTCTTCGGCAGAAGCAAAGGCCTTAACGCCTGCCCAACCGTCACCGCCAACAAAGGGAACGGTAATGCCGGCTTCGCGAGCTTGTGTAACAATGAGGCCCACATCTTCATAATAGTTGGGGCAGAAAACAACATCGGGGGTCTTGGCTTTAATGCTGGTCATTTGGCTCTTAAAGTCCTTATCACCGGTTGAATAGCCCTCTTCTTGAACGATTTCAAGCCCGACTTCGCCGGCCTTCTTCTTAAAAGCATCACTCAAGCCGATAGCATAGTCGTTACCGCTTTCAAAAATGATGGCGGCTGTCTTTGCGCCTAAAACATCGGCTGCATATTCAGCCATTTTTTCACCTTGGAAGGGGTCGATAAAGCAGGTACGGAAAACATTTTCCATAACTTTATCGTTGTCTTCATCGTAAGTTACGGCAGCCGCAGTGGCGGAAGCAGTTACCATGGGCATGTTAATGGGGTTGGCTTCGGCGACAACTGCCAGGGTGTTACCGGTCAAAACATCACCGATAAGGCCGGTTATGCCCTCGCCTACCATGCGGGTAAAAGCGTTAACCGCTTCAGCGTCATCGGCCTTGTTGTCATAGGCGATAATTTCGATCTTTTTACCGTTTGCGCCGCCGGCTTCATTGAACTTGTCAATGTAAAGGGTGGCACCGTTTTTGACGGCCAGGCCGTAAACGGCGTATTCACCGGTGTGACAGCCCAAGATACCGACTTTGATGGTTTCTTCTTTCTTTTCTTTCGGAGCGCATGCAGCAAATGCTCCTAATGCCAGAACAAGTACGAGTGCGATGGAAATTACTCTTTTCATCATGTTGCTTTCTCCTCCAAATTTAATTATTCTCACGGCAAGGCGTTATGCCCACCGTTAACGCATGAGTTTGGACAGCCCCTGACTGTTGAAAGGCGGTCGGCTATTAAAATATGTGTTATTTTATCATTGTGGCCCTTCTTTGTCAATTATAGTAAAAATTAGTATGTGTCAAGTAAACATTGGCAAAATATTCCTTTTGCTAAAAAATCAGTAAAAGCTTTGCAATTAAGGGTTAAACCTGACTGCGGTCAGGCTTAACCGCACAACAATTATGCTTTTGATTCCCTT
>JAAYSC010000041.1 GCA_012524025.1 Clostridiales bacterium | reverse complement strand
TATAATTGTTGTGCGGTTAAGCCTGACCGCAGTCAGACTTAACCCTTGACTGCAATGAAGTTAATGATTCTTTTTGCAAGGTATATTTTGCCAACGTTTACTTGACACATACGATTAGGGCCATTATCTTGTGCAGTTTTGGGGGCTGTGTTATAATTATGCCGAAACTTTTAAGCACAATAAGGTAGGGGTTATGGAAGAGCCGAAAAATGTTAAAAGTGAGAGAAGGCCTTCATGTGTAAGGCTAAAACCGCGCTTGCAAATGCTAGCCCATCTGGTCCGCCCCGGGGTCAAAGTGGCGGACATAGGCAGCGACCACGCACTCTTACCGATTTACCTTATACAAAACGGTATAAGCCCATCTGTTTTAGCTACCGATGTCAACCGCGGTCCGCTTGAAAATGCCCGGGCCAATGCCAAAGCACACGGGGTGGGGTCGGCCCTGCAAACTCGATTGTCGGACGGCTTGGCGGAAGTTCAAGCGCATGAGGCCGAAGACATTATTATCGCAGGCACGGGCGGCGAGCTGATAGCAAAGATTATTAGTGCCGCGCCCTGGTTGTGCGATGAAAACAAGCGCCTAATACTCCAACCCATGAGCCGCCCCGAAGTTTTGCGTGCTTTTTTGTATCGAGCGGGTTTTTGGCCCTTGAGGGAAGAAGCTTGCTTTGAGGGTAGGAGGGTTTACATAGCCATGCAAACGGCCTATAAGTCGGGGGAAAAGAAGGCCTGTGATGCTGCATACAAATATGTGGGGCTTTTACACTTGAACAAAAATGCGGCAGCCAAGGAACACCTGAACAGGCAACTTCAAAGCCTTCAAAAAAAAGCAGATGCCTTGAAAAAAACAAATTCCGAGCAGGCTGAGTTGTCGGAATTAGAAGATATAATAAAAGCAATTAAGGCCGTTTTACAAAACAAGGTTTAAAAAGAGAAGGTGGGGTATCATTATGGTAAAAATTCAAGAAGTATATGACTATTTAGATTCAATAGCACCGTTTGAAGGGCAGGCTGATTTTGACAATTCCGGCTTCCTGGTCGGTGACATCAATCGCTATGTCAAACATATCGGCCTGGTCTTAGACATTACCAAGCAAACATTGAAAGAAGCTGTGAGCCTGGATGTCGACCTGATTATTACCCATCACCCCGTTATCTTTAACCCACAAAAATCCTTTTTAGCAGGGGACCTTGGCTTTGAGCTTGCCGCTTCGGGAATAGCAACCATAGCCACTCATACCTCGCTTGATGCGGCGGACGGTGGCGTGAATGATGTTTTGGCCGAACTTTTGGAAGTGAAGAAAACAGAACCGCTGCCAAGCGAAGATTTTCCGCAAGGGCTCTTGAGGGTGGGTTTTGTGGACCCTATGAGCGCCACTCAACTGGCCGAGCATATAGGTGAAAAATTATACACACATGTAAAATATTTCGATGCCGGGCGTGAAATTGAAACCTTGGCCATCTGCGGCGGTAGCGGGGGAAGCATGATGCAGGATGTTTTGCAAGCCGGTGTTGACGCTTTTCTTGTGGGTGAAATTTCTCACCAACATTTTTTGGATGCGGCAAACAAGTCCTTAAGTGTTTTTGCGGCAGGCCACTTTGAAACAGAAAGCCCCGCCATGGAAGTTTTGGCAAGAAAACTACAAAACCGCTTCCCGGAAACCAGTATCAGTGTTTTGCAGCAAGATTCGCCGACAGAAATTTTTGTGCCCGAAGCATTGAGGTAAACTATGCCTTTAGATGGACTTTTTCTGAATTTTTTAAAAGAAGAAATTTTAAGCTTTGCCCAAGGCAGCAAGGTGGACAAAGTGCACCAGCCCACAAAAAATGAGCTGGTGCTCCTTTTGCGCCGGCGTTCGGGGAATAAAAGGCTGCTCTTGAGTGTGGGAGCCGATAATCCGCGGCTTTCTTTCATAGCCAATCCGCCTGAAAACCCTCAAAACCCTCCCATGTTCTGCATGCTCTTACGAAAACACTTGACCGGTGCCGTCTTGAAAGATATTCGTCAAGACGGACTGGATCGCTTACTTTTCTTGGATTTCGACGCCATGACAGAAATAGGGCAAAAAACAAAGCTGACCCTTTGCTTGGAATTAATCCCAAGGCAGGCCAATATAATTTTGGTCAATGAAGAAGGCCTGATCTTGGATGCCATAAAACGAGTTGACGGTGAAAAATCAAAAATCAGGCAGGTTTTGCCCGCCATGGTCTATGAAAAACCACCCGCACAAGATAAAGTGAATATCCTTGACTATGGGGCAGATGATATTCTTGCCAAGGCCCTGACCTACGAAAATTTAAATGCGTCAAGTGCTCTTTTGGCCTCTGCTCAAGGTTTTTCACCCCTTATTGCCCGAGAGTTGGCAGACTATGCCTATGCAAGCGATGTAAAGCTGAATGACTTTACACCACAGGCGCTTGAAAAACTTAAGGGGAAATTGCTTGAACTTAAAAACATGCTTGAAAAAAATGAGCACAAGGCGGTCTTATTGGCCCAAAAGGATGGAAAACCGATTGACTTCTCTTTCATGCCCATATACCAATACGGCAGCCTCTATGAGCAAAAAGTTTTTGAGAGTCTGTCCGACTTGCTTGAATTTTTTTATGAAAGGCGCGGCAACCTTGAAAGAACCCGTCAAAGCTCCGCCGATTTGGGTAAGTTTTTGAACACCGCCATTGCCAGAACAGCCAGAACCTTGGCCTTGCGGCAAGAAGAGCTTAAAAAAAGCGAAGACAGGGAAGAACTACGAGTTTTTGCCGAACTCATTAGTGCCAACCAAGGTCGTTTGGAAAAGGGCGCAGTGCTCTATGAACTTGAAAATTATTATGACGAGAACAAGCTTATAAGAATTCCGGCTGACCCCGCCTTAAGCCCCGTGGCCAATTCGCAAAAATATTACAAGGCCTACCGCAAGGCAAAAAATGCGGAAAAGATTTTAAAGAATCTTATCGGGCGGGCACGGTCGGAACTGGCCTACCTTGAATCCGTGGCGGAAGCCCTGCAAAGGGCGGGGACCCGGGCCGAAGTTGAAGAAATAAGGGCAGAGCTCAGAGAACAAGGTTACCTAAAAAAGCAAAAAAAGAAAACTCAAAGAACAGTCAAAGCTTTGCCGCCTTACCAATATGTGTCGCCAGACGGTTTTAAGGTTCTTGTCGGGCGCAACAATATGCAAAATGACAGGCTAACCCTAAAACAGGCTCGGAAAAATGATATTTGGCTGCATGTGCAAAAAATGCCCGGCTCCCATGTCATAATCATAAGCGAAGGTATGGAAGTGCCCGATTCAACCCTGCTTTTTGCCGCCCAAATCGCGGCCTACCACAGTGCCGGGCGCGACTCGTCAAAAGTTCCCGTTGATTACACGGCAGCCGGGCTTGTCAAAAAGCCTGCGGGTGCCTTGCCGGGCAAGGTTATCTACAAGGCCCACAAAACTCTCTTGGTCCAACCTAAAATACCCAAAGATAAGGCCGAAGCACATTAGGGGCAAGGGCTTGCAAAATAAGGGCTCAAACTTGAAATATTACCGATAGAGTGTATAATAGTAGCGTTATTTATAAATTAAACTCGGGGGTAAAAAAATGTCCGAAAATGGAAAAAACAGCTTTGTCCAAACAGAGCATGAAATCTTAAAATTTTGGCAAGAGCATCAATGCTTTGAAAAGTTGAGGGAAAAGAACAAAGATAACCCTCGTTTTCGCTTTTTGGATGGCCCCATAACGGCCAACAATCCGATGGGTATCCACCATGCTTGGGGGCGTACTCTCAAGGATACTTTCATCCGCTACAAGGCCATGCGCGGTTATGATTGCCGCTACCAAAACGGCTTTGACTCACAGGGTTTATGGGTTGAGGTTGAAGTTGAAAAAGAATTGGGCTTTGAAAGCAAGCGCGATATCGAAGATTACGGTATGGGCGAATTTACCGAAAAATGTATTGAACGCGTAGAGCGCTTTTCCGGGATAATAACAGAACAGTCCAAACGCTTGGGCCAATGGATGGATTGGGAAAATTCTTACTATACCAACACCGACCTTAACATCCAAGGCATATGGCATTTCCTAAAAAAATGCCATGACAGCGGTTGGCTGCGCCGTGAATACAAACCCATGCCCTGGTGCCCGCGTTGCGGAACATCCTTGTCGGAACATGAAATGACCGGTTCCTATCAAGTTCTGACTCACAAGGCCGTGTTTGTAAAGTTACCCATAATCGAGCAAGGCGGCAAAAAGCGCAAAATGCTGGTTTGGACCACAACGCCCTGGACCTTGTCTTCCAATGTGGCCTTGGCGGTTAATCCTGAAATCGAATACGCCCAAGTCAAGGTTAAAAGTGACGATGCTTCGATAGTTTTAGCTAAAAACGCTATCAAATACTTGGGTGATGACAAACTTGAAGTCGAAGCCGTTTTCAAGGGTGAAGAACTCTTGGGTTTGGGTTATGAAACCTGCTTCCCGGAATTTGAAGCCCAAAGCGGCATTGACCATAAAATAGTGGCCTGGGAAGATGTTGACGCCGAAGAAGGCGTCGGTGTTGTTCACATTGCCCCGGGTTGCGGCCTTGAAGACTATGAGCTTGGCATGCAGTTGGGCCTGGCCCAAGTTATGCCCGTTGACGACGCCGGTGTTTTCATGGAAGGCTTTGGCTTTTTAACCGGCAAAGAATGCGGTGCGGCAGCCACTGATATTTTTGAAGAACTTGAAAAACGCGGTAAAAATTACAAGGTTGAAGCTTATGAGCATAACTATCCCATCTGCTGGCGTTGTAAGACAGAAGTCATCTTCCGCCTGGTTCCGGCATGGTATATTGTGACGGGCGAGCTTAAAGAGCGCCTGATAAAGGCGTCCGACAGTGTGCGCTGGGAGCCCGAATCAAACGGCAAACGGATGAACGACTGGCTGCAAAACATGGGTGATTGGAATATTTCGCGCAAGCGCTACTATGGCATGCCCCTGCCTTTTTACCCTTGTGAGCAATGCGGTGAAGTAACCGTTATCGGCTCTAAAGAAGAGCTTAAAGAATTGGGCGGGTCGGCTGTGGATGATCTCCCCAGGCTCCACCGTCCTTGGATTGATGAAATAAAAATCGACTGCCCAAAATGCGGCGCTAAAGTCAGCCGTGTGTCTGAAATCGGTGATGTTTGGCTTGATGCCGGCATAGTTCCCTTCTCCACCTTGGGTTACTTTGACAACAAAGAAGATTGGTTGAAAAATTACCCGGCAGAATGGGTTGTGGAAATGCGCGAACAGGTTCGCCTTTGGTTTTATTCCATGCTCTTCATGAGCGTGGTGCTTGAAGACCGCGCACCCTATGAGCGAGTCTTGTCCCACAATTCGGTTGTGTCGGAAGACGGTTCAAAGTTTTCTAAAACAGGTTTTATGATTCGCTTTGACGAAGCGGCCGAAAAAATCGGTGCCGACCCCATCCGCTACCTTTACGCCGGGGCGCCCGTGGCAAACGATGTTCGCTTTGGCTTTAATCTGGGTGACGAAGCCCGTAGGAAATTGCTGGCTTTTTGGAATATTTTCACCTTCTTCAATACCTATGCTTCTATAGACAAACCCATATTGGAAGGCTTTGACTTCAATAAAGCGGATTTGGATGCCACCGACCGCTGGCTCATAACCCGTACCAACGACTACATTAAAAAAGCAACCGCTTTTTATGATGATTACAAGACCTATGCACTGGTTAAAGAATTTGAGGCCTTTGTTGACGATATATCTAACTGGTATATCCGTACCAATCGCCGCCGTTTCTGGAAAACGGAAGACGAGGCGGACAAAATGACCGCCTATGCCGTCTTATATTTCGCCTTGGAAGCCTGTGTGAAAACAATGGCCCCCATCATTCCTTTTATGACAGAAAAAATCTGGCAAGAACTCAGCCGTAAGCTTATGCCCAATGCCGAATTATCCGTGCATTTAAGTGGCTGGCCAAGCGTGATGGAAGGCTTTGAGGATGACGGCATAATCGAACAAACGGCCCTGACGCGTGATGTTATAACAACAGCCATGCGCCTTCGTAACGAGCAGCAGCTTAAAGTTCGCCAACCCTTGGCTAAACTTTTTGTGTGGGCTCCCCAAGGTAAGGCCGAAAAGATCAAAGTTTTTGAAAAAAACATTTTAGATGAACTCAATGTTAAAGCAATAGAATACATAGACAGCGCGGAAGAATTGGAAGACGCTTACTTAGCCGTCAATTTTGCTAAAGCCGGTGCGGTTTTAAGGCAAGATGTCAATAAATTCAAACAAGCCCTTGAAGCTCTCAATCCCCAACAAACAGCCGATATGGTAAAAGGCTTTGATGCAGGCGGCCCACTCAAGCTTGAAGGTTGGGAAAACGATTTTGTTATTGAGCTTTTCGTAAAGCAAAGCAGAACAAAAGAAGGTATAGTCAGCACCCAAAGCGATGAAGGGATGACAGTTGCCCTTGATACCCGTTTGGATGACGCTCTCGTGGCCGAAGGTTTGGTCAGGGATGTTGTTCGCCAATGCCAAATTTTGCGCAAAGACGCCGGCTACAATGTAGAAGAGCGTATTGTGGTAGCTTTAAAGAGCGGTGATGATTTTGTTACAAAGGCACTTGAAGGCAGCCGTGAACATATAGCGGCCGAGCTTTTGGCAAGAGAACTTTACATCAACCAAGACATTGAAGCGGACGCCCAAAGGGAAGTTGAGGCCGGCGATACAAAAGTCGGCATAGCGGTTCGCAGGGCTTGACATTAGCTTTTTGATTGGGAAGGGGAGGATGACATGAAGAAGTTTTTATTTTATCTTGTCCAGTTTACCTGGGCCTTACCGCAAAACCTTGTCGGTGCCATAGCTTTTTTGATTATGTCAAGAAAGCATGAGTATGAGCGTTTTCATAATTCCTTTATTACCTATGTTGAAAGGGAAAATTTTGGCGGCGTGTCAATAGGGATTTTCATTTTCATCAACCCCAGCCGTAAAGATGATTGGTTGCATGACACCAAGATTCATGAATACGGCCACACCATCCAGTCGCTTTTCTTGGGCCCCATTTGGATTTTTGTCATAGCTTTGCCATCGGTTATTTGGGCAGGCTCTAAAAAACTGGGTAAATACCGCAAGGAAAAGGATGTCTCCTACTACTGGCTCTATTGTGAAGGTTGGGCAAATCTTTGGGGAGCCCGTTGGAGCGGTGAAAAATTCAAGTCTGAAGAAATGATCAAGAGGGGGCACTTCGGTAAACCCCTCAAAAAATATATGTAAGGCAAAACCAACCCAAAAGTCGCAAGTTGAAAGGATGATTGCTTTGGGTGATTATGATGCCCTGACGGCCGGTGTTGAATACGGAGGCCTCAGATCAAAACAAGAAATAAACCTGCTTATCTGCTTTTTGATTGAAAATCTTGACGAGCCCCTTTCAAAATCGCAAATGAATGAACTTTTGCAAAAGGAAGGCTTGGCAAATTATTTTGAAGTAAGCCAAGCTGTCGATGAGCTCATAGCGGCGGGGAAAATAAGTGTTCAAGCCGGCGACGGCCGGCAGCTGCTTTGCGCCATGCAAAGCGTAAGTGCCGCTACGCGCTTGTTGGAAAGTGAGCTGCCGCGCACGGTGCGTGAAAAGGCCCTAAATGCAGCCATAAGCATGCAAATCAGGGCAAAACGCTTGAAGGAAAACACAATCGAAGTCGAAAAGCTTGAAAACGGTTATATGGTTACCTTTACCATGGCGGAAAAAGAAGATGTGCTTATGCGCTTGAGTGTTTACGCAGCGGATATAAGGCAGGTGGAAACCATAAAACAAGGCTTTTTAGACGACCCGGTGGCACTCTACTCAACCATATTAGCTAACCTGACAGCTTAAAATTCAGCTTAAAGGGCGGTAAGGCTGTGAAACATAAACTTGCAAAAATATTATCTGTGATTTTAACCCTTGCTTTTTTTCTTTCTGCCTGCGGCGCCGGGCAAGAAAATGAATTGCCGGGTCCTTTGGCTTTTTATGAAAAAAGCCAATCCCAAGAGCGGTTCAAGGCCTTTAAGAAAGAAATTATTGAAAAATTAGATAATGAAAACCAAGGTTATGACTTCAATGAGATAAGCTTGGGTGACATTGAAAGCTCTGATCTTGACTATACGGTCCTATACAGTTTTGACATTAAGGGCGGTCTGCCGGCCAAGCTTAATATAAGTTTGAGCAACGAAAACGGAGCGGAAACCTTCACCTTTTCCTTGGAAATAATAAGGGATAATGTTAAAGCCTGCAAGCTAAAGCTTGACAAATACCCCTATGCCTTGGAAATAGTCAACAGCTTGTCGGATTTACATTTGAGCAAAAAACAAATGCAATCTTTAATAAATTCCGGTAGCAAGGGCCTGGTGAAAGCATTTGAAAGAGATAACCAAGCCTTGTACAGAAAGAAAAGCAAAGCCTTTGAAAGCAGCCAAGACTTTGAAAGAATAGCTTCTTACAGCGTCTATTATGATTCGGCAAAAGAGCCGCCGGTCTTTTTAGAAAGCTTTAATTTTGAAGGCCTATTGTCACAAGGCAACTTTGATTAAGAAGGGGGCGAGCGTTTGGGTGAGTGGTTAAAAAGGTTAGTCGGCGTTGAAGGTAGCTTTAAAGAGGCAATCTTGCCCATGATAAGCTACAACTCGGCCAGCATTCTCTTTGGTGGTGCGGGCCACATTATTTCACTTTACTTTATGAGCTTTTTGACAGAAGTCGAAGGGCTCAACACCGGTCAGGCCGGCCTGGTCATACTTTTTGGCTTGGCTTGGGACGCCATTACAGACCCTGCCATGGGCCTAATTACCGACCGCACCCGCTCACGCTTCGGCCGCCACAGGCTTTATATTCTTTTGGGCATTGCTCCTTTCGCTCTTTCATATTTTATGCTGTGGAACTCTTTCGGGATTTCGGCCTTGGGCAAAAGCAGTGTAACCATGACCTATTACATAATAGCCTATATGCTTTACTCAACGGCAACCACGATTATTGCCGTACCCCACACGGCTATGTTGCCCGAATTGGCACCGCAATATTTTGTCCGTACCCAGTACAAATCCATGGAATACATTGTTAATTCCATAGGAATGACGGGCTCTTTTATTTTAGCCTCACTTATTTTCGGCTATATCAATATGAAGCAGCTTGATGCCTCTTCAAGGCCCAGGTTTATGCTCATGGGTGGCATACTTTGCCTCTTCTTTTCTCTGCCGCTCTTGATTACCTTTTTTGGAACCAAAGAACCAAGCTCAAAAGATATGAAATTGCCACCGCTTGATATTGCCGGTGTTTTAGACGAATATATTCAGGTTTTTAGAAATAAATCTTTCAGGCAGTATTTTATCATCAGCCTCTTCTTTATGATGTGCCGAGGCTTTTACAACTATTCCAACCAGTTCTTTATTCGCTACATAGCCCAAAGGTGGGAGCGCTACAATATCATTACTACTATAGCCGGCGCTGCGGAAGCTTCGGCCTTCCCCATGAATTTTTGGCTAACCAAAAAATACGGAAAGCAGTTCTGCGGTAAAATCTTAACCCCTGTTGTTATAGCCGGCCTTGCCCTAAACCTTTTTATAAAGCCTGGATCGCCTGCGATTTTAATTTACATTGCCGTTATACTATTCAATTTCGGTTTTTCCGGCATTGGCTTTGTTTCGGCCAACATTCAGCCGGATGTCACAGATGTTGACGAACTTATAACAGGCAGGCGGCGTGAAGGGGTTATAGCAACCTTCAGCTCACTCATTAAAAAAACAATCAGCGGCCTTATGGGCTCCATCACAGGTTTTACTCTGCATTACTTCGGTTTTGAAACCGGTAAGGGCAGCAATGTAAGGCAGACCTCCAGGGCGATTTTCGGGCTCAGGCTTACCTACAGTTATTTACCTATTTTATTTATAAGCCTCAGTGCCATAGCAGTCTTTCAATATAAAATGACAAAGACCGACCATGAAACAATCAGAGAGTTAATTCGTGAAAAGAAAGAAAAAGGCTACGCCACCATGACCCCGGAACAAATTGAGCTATGTGAAAACTTGGCAGGCAAGAAAATAGAAGAAATGTGGATTTCGACAGCAGATGCATGAGCTTGCCGTATAAAGTGTAAGTCTTGGCGGAGGGAAATCTATGAACATTTTCAAAAGGTTGCTACTATTAATTACGACAGTTAGCTTAGCCTTCTTGCCCTACTTCAAATCACTTATATTTTATGACGAAGGCGAGGTTTTTGAAGTGCGGCAAATTGAAGCCAATACTTGGCAAGGGGACTGTGTTTTCATTAATGGCAAAAAAGAGCCTTTTACTTTAGAAAAGGGTGAATGTTTGAATGATAACCCTTACCCCGGGTTTTGCTTTGATGAAGAACTCTTAATCCGCTTTAATATGGCAGAGCCTAAAGCTTTTAACTACTACGGCATTTCCCTAAAAACTAACAAGCCTCTGAAGGGAATCATCAGCTATAACTTAGCCGGTAAGGAGTATAGTGAAGAGTTTTTTGTTAATGCTGTAAGCGAAGCCGGTGACTTTTTCAGTTTCATTGATTCTTATTTTGACAGACATAAGGGCTTGGAAATAAAATCCTTGTATTTTGAGAATTTAGGCAGTGAAAAAGTCGAGTTGTTTTTATACGGACTGGATCTTTATAATCGAAAAGTTTTAGCAGAAACGGTTTATATAAGTGATGGCAACTTTAAAATCGGAGTCTCCCTAAAATGGGGCGGATCCTTAAGCTATGCTCAATATCTGCGTGAAAACATACAGGCGGTAAAGACCAAAGACGGTGTGAAAGTGGGGATAGATGCCTTAAAAAATTATGGGGGTCTTCTTCTTACTTCAAAAGTTAACCTTATAAACCGCAATGATACCGGGCGCGTTGTCCAACAGTCCTACTACGGCACGAATGGCAGCAATGATGAATATGAGCGCAGTGAGTTTATGGGTCATATGTGGCCCTATAATCCCGTACAAGGCGGCAACAAATATAATGATGCCAGCAAAATTGTTGATTGCCGAGTGGGCGATGACTACATCTACATAAAATGTCGCCCCATGGACTGGGCAAAACCGGCTGACTGTATCACATCTTCTTACATGGAAGCCACCTATGCCCTAAAGGAGGGCTTAATTCAAGTTGACTGTAAGTTTACAGACTTTTCCGGATGGACTCCGACCTATACGGCTCAGGAGGTTCCTGCCTTTTATCCGATTGAGCCCTTAAACTCATTTAGGTTTTATGAAGGCGGTGTGCCTTGGCAAAATGATGAAAATATTAGGCGTGAAGATGATTTGATTTTTTGGGCAGAGGCACATGACCAACAGTATACTGCAACGGAGTATTGGAGCGCTTGGACAAATACGGAGGAAGATGCCTTTGGTTTGGGGCTTTATGTGCCTGAAGTTCCTTTAGTTAAAGCGGGTGTCTTTGACCGTGGCGGAAATATTAAAAGAGATCCTTCCCGGTCAGGCCCCACAAGCTACACGGCGGCCATACATTTTGTAGCGGTAGAGAGCTTTAAACCACTTGAGTATTCCTACCTTATCGCGGCCGGTAAGGTCAGCCAAATTCGTGAAAGATTTGCAGGCAATAAAAACCTTATAGATAACCAAAAGCTCATTAATTATTAGTCAAGCAAATTTTGTGTATCGGAGTGATTACAAATGTCAAACCAATCCTATCAATACGCAAGCTCAACATATAAAAAGGTCGGTGTTGACACCGAAGCGGCCCTTGAAGCACTTTCCAAAGTGAGGATATCAATACACTGTTGGCAGGGTGACGATGTCAGCGGTTTTGAAGGCAGCGGGGACCTGTCCGGTGGGATAGCCGCCACGGGAAACCACCCGGGCAAGGCAAGGGATGCCCAAGAGCTTATGGCAGACTTTGACCTGGCCCTCTCTTTAATCCCCGGCAAACACAAGCTTAATCTTCATGCTATCTATGCCATAGATGCTCAAGGCGTCCCGCGCGACAAATTAGAACCCAAGCATTTTGAAAAATGGGTAGAGTATGCAAAAGAGCGAGGTTTGGGGCTGGACATTAATCCCACGCTTTTCTCCCACCCCATGGCAGCGGACAGTTTGACCCTGTCGCATCCGGACAAGACTGTCCGGGATTTTTGGATAGACCACTGTATTGCCATGCGTAAGGTAGGCGAATATTTCGGCCGTGAGCTTGGTATAACCTGCTTAAATAATGTATGGATTCCCGACGGCTACAAGGATGTGCCGGCCGACAGAATAGGCCCGCGTGCAAGGCTTAAGGATTCATTAGACAAAATTTTTGCCGAAAAAATTGATAAAAAATATCTTTTAGATTCTGTTGAGTCCAAGGTTTTTGGCTTGGGTCTTGAATCCTTTACAGTCGGCTCTCACGAATTTTACTTAAACTATGCGGCTAAAAATGATCTGCTTTGCCTCTTGGACAACGGCCATTACCATCCCACGGAATTAGTGTCGGACAAAATTCCATCCATGCTCCTCTTTGCCGATAATTTAGCCCTGCATGTTACCAGGGGGGTGCGGTGGGACAGTGACCATGTGGTGCTTTTGGATGACGAGACTAAAGAAATAGCTAAGGAAATAGTTAGATGCCATGCCCTGGATAAGGTCTTAATAGGCCTTGATTATTTCGATGCAAGTATAAACCGAATTGCCGCCTGGGTGACGGGTGTGCGCAACATGCAAAAAGCCTTACTGCAAGCCCTGCTCATGCCCCATGACAGGTTGAAAGATTTACAAGACAAGCAGGATTTTACCCGTCTTATGGTGGAAAATGAAGAACTTAAAACCTACCCCTTGGGCTATGTTTGGGAAGAATTTTGCAAACGCCATGGGGTTCCGGTTCGCGACAAGTGGCTGGACATAGTTGAAGAGTATGAAAAAGACTACCAATTAAATCGTGACTAAAGGCTTAGGCCGGACAGCATATAAAACAAACGAGAGGAAATACCGCGAATGAACAAAAAATATCAAAAAATGTTTGAAGACTATGAAGCGCTTATTGTCAAGCCCAATAAGCCCGCAGAAAAAGGCAATGGCATATTTGATCGTTATGAAAACCCGGTTTTAACCAGGCACCATGCTCCGCCTTTTTGGAAGTATGACCTCAATGAAAAAACCAATCCCTTTATGATGGAACGCTTAGGGATAAATGCCGTATTTAACTCCGGTGCTATAAAGCTAAACGGAAAATACTATCTTGTAGCCCGTGTTGAAGGCAATGACAGGAAGTCTTTTTTCGCAGTGGCAGAAAGTGATAGCCCCACCCGGGGTTTTCGCTTTAAAGATTACCCTGTCCTGCTGCCGGACACCGAGCTTGAAGAAACCAATGTTTACGACATGCGCTTGACCGAGCACGAAGACGGCTATATTTACGGTGTCTTTTGCTCCGAAAGTAAGGACACAAGCACGGCCGACCTTTCCGCTGCCGTAGCGGCCGCCGGGATAGTACGAACCAAAGACTTGGAAACCTGGGAAAGGCTGCCAAACCTTCACACACTGCGCTCACCCCAACAGAGGAATGTAGTCTTGCACCCGGAATTTATAGATGGGAAGTATGCCTTTTACACCCGCCCCATGGACGATTTTATTGAAACCGGGTCCGGCGGCGGTATTGGTTTTGGCCTTTGCGATGACATTACAAACCCTGTTTTGGATGAAGAAATAATTACCAGCCACAGGCTTTATCACACCATTACAGAATCAAAAAACGGTGCCGGTGCCGCCCCCATCAAGACCGACCGCGGTTGGATACACATAGCCCACGGTGTTAGAAACACAGCCGCCGGCTTGCGCTATGTCCTTTATGTATTCGCCACCGATTTAGACGACCCGGCCAAGGTTATAGCCGAGCCATCGGGCTACTTCTTGGCACCCATCGGCTCTGAACGGGTGGGTGATGTTTCAAATGTTGTTTTCTCAAACGGTGCCATTGCCGATGACGACGGCAAGGTTTATATCTACTACGCTTCAAGCGATACCCGCTTGCATGTAGCCGTAACCGACCTTGATCGTTTGGTTGATTACACTTTTAACACCCCGCAAGACCCACTGCGTTCGGTTGATTGTGTCAAACAAAGGGCAGAGCTGATTAAGAAAAACTTGGAAATAATGGGTAGATAAAGTAAATTTAAGAACATAAAAAATCCCAACGGTGCTTGTATCAGTCACCGTTGGGATTTTTGCTTTTATTTAACTTATTCTGTTACTCTGTTTAACTCATGTTTTGCCCGATTAACTTCAGAGCCGTCAGACAGCATGAAGGAAGCAATATCCAAAACGCCCTTCTTAAAATTGATGGTCGTGTACCAAAGATCTTTCATACCCTTTTGGCAACCGCAAATATAATAGGCGATGCCGGTGGAACTGTTTTCCTTGTCAACATATTCGGTTTGGTGAAAGTCACCGCCGATAACAATGTTAACACCCAGGTCTTCTAAAATTTCGGCTGTTTGCCATTTTTGCCCCTTGTGTTCATGAAAAAGTGTGGGGCAGTGGGCAAGCGCTATGTTATAACCGGTCTTGGGCTCCAAAGACAATAGCCATTCATCTTGCTCCGCAAAAAAACCAAGGTAATCATTAAAACCGGCATACTCAAAGTTATCATCGTCCTTGTCTTCACCCGTATCTAAAACGATAAAGTTATAGTCACCGATTTCAAAGCGGAAATTATAGCTGCCAAAATCCAATTCTTCAAGCATAGCCCTAACGGCCGGCCCGCGGTGGTCATGGTTGCCGCGCACATAAACGGACGGTTTTTGGCCCAGGCTTATGAGCCCGGCAGGGATAATTAAGTTGTCTACAAAACTTTCGTATCTATAAATTGCGTTGGCCACATCACCCAGAAAAAAGACAGTATCCCCCTTGCCTTGAAGCTTTACCCAGTCGGCCTTAAAGCCGTGATTGTCTGTGACACAAAGGGCTGTGAAATCTTCAGACGGGCAAGGCGTAAACATTCCAACAGCCTTTTCAATTGTCTTTCCCAAATGGCCGCCGTAGGCAGTGTCTTCCCAAACTCGCCTAGCCCCAATCCTATAGCTGTTATTGTCTAAATGTTCAAAGGGGACCTTAATGCTGTGAACCGTGGAAGAATCTTTTCGCCCCTTTGTTGTGTCATGAAGAGTGTATTCTTGGCCTTCAAACTCATAACTCACAAAGCCTACCGACTTGCGATTGGTTGCGAAAACGATAGCATAAGAATCTTCTGTAATAAAAACCGCGGGCTCCGCCTTAAAGGCAAAACCACCCGGTGGAAAAAGAAAGACGAGCAAGGTTGTTAAGAGTCCAAAGCCGCCCAAAGCTACGAAAACAGACTTTGAAAACTTTCCCATAAGAGGAAAAACAAGCAAGAGGAAGAGTAGAAGATAAAAACCGCCAAGATAGGGGAGGAGCTCTGCGGACATATGGATATAATTTAAAAATTCCGCTTTACCGCCTATTATCAGAAAAGCAATAGAGGTTACCAAGCTCAAAAAAGCGAGAATCGCATTTATGATAAACACAGGCTTCTTATAATGCTCACCCTTGGCCAAGGCTGCTCGCAAGCCCCAAAACAGATGGATGGTATTGAGGATAAAAAGACCCCATAAGAGATAGACGAAACCATTGAAGACTTCATTATCAACAAAGATGAAGGCGAACCTGAAACCCGTAAAGGCAAGCGTTGACAGCACTGAAAGAGCAAGTGTAAGAGCGTATAAAACAGTTCTATTTTTCTTTTCCAACTTTATCATCCTTTCACCAATATCGCATGTCGGTCGGTTAACGATCGGCTAAAACTTCACGGGCAGAGGGTATATTTTTTCATGATAAAGTTTCAGGGGGCAGGGCCTCAAGCAAGACCAAAAGACTTGCATAAGCCTCCAAGCTAATTATTGATGTGAAGGAATCAGAAAAGAAAACTTCCTCTCTAATAGTTTCCAAGTTGTGCTCTTCATCCAATAAAAAGAAACGAAGCTTAACTCCATGAGGTGCACCGCAAGCAGCGGCGAAGTTTTTAAAATTCAGCTTAAGGGGACCCGCAAAGGGGTCTTCTTCCGAAAAGCCGGCAAGCATAAGCGCTCCCTTGCCCAGACTTGCGGCGGCAGCCGCAAAAAGTCTTTTGTCATCACTTGAGGCTTGGACGCTTTGCCCCAGTTCATACAAACTATTGAACATCTTGAGGGTGTAATAGCCCTTGAGACATTCGTTGACATAATCGGTGTCAAATAAACCGTTCATAAAGCAAGGGCGGGCATCGTAATACATGAGCATGTCCACCGGCTCATTTTGGCATGCACACATGGTAGCGGTGAGAAAAGCAGCCCCCTTAAGGGATTTCATGACTTTAGAGCTGGTAATCCACTCCGGTCCTTCAAAATTAATAACATAATTCCACTCATTTAAAATGCTTTCTGTTTGGTGAAAACCAAGGTCATCCAACATAAGCCGCACATCACGGGCTTTTTCTGTAATTTTATAGGGGTCTGTCGAATAAATATGCCAGGAAAAAAAGTCAGGCACCACCTCAACTTGCTCCAAAAAATCCCGTGCCCATTCCAATCCTCCGGCTAAGGAAGGGCCGCCGATTTTCAAATGAGGAAAGCAGGCCTTTAAATGTTTTGACGCAACATTATAAAAATCAAAAAACTCCTGCTTGCTACCGCCCCAACAGCGCTTATGTGTTGAATCGTCGGGGTCAAGGTCGGGTTCATTCCAAATTTCCCAATAAACTATGTCATACTTAAAACCATCCGCCCAACCTTGAGTGTAATGGCGAATTATATGCTCGCAGATAAGAGCCCACTTTTTGAAATCTTTAGGTGGTAAGGTCCCGTATTTTTTAGGCCAATGCTCAATTTTTGACCCCAGTCGATAAAAAACTTTTGAACCGCCTGTTTGAATAACCTTTAAGAATTCATCTGTTATGCGAAAATCATAAGAAGCGGGGTCCAGTGGATCTTTTTCAAAGTCCTTAAAAATCGCATGGACATCGACAACATGCTCACCCCCATAGGTGTAATGAATTGAGGAGTCATGGGTTCTTGCATATGGGATACCGGCCTCCTGCCAGGCTCTTAAGTTAGTGACGCGCTGGCTTTTGTCAAATTGGTAAATGGGCCCGTTATTAACTGCGTGCATGGGCTTAACAGGGCCTTGCGAAATGCTAAAGTCTACACTTATAGTAGGCATGTTATCCACCCTTATCTTTGCAGTATGTCCTTCATTGGCTAAACGGCTCTTTATTTTGCCTTGACTTACAGGCCGTATTCCGCTCTTTCAATCAGCTCCATCTGCATGTCACGGTTGAGGGTTACAAAATAGGCATTGTAGCCGGAAATTCTAACAAGCAAGTCGCGGTAATCATCCGGGTTTTCCATAGCGGTCCGCATGGTTTTGCTGGACAAAACATTAAACTGCATTTGCATGCCGCCCAAATCACAATAAGCTTTGGAGTAGGCGTAAAGGTTCTTAATCACATCTTCATGGCGGTCCTTGGAAGAGGGAACCACCTTAACATTGAAGGCTATGTTGTTGTCAATGTTTTTAACATCCAGGCCGGACACATCCTTAATATTGTCCAACAAATTGTGGGAAGCATGTGCCTGGGGTGTGAGGCCCGGTGTGAAAGGTTTGCCTGCCAAACGGCCGGAAGGCAAGGCACCGGTCAGGGTGCCGAAGGCCACATGGTTTGACATTGACCAAAAACCAACCGTGTAAGGCCCGCCGCGGAAATTTTCTTTTAAACTGAAGGTTTGGTGAATCAGTGTAGCTACCTTGTTGGCCATTTCAAGCGCCTGGTGGTCGTTGGAGCCAAAGAGTTTAACGCTCTTCATCATGCGGGCCCGCATCAAGTCATGGCCCTTGTAGTCTGATTTTATGGCTTCACAAATTTCCCTTAAAGTGTAAAGATTTTCTTCATAGACAAATTGCTTTATTATCAGCAAGGAGTCCGTGATATCGGCCAGGCCGATAGCGGCAATGCCGGAAGTGTTGTAAAGGGCACCGCCCTTGGTGGCGTCTTTACCCTTTTTAATACAGTCATACATCAGGGCCGACATCATGGGGGTGGGGCGTAAAACGCTGTGGGCCTCACCCAACTTATTGTTATAATCACAGGCTAAATCTGCCATGAATTTAATCTGGACGGAAAAGGCGTCAAAGAATTGCTCAAAATTCTCAAAGCTTTCCGCCTGACCTGTTTCGGGACCCAAGTGCCAACGCATTAGCGGATGGTAACCGTTAAAAAGGGCCATTTCAAGTGCTGCCACCATGTTAAACATCATGCAGTTTGTGTGTCCCATATGCTTGCCGGAAATGGTCGGCTCCACGCAGCCCGTGGCAGCCCAGTCACGCAGGTGTTCGGGCGGGTAATTAAACCTTTCAAGCGACTGCATAACTGCCTCGTCATTATGGATTGAAGGCGTGCCGGCGGTGTTTATATTAACTTCGCACAAGCGCTTTAGATAGGCCTCTGTGTTTTTCTCACTGTAACGGGCGTTTACATTAGGGTCGCGTATGCTTAAAATCTCGGTCGCCTTGAGGAAGATGTAGGTCATGTCATTAACCCCATCTTCACCTTCCGGTGTTACGCCGCCCAGGGTTATGGCTTGGTCGGATGAACTGCCGCCGAAAAGGTAATTGCCGATATCCGGAATGGTTGGCAGGTGGTCGGTGCAGCGCATGTAAAAGCAGCCTACAAGCTCAATGGCATGGCGGATATATTCTTCTTTTTCTTCCTTGGTCTTCAGCTTTTCAATATCGGACTCAAAATAAGGCTGCAGCCATTGGTCCATGCGACCCAGGGAAAAGCCCGCATTGGTGCTTTCCATATGGACGGCTACCCAGTGGATCCAAACAGCATTGACCGCATCGTCCAAGCTTTGGCAGGGTTCTTTGGGTACACGAGCACAGATATCGGCCAGCTTTTTTAGCTCTTCCTTGCGTTTGGGGTCGCTTTCCGCTTCCATATCAAGCAGGGCCTGCTTGGAAAGGTTGAGGGCATAGGCCACAATGCCTTCATAGGTTAAAATCATGGCCTTTAGTGTATTGCGCTTTTCAAAGTTTTGTTCGGAAGTCTTATCTAATTCCGCCTTGATTTCTTCGATAATACCGTCGGCACCCAGGCGCAAAAGCTTGGGATAGTCCAGTATGGTATGGGACAAGGCTACATTCTTCCACAGGAAGAAAAGAGCAAAGCGCTCATCAACTTCTTGGTAAAGCGGCTCATCGTAAACATCCCTGATCCATTCGCGGAAATTTCTCTTAAAGTAATAGGGGAAAATCTCATTGTTTAAGGCCCAGGCATCGTCCGGGTCAATGTCATAGGGGTTGAGGGGCCTGTCTTGCATAATGAAAAGCTCGCCCCAAAGGATTGTGCCTGCCCCGTCCGGATAGAGAAGGACGGAAATTTCTTTGCTGCCCGAAGTGCCGGCTATAAGGTCATCTTTTCGGATAATGGGCTTGCGGTTTTCCATTAGGTATTTAAAGGCCTCGGCTTGGCGGAGTTCCGCTACCCAAGGTTTGCCTTGCTTATCATTTTCAAAACCGTTTTCGCGGTACCACCGGGTCATGAGCTTTGGCCGTTCAATACAAACGGCCGGCTTTTGTCGATGATGAATATCAACAAAACGCTTAAGCCGCGGAAAATCCACAAGACCGCCGTAAGCGGAAAGGTTCTGGTCTTCCAAATGTTTGACACCGGGGTCCCTTGAGTCGGCCTTAACAAAAGTCATCTGCCTGTTTTTGATTTGCCCCTTGCCTTCCGAATCCAGGGTGGGCAGTTTCATCTTTTCCCGTTGGGCTTTAAGGTCTTTAACCTGTTTGTTCTTTAAAAGCACAGACATCAAAAAATTAAAGTATGAAATATAGCTGTAATTACCCTTGATCAGCAACTTGTTTTTTAAAAGCAGGTTATTCAGCTCATTGGGCGGCAGGCTGACCAGAGCCATCATTACGCTTTCATCTTGCAAAATCATTTGGGATGTCACATTTTCCGCACCGGCCCTTGTGGTAGCCTTACCGTCTTTAAACTCAATGGTGGCGGCTACGCTGCCGTCTTGCGTTTTAATGCCTACAGAAAAATTATTCCAACCGTCCGCATTGCGCAAATATTTACGAAAACGCTCAAAGCGGTTAAAGGCAAAGGCCATGCCTGCCAAGGCCGTTCGTATGCCCACACGGGCCACGGGTTGGACATAAAACTTCTTTTCCTTTTCATTCATTTTCTCACCTCTTAAAACTCACAGCGGCTCAATTCCAAAATTTTTGAAAATGTTTTCACAATCTTTAATCTTTTCCGGGCTCTGCCATTTTTGTTCGTCAAGAAAATAATCGTCGGGCACCAGGCCCAAACCCCTGCTTTTTTCAAGCCAGGTGGGGTTATAGGGGAGCAACTGCGCACACTTTACCCCCAGCCCCTGCAAAAAGCCTGCGATCTGCTCAAGGTTTTCTGGTGTGTCTGTGATACCGGGAATAAGCGGCGTCCTGGCCAAAAGTTCAAAACCCATTTTTGTTGCAAGCGCATGTAAGCGTTCAAAATTTTGCAAAATAAGCTTGTTGTCGGCCCCGCAGTGCAGTTTATGTAAATCCGAATCAAAAATCTTAAGGTCATAATATATTGTATCTATATAAGGAAGCATGTGCTTTTCAAAAGGTTCCCAAACAAAATATCCGCAAGTTTCAATCAGGGTGTGAATGCCTTGTGCCTTTACCTTTTGCAAAATTTCCCCCGCAAATTTGGGGAAGAGAGTAACCTCACCACCCGAAAGGGTTAAACCGCCGCCCGAAGTGCTGTAAAAGACCTTGTCCTCAAGTACGGTTTCCACGATTTTATCCAAATCCATGGATACACCCATGCGGCTGAGTGCACCTGTGGGGCAAAGGTTTACACAGTCAAAACAAAGCTTGCACAAATCACGGTCGACTCGCTCGGATGACATTAGGTCAAGAGCCCTTTCGGGGCAGGCGTCTGCACACAAGCCGCAGCCTATGCAGTCCTTTGCCGCAAAGGCAAGCTGGGGGCCTGTCCGCTTGCTTTCGGGATTGTGGCACCAAGTGCATGACAAGGGGCAACCCTTTACAAAGACCACGGTACGAATACCGGGCCCGTCATCAAGTGAGTTGCCTTTTAAATCCAGTATAAGGGGATGTTTGCCCGACCCCATGCGTTCACCGCTTCCGTTTTAGATGTCTCTTATTAATTTTAGCATAAAGGGTAAGGCTTCTCAATGGAAAAAAACTCACCGCTGTGATAAAATAAACTACAACAAATACCAAAGCTCTGCCTTGGGCAAAGCAGAAAGGGCGATTTTATGATATATGCCATGAAGTTGGAACCGGCCGTGGTTTCAATCCCTTGGGGCGGCAAGCGCCTTGTAGAAGATTATGGCTTACAGACCGACAAGGCCAACGCGGCGGAAGCCTGGATGCTCTCTTGCACCGGGGAGGACTTGAGCCTGGTGGCCAACGGCAGCCAAAAAGGTAAAAGCCTGAAAGAGCTCTATGAGGCAAACCCCGCCATTATCGGCAAAAACGGTTCTGTTTTTGATAAATTCCCCGTGCTTATCAAGTTTATTGACGCACGCGAATCCCTGTCCGTCCAAGTGCATCCGGATGACCAATACGCAGCCTTTGTCGGCAAGGGTGCCGGCAAAACCGAAGCTTGGTATATTTTGGACTGTGACCCGGGGGTGGAGCTGGTGGTCGGCTTCAAAGAGCCAATAAGTGAGTCCGATTTTTTGCGGGCTATTGAAGACGGCAAGCTCATGGACTTGGTCCAAAAGGTTAAAGTCAAAAAAGGTGATTTCTTCTTTATAGAATCAGGCACTCTGCACGCCATCGGGGCAGGTATAGTCTTGGCCGAAGTGCAGCAAAATTCAAACACAACCTACAGGGTTTTTGATTATAACCGCCTTTATGGCGGCAAACTGCGCCCCTTGCATGTGGACGACGCGGTCAATGTTACCAAGCGGGAACCCTATAAGCCTTCAATCTTGCCTTCCAAGCCAAAGGCTCTTGAAGCCGGGGGGGAGCGTACGGACCTTGCGGCCTGTGACTTTTTTGTCATGTCCGTTCTGGATGTTGACGGCAGCTCAAAAGGCCTGGCAAGCGACCTTTCTTTTGTTTCGCTCTTAATCGTGGAAGGGGAAGGCAGCTTGACTGCCGGCGGCCAAAAGATGGGACTTAAAAAGGGTGAAAGTGTTTTCCTGCCCGCCGGATTGGGTGAATATGAAATTCAAGGCAATTTAAAAATAATAGAAACGAGAATTTAAGCTATATGGCGGCTCTCAGGGCACACAACTTAAAAATGCTTTTCGGCCAACGCCTTCTTTTTGAAGGCCTTAGCTTTGAGGTTGGTAAAAAAGACAGAATAGGCCTGGTGGGTGCCAACGGTACGGGCAAAACTACCCTCTTCAAGCTCATCACCGGTGAACTTGAAGCGGTGGAAGGCACTGTTACCAAGGGCAGGCAAGTCAAACTGGGCTATATGCAGCAACATGTCGGCAGCGGGGGCAAAAAAGGCCTTTATGAAGACATGTTGTCTGTTTTTGATTATTTGATTGAAATGGAAGCCCAACTTGAAAACCTGGCCCGGCAAATTCATAAAAACCCTCCGGATATTGACAAGCTGATCGAAAATCAGCAGCACTTGAGCGAAGCTTTTGAGCGTGAAGGCGGCCTTACCTTCCGTTCACGCGCGCGCTCGGCACTTTTGGGCTTGGGCTTTAGTGAAGAAGACTTTGACCTTTCGCTTGGAAAATTAAGTGGCGGCCAACTTTCTAAACTAAACTTGGCCAAGCTGCTGCTGGGGCAATGTGATTTGCTTTTGCTGGATGAACCCACCAACCATTTGGACATTAAAAGTGTGGAATGGTTGGAAGACTTTTTGCGCTCTTTTAGAGGGGCGGCCATCATTATTTCGCATGACAGATATTTTCTGGACAAGGTTTCTACAAGAACCATGGAAATCGAAAACGGGCAAATTACTGTTTATAAGGGCAACTATTCGGATTTTATTAAGGTGAAAAAAGAGCGAGCCGCTATTTTGGAAAAACAGCATGCCGACCAAATGGCGGAAATTGAGCGCATTGAAGGTATTATTGAACAGCAACGCCGATGGAACCGCCAACGCAATATAATCATGGCCGAAAGTAAGCAGAAGATGCTTGATAAAAAGCTGGAAGATTTAGTAAAACCTCAAAAGCAAAATGAAGAAATTCGTTTCAAATTCAAACCCCAAACCCGTTCGGGCAATGAAGTCTTGCAAGCGCGCGGCCTGGCAAAGGCCTTCGGGCAAGAAAAGCTTTTTGAAAACGCCGCCTTCAAGCTAATGAGGGGCGAGCGGGTCTTTTTAATCGGCCCCAACGGTTGCGGCAAAACCACACTGTTGCGGATTTTAACCGATGAAATGAAGGCCGATGCGGGTGAATTCAGCTTTGGCGCAAAAGTCAAATACGGCTATTTTGACCAACGCCTGGAAGGCTTGGATTTGACAAAATCCGTCCTGGACGATCTTTGGGACGGCTATAAAAACCTGACCACAACAGAAATTCGTAATGCCTTGGCCGCCTTTCTTTTCAAGGGGGACGATGTCAACAAAAAAGTGAAAAGTTTAAGCGGGGGCGAGAGGGCCCGCCTGGCCTTGCTAAAGCTCATGTTGTCGGGTGCCAACCTTCTCTTGCTTGATGAACCCACCAACCATTTGGACATTGCCTCGCGTGAGGTTTTGGAAGAAGCCTTGATGGGCTTTGAAGGCACGCTTTTCGTGGTCTCCCATGACCGTTACTTTATTAACAAATTGGCCGACCGTGTTTTATACATGGCACCGGATGCACTTGAAGAATACCAAGGCAACTATGACCATTATCTTGAAAAAACCGCAGATCAAAGGCAAGGGCCTCAAGAAGTAAAATCAACAGCTCCGGCCCCGGCTGCACTTGAATACAGGCAGCGCAAGCAAGACCGTAGCCTCTACAGGCGGCTGCGTGCTCGGCTTGCCCGCACGGAAGAGAGTGTTGAGCTTTTAGACAAAGAAATTGAAAGCTTAAACAAGCGTCTCCAAGCACCTGAAATCTCGGCCGATTATGAAAAGATAATGGAAATCACAAACCGGCTGGAAACTGCCCGCGCAGAGCAAGAAAAGCTCATTATCACTTGGGAAGATACCCATACAAAATTAGAAGAGTTAGGGCAGCCGGAAGAATTGGAAGATTAAGGATACATTAAGCGATATAAACAAAAGAGCCCTCACTTCAAGGGCTCAATTTGCTTTAAAACAGCGTAAATGCTAAAATTTTACTCACTGTTTGCAGTATGGAGCGAGTGATAGTAATCGAAAAAATTATTGAAAAAGACGCAAAACTTTACCTGAAACTTTTCACATCAACCTTTACCTTGAGCGCCTTCACCCTGGGCGGCGGTTATGTGATAGTACCCCTTATGCGAAAAAAGTTTGTTCAAGAACTGGGCTGGATCGAAGAGAAAGAGATGTTGGACTATGTCGCCCTGGCCCAATCCACACCCGGCCCCATTGCGGTCAACACTTCAATTTTAGTCGGTTTTCGAATAGCCGGTGTTTTGGGTGCTCTCCTAACGGTTTTAGGCACGGTTTTGCCACCGCTCATCATAATTTCCCTGGTCTTCTTTCTTTATGACGCTTTTAGCTCAAACGCCGTGGTCAATGCCGCCCTTTTGGGCATGCGCATCGGTGTGGCGGCTGTTTTATTGGATGTTGTCGTCAGGATGATATGGCTTATTGTCAAAGAAAAAAACCTTCTCTCAATATTTATTTTATTGGCTTCTTTTGTTGCCTTACAATTTTTCAATGTCAGCATTGTGCTTATAATTGCCCTGGCAGCCCTTATCGGCGCGGCAGAAACCTTAATCAAGTCGCAGCGTGAAAGGGGGCAGGGGAGCAAATGATTTTATTGGAATTAATCTGGGCCTTTTTCCAAGTGGGGCTTTTTAGTATTGGTGGGGGCTATGCAGCCCTGCCGCAAATTCAAAATATTGTGGTTGAAAAGTTGGGTTGGCTTACTCCCTTGGAATTCGCCGATGTCCTAACAATTTCACAAATGACACCCGGCCCCATCGCTTTAAATGCCGCCACCTTTGTGGGGACCAAAATTGCCGGCCTACCGGGTGCTTTTGCCGCAACCTTGGGCTGTGTTTTACCTTCTATTATAATTGTTCTGGCCCTTGCCTTTTTTTACAGTAGGTACAGAAACTTGAAGGGGGTCAAGGGTGTCCTTAATGGTTTGCGCCCGGCGGTTGTCGCTATGATCAGCGTGGCCAGCCTGGCCGTGCTTTTGCTGGCACTTTTTTCAGACGCGCCACCCACAATGCCCCTCACGGCGGAAAATATTATTGCCTTTGTCATGGTGGCTGTGGGCTTTTTGGTCCTGCGCATCTTTAAGCCGGACCCAATATTTATTATTGCCGCCGGCGGTGGTGTCGGTGTCTTGGCTTATTACCTTGTAAAGTAAAAAGCTTTACAATATTCTTGAAGTGGCGGAGCTTATGCTTCCGCCCTTTTCTTTACCTAAAATTAGAAGGCCTAATCAAATAAAAACCATAAAAGCTTGAGGTGTAAGCGATTAAGCTCATAAGAGGCGAGAATCAAAAGTTTAAAAACATGGGTTCAGGCGCAAAAATTTAGGCCTTTAAAGGCTGAAAAACAAGCCTGTAAAGTATTTTAGCCTTACGAAACAAAGGCGTATTTTGAGAGTGAAATTTTCTTTATCCTAAATAAGTTGCGCGGCTCTTTTGCGCTTTCTTTGCCGGGATTTCAAACTTTGCTTGCTTTTCTTGTATAAAAGAGCCCATGTTGTTATAATGAATAAAATTAACAGTGGGGGTGGCGGACATGCCTAAAAAGGCAGCCGAGTTTATCAAAAGCAAAATCACGCAAGAAGCCCAAATAGGGCTCATCTTGGGTTCGGGCCTCGGTTCCTTGGCCGACAAATTGGAAAACGCTGATTTCATAGCTTATGAAGATATCCCGGGCTTTCCCAAATCCACGGCACCCGGCCACAAGGGCCGCTTGGTTTTTGGCCGCCTGTCCGGCAAAAACTTGGTCTGCATGCAAGGGCGCTTCCACTTTTACGAAGGCTACAGCATGGAAGAAATCGCCCTACCCATCCGCACCTTAAAACTTCTGGGCATTGAAAGTCTTATCATCACAAATGCCGCCGGCGGGGTCAACACATCTTTTGAAGTGGGCGACCTTATGGTCATAAAAGATCATATCAACATGACCGGTGCCAACCCCCTGATAGGCCCCAATGCAGATGACTTCGGCCCCCGCTTCCCCGATATGAGCAAAACCTACACCCCTTCCCTGCGCCAAAAGGCGCACAAGGCAGCAGAGGCTTTGGGCATAAAGCTGCACGAAGGCGTTTATTGCGGTTGCACCGGCCCTTCTTATGAAACCCCGGCAGAAATCAAGGCTTTCAGGGTCCTGGGGGCAGACACCGTGGGTATGTCCACCGTGCCGGAAGTTATAGTCGCGGCCCACTCTTCCCTGCCCGTCTTGGCCATGTCCCTGGTTACAAATATGGCCGCAGGTGTCTTGGACCAACCCTTGAGCGGTGAAGAAGTTATAGAAATCGGCAAGAAAAAATCTGCCCAGCTTCAAGCCCTTGTGGCGGAGATTTTATATGAGCTTTAAAACAGTTGATTATGACATTGACAATAACGCCTTGGTTATAATAGACCAAACCCTCCTGCCCACAGAAACCGTCTTTTTAACAATTAAAACGGTTGACGCCGCGGCGGAAGCCATTCGCAGCTTGCGTGTGCGCGGGGCGCCGGCCATAGGCGTTGCCGCCGCCGTTACCTACGCCCTTGCGGCAAGGCAAATTATGGCCGACAGCTTTGAAAATTTTGCCTCAATGATGGCAGCTGTTAAAGATTGTTTGGCCCAAACCCGGCCGACCGCCGTCAACCTTTTTTGGGCACTTGATAAGATGCAGGCCCTTTTGGATGAAAGCCGCGGCCTGCCCTTGAGCCAAATCAAAGACCTTTTGCGTGACAAGTCCCTTGAAATTTTAGAAAACGATATCAACACCTGCCGCAAAATCGGCGAAAACGGAGCCCCTTATTTTGAAGACGGCTTTGGTATTTTAACCCACTGCAATGCCGGCAGGTTGGCCGCCGTCAAGTACGGAACAGCCCTGGCACCCATTTATGTGGGCAAAGAGTGGGGGCGAAACTACCGTGTTTTTGCCGACGAAACCCGCCCCTTGCTGCAGGGCGCCCGCCTGACCGCCTGGGAACTAAACCAAGCGGGGATTGACACAACCCTGCTTTGTGACAACATGGCCTTTTCACTTATGCAAACGGGGCAAATCAATGCCGTCATAGTCGGGGCCGACCGCATAGCCGCCAATGGGGACACGGCCAACAAAATCGGCACGGCACCCTTGGCCCTGGCTGCCC
>JAAYSC010000040.1 GCA_012524025.1 Clostridiales bacterium | reverse complement strand
CAACTGAAATGGTATAATTTCTGCATGAAGACTCGACTCCTTTTTTGGGAGGTATTTGTTTTGACGTAGAACATTGTACCACCAAAGGTTTCGGGTCTTCAACTTTCATTTAAGTTTACAGTACGAAATTAAGTTTTCGGAGGGTTTTATGAAATTTTTAAAGCGTTTTGCTTCTATTGTGTTGGTCTTAACTTTGATATTTTCTTTTTTCTCCTTTGTTCCGCAACTTAAGTCAGAAGCTGCCTTTTCCGGTGTTCTGCAGTTTAATGAAAAAGGCAAGTTTAGGATAATTCAAATAGCTGATGTACAGGATAAAGCTTCCGTTAATTCACGAGCTATTAATGTTATAACGAAATCTTTAGCCCGCTATCAACCGGATTTGGTTGTTTTTACCGGCGACAATATAGCCGGTAGCATATCGACCTCGAACTTTCAGAGTTCCGTAAATGCCTTTACCCAACCCCTTTTAGATGCAAATGTCAAGTTTGCCGTTACCTTTGGTAACCATGACGATGAAGGCAATTGGCCCAACAAACCTCCTAGCAAAGATGATCAGTATGCATACTATAAACAGCGTGGCGGTGACCTTTTCATTGATCACGATGTTCAGAGCCTTACCGGGGCGGGCAACGGTGTTATTGAGATATATCCTCGTGGTCAAACAAGCGGGACGCCCGGCTATTTGGTTTATGTTATGGACTCGGGAGCATATGCTTCTTCTGGCTATGACTGCTGCTATACAGACCAAATTAATTATTATATTCAAACCGCACAAACCTATCCGACCGTACCGGCTATTCAGTTCCAACATATAATCGTTAACGATGTCTATGATTTAGGGATGACAACTTCAAAGCCGACCGATAACAGTGTTGGTTATGTCGGTCACGGTACTCCCTATGGTAGCTCAACCTATTATTTAATTCCCGAAAGAATCAATTGGGAAAAGTCTGCCTACGGAACGACAGAGGCGCAAATTTACAAGGAAAAACCGTGCCCTGCAAATAAAAGCACTTATGAATCCACGGCTCATCGTTCTTCGTCTCAATACGGAAGTAAAACTTTGTATGAAGCTTGGCGCGATTACGGGAATTTTAAAGGAGCTTATTTTGGTCATGACCACATGAACTCTTTTACTGTTACTACCCCTGATGGAATTGATTTAGGCTTTGGTAAGTCGGCCGGTGTCAACTCCTATAATGACGGTAACCCCGGGGTAAGAGTTTTTGACCTTGACATTGATGGCAGCTATACGAGCTATACCGCTACTGAAAGTGACCTTAACAATGCACAAACAGTGTTTTTTGATGCTAATGGCGGTTCCGGTGGGATGAACCCGCAACTGATCAACAAAGACCAATCAGCAAATCTTTCGGCCAATAAATTCTCAAATGGCGCGGCAGAACATATAGGCTGGGGCACCTCCCCAACCAGCGGTGTTGTTTACAACCCTGGTGCTTCTTTTCCTGTCGGAACAAGTGACCACACCCTCTATGCTCAATGGGGTCAAACGGTTCAAATAACTTTTGATGCCAACGGTGGAACAGGCGGACAGGGTCAGACTGAAATGGCTGTCGGTCAGCCCTTGCAAGCGCCTTCCGTGTCAAAGTTAGGTTATACCTTATCGGGCTGGTCTCCGGCACTACCTTCAACCGTACCTTCCGTTAACACCGTTTATAAAGCCCAATGGACTCCTATAACTTATAATATTAATTATTCAGGCAATGGTCATACATCCGGCTCAACTGCAAGCTCTACACATACTTATGATACAAGTAAGAGCCTGACTCCAAACGGATTTCTTAAATACGGCTACGAATTCCTTGGGTGGTCAACCCAAAGTGGTGCTGTAACGCCGGTATATGAAGATATGGAAAGTGTTTTAAACCTTGCATCAACTCAAGGTTCCCTTCTCACTTTTTATGCAATTTGGGAACTTGGAAGTTATACGCAAACATTTGATGCCAACGGTGGGCAAGGCTCAACAAGCGTCACCCAAACTTATGATACAAGCTTAAACCCTCCTTTTGTTTACAGGGAAGGTCACACTTTTACACATTGGGATCCGGCTGTTCCTGATAAAGTTCCGGGCTATAATGCCACCTATGTTGCTCAATGGCAGAAAAATACTTATAACATTACTTTTAATGCGGACGGTGGGCAAGGCGGCACAGTTAAGCAAGTTCTTTATGGTGAAACTCCGATTCCGCCCACTGTTACAAAAGACGGTTATGTTTTTGCCGGTTGGTCACCTAATATCGGACCTGTTACGGGTGATGCCGTATATGTTGCAAAATGGACTTCTGACAACTACATGATTACTTTTGACGCAAATGGCGGCACCGGCGGTAGCGCTAGCTTAATGCCATACGGTGCACCTCTTTCTGCACCGGCTGTTTCGCGTGACGGATACACACTTTCAGGCTGGCTGCCGGCCGTACCGGCAACCGTACCGGGTAAAGATTCAACCTATACCGCCCAATGGACAGCTAATAAATACCAAATTACTTTTGATGCAAATGGCGGAACCGGCGGAAGCACTCAACAAATGGCTCATGGTGCTACACTTACAGCGCCTGTTGTTACACGCGATGGCTACACCTTTTTAGGTTGGGAGCCTGAAGTGCCTGACTCGGTTCCGGCTAAAGATACGACCTATACAGCAAAATGGCAAGTTGACGGCAACAATCTTTACTTCCTGCCCAATGGTGGTAGCGGGGGTTCGTCGGATCTTTTAACACCGGGTAGCAAGATAGATTCACCTTTGATGACTCGCCAAGGCTACATCTTCACCGGTTGGAACCCCGATTTGCCTTCGGTTGCCCTTGAAGGAGTGCACTCCTATTCTGCCCAATGGGCTCCCAACAAGTACTATGTGACCTTTGACGCCAACGGCGGTTCAGGCTCGACCGGAGCCTTAATGACCTATGGCGACACGCTTGATGCCCCCACAATAACCCGTGAAGGTTATAGCTTTACCGGCTGGAGCCCCGCTCTTTCTTCAACCGTGCCGGCTGAAAACATTACCTATGTTGCCCAGTGGACTCCCACCAAATTAAAATATACCTTTAATGCAAACGGCGGAAGCGGGGGAACCGAAATTCTCTTGTCGCCGGGCGAAAATGTTCAAATTCCGGCTGTGAGCAGAGAGGGATATATATTTGTTGGTTGGTCACCTGCGGTTCCATCAAAGGCAGTCGGCGGGTCGCAAACATTTACAGCCCAATGGTTAAAAGATTAATTTCTTAATTCAGAAAGCGCTTCTTCGGAGGCGCTTTTTTTAATTTAAACTTTGTTAAGATTGTCAATGGATAGTGACCGGATCTTTTGATATAATTAACTCGTATAATTAATTAAGGGGTGAATCTATGACACATAAGCAAAGATTTATTGATGCCCTTGAAAGAAGGCCTATAAAGGGTTTGGTGCCTCACTTTGAGTTGGTGTTCTTCTTAACTATGCAAGCGATTGGGAAGGTTCATCCGCAACATAGAAGGTTTACCCAATGGAACCAGATGAGCGAAGAAGAAAAAAGGCTGTTAATAGACGATCAGGCTGATTGCTATATTGAAATAGCTAAAAAATATAACCACAGTGCCTTATTTGCCGATGCACCCAATAATGACTTCGATGAACAAATCCGCTTTTATGAAAGGTTAAGAGAGAAGACCAATGACGAGTATTTTGTCATGATATATGGTGACCCTACAATTGGAATCCCAAACGGTGAAGATATGCTTGAACTGTCCGTTCTTTGTCAAGAAGAGCCAAACAAGATTAAATTGGAAGCAAAGCGGGCTGTTAAGGAGCATATTGAATTTGCCGAGAAACTTTCAAAATACGAGGGCTTGGTTGACGGCTTTGCCATGTGTTCGGATTACTGTTTTAACACAAACCCCTTTTTCAGCCCTTCAATGTTTTCTGAGTTTGTGACGCCTTATCTATTTGAAATTATTAAGGCCTATAAAGAATTGGGCTTTTATACCATAAAGCATACTGATGGCAATATTATGCCTATATTAGATCAAATTATTGAATGTAAGCCGCATGCCCTTCATTCCATTGACCCACAAGCAGGCGTCAGTTTGCGTGAAGTAAAAAAACTTATTGGTGATAAGGTATGCTTAATAGGCAATGTAAACTGTGGGCTTTTACAAACCGGTAGTGAAAATGATGTCATAGCGGATGTTCGACGCTCTTTAAGGGATGGGATGCCCGGCTATGGTTATATTTTTTCTACTTCAAACTGCATTTATACCGGTATGCCGCTTGAGCGCTATGAGCTCATGAACAAAATTTGGCAGGAAGAGGGGATTTATAAGTGATTGAAAATAAAGGTTTTGGGCTTTCGGGCAAAACAATTAATGATATAAAAAAAATAAACCGAGCACTTGTTTTAAAAACTTTATTCTTTTCCGGTCCCAAATCAAGAAAATTTTTAGCAGATGCCTTGGAACTTACGCCTGCGGCAATAACCAATATCACTGCTGGGCTGATTGAGGAAGGAGTCTTGGTCAAGGCTGAAAAAGTTAGTAGATCAGGCGGAGCCGGCAGAAAAGAACAATTGTTGGATCTCAACTACCGGGGAATTGTTTTTCTTTCGATAGATATTCAAAAGGATAACTTTACCTTAATAACAAGCCTTCTAAATGGCAAATCTTTATCAAGATCCAGCCAAAAATTTGAAACAGATATGAATGCCCAAAATTGTTTAGTTAAGATATTATACAAATTAAGCAAGAAGCTAAATTCAGAAATAAAAATTCATTCCATAGGTATAAGCGTTGCAGAGAACTTTTTAAGCTCTAAAGAAGAAAAAGAATCTTTTCTCGGAGCTTTAAAAGCAGAGCTTATTAACCTTTTCAATATAGGTATATATTTTGAAAAGCATACATTTGCAATGTTTTATGCCGACAGACTTTTTAAGCGTTCTTGTTTTGAGGAAAACAATTTATTTTTAATTGCCGATAAAGTTTTTTCGGGTGTTTATATACCGAGTGCCTCGGGTAAGCTATTCAACTGTGAAAAAGAAATAAACTTTGGCAATTTAACAGTTTATAACAGAGACAAAGAAAACAGCGATAGAGGGCTTATGCCACTTAATCGCTGCGCATCATTTTCTTATTTATTACAAAACTTGAAAAAAGTTTACTCTGAAGATGCCTGTCCCTTTCTTTATGCTTCATCGAAAGGTGATTTCAAGCAAATAAACTTAAATTTATTATTTGAGGCATATTCAAAAAAAGATAAAGGCCCGGCTCAAATAATGGATTCTATTGCTTTTTCGCTGGCACAAGGTGTGAGCGCTTGTGTAAACTTGCTGGAGCCTGACAATGTTTTTATATACTCCCACTATTTTAAAAGTAAAGACTTTCTTAAAAAATTTAAATCTGAAATTCGATTATCAAAGAAGAGAGTAGTACCGGCCTTCTCTTTGAATTCCGACTACAATAAACAAGCAAGTTATGCAGCAACAGCTCTTGCTATTTTAGGGTTTTTAGAAAACGGTGCATAAGTTTGATAAAGGAGGATTTTATGGCTATTAGAGCAGCTTTTTTTCTTCCACATCCACCACTGATCTTTGAAGAGGTTGGAAAAGGGCAGAAAAAAACAATTTCAGCGACAGTTGAAGCTTATATGAAGGCGGCCCAAATGATTGCCGCCTTGAAACCCGATACCATTGTTTTTGTGTCGCCTCATACTACTATTTACTCAGACTATTTTCATATTTCGCCGGGGGAAGGGGCCCAAGGTAATTTCGCAATGTATGGTGCTCCCCAAATAGCAGAAAGAACCGAGTATGACAATGAATTCGTTTTGGAAATAATACGACAAGCACAAAAATTTAACCTACCGACAGGAACACAAGGGCAAAGAGAAAAAGATTTAGACCATGCCACTCTTATCCCTTTAAGGTTCATCAAAAAAAATTATCAAGATTTTAAAAGCGTCAGACTGGGTTTTTCAGGCCTAACAGCTTCGGCACATTATGAAATGGGTATGAGTATCAAAGCCGCGAGCGAAGAACTGCAAAGAAATCTTGTTTTTATAGCCAGCGGTGACCTTTCCCACAAATTAAGTCAAGAAGGGCCTTATGGCTTTAATCCTGCCGGCCCGGAATTTGATGAGAAGATCTGTGATGTTTTATCTACAGCAAACTTTTCCATGCTTTTCAAATTTGATAAGGCATTGATTGAAAACGCCGCAGAATGTGGCTTTCGCAGCCTTTTAATGATGGCCGGTGCATTAGATGCTTTAAGCTTAAAAAGCGATTTAATGTCCTATGAAGGGCCTTTTGGCGTTGGTTACGCCGTTGCTTCTTTTGAAGTTCTTGGGCAAGACAAAAATCGTAACTTTTTGAAGCAATATCAAGATGATCTGATTTCAAGGCTTGAATCAAATCGCCGTCTTGAAAACCCTTATGTATCCTTGGCTCGTGCCGCACTCGAAGGTTACATTTGTCAAGGAAGGGAAATCGTCTTGCCTGATAATTTACCAAAAGAAATGCTTGAAAACAGATCCGGGGTCTTTGTAACTTTAAAGAAAGAGGGGGACTTGCGCGGATGCATCGGCACATTTATGCCGACTAAAGCGAATATAGCGCTTGAAATAACCGATAATGCCATAAAGGCAGGCACTGAAGATTTTAGGTTTGAAGAAGTTTCATTGGCAGAGCTTCCCTTTATTGAGTATAGTGTAGATATTTTAGAAAAACCGGAGCCGATTACATCAGTAAAACAATTAGATGCAAAAATATATGGTGTGATTGTTAGCAAGGGCCATAAAAGAGGCCTTCTTTTGCCCAATTTATCCGGTGTTGACAGCCCCGAAGAACAAATTAAAATAGCCTTGAAAAAAGCCGGTATCGGCCCAAGGGAAAAGTATACACTTGAGCGTTTTAAAGTGAGGCGCTATCAATGATTCTTCAATGCAGCATATGTCCGCACAAATGCAGGCTTGGGCCGGGTCAAACCGGCATTTGTCGCGCACGAGCCAACCTTGGCGGAAAAATCGTAAGCCTAAATTACGGCAAGGTAACGGCTATTGCGCTTGATCCCATAGAAAAGAAACCTTTGCGCCACTTTTATCCCGGTAAAAAAATCTTATCTGTTGGAAGCTTTGGTTGTAATATGCGCTGCCCCTTTTGCCAAAATTATTCTATCTCAATGGCAGAACAAGGCCAAAACCAAACAAAAAATTATAGCCCCGAAGAACTTACCGAACTTGCTCTTGATTTAAAGAATAAAGGCAATATAGGTTTGGCCTACACCTATAACGAACCCTTGGTCGGCTACGAGTTTGTATATGATTGTACACAGTCGGTTAAAAAGCAAAATCTAAAAAATGTCCTCATAACAAACGGTCTTATCTGTGATGCACCTTTTAAAAAGATCTTGCCTTATATAGACGCTATGAATATTGATCTTAAGTGTTTCAATGAAGATTATTACAGAAAACTCGGTGGGGACCTTGAGACTGTGAAAGAAACGATTGCTACTGCCATAGGTTCTTGCCATCTTGAAATAACTAACTTAATTGTGCCGGGAGAAAACGATTCGCCGGAAGAAATGACATCAATGGTTGCTTGGTTGGCTACTTTAGATGAAAATATTCCGCTACACATTTCCCGTTTCTTCCCAAATTACAAGGTCAAAGAAAAGGGTGCAACACCCTTCAAGACAATGGAAGCTTTGTATCGTATTGCCAAATACCATTTGAAAAATGTTTATTTAGGAAATGTTTAAAGGGGAGCTTAATGCGTATTGATCTTACCGGAAACTGGTATATTAGGAAAGAAAATGAAGATGAATGGCTAAGAACCAAGGTGCCCGACTGTAATTATACGGCACTGCTTGAAAATAATCTAATAGAGGACCCTTTTTTTGGCCGAAATGAAGAAAAACTTTTATGGCCTGCAGAGCATACTTGGGAGTTCAGGAAAATATTTGAAATCGAAAAGGAACTCTTAAGTTATGATGCTGTTTATTTAGTATTTGAAATGCTGGATACCGTTTGTGATGTCTATTTAAACAAACACTGCCTTGGCAAATGTGAAAACGCACACAGAACTTTTAAGTTCGATGTTAAAAAACATTTAATCTTGGGTGAAAATGAGCTCAATCTTGTTTTCCATTCACCTTTAAAATATATAGCCCAAAAAGAAAAATTGATAAAAAGCCCATATAATCCAAGCTTTATTAAAGGCCTTGTGCATATAAGAAAACCTCAATCGCATTTTGGATGGGACTGGGGGCCCAAATTACCGGCCTGTGGTATTTTCCGTCAAGTATATTTAAAAGGCCTTAAGGGTGCATATCTTGGCACTCCTCTTATCCGGCAAGAGCATTTTGACAAATATGTTAAACTGGACTTTTCTTGTGCTGTTGCCTTATTGAAAACAAAAACATATGACTACATTATAACTATTAAAGAGCCTTCAGGCCAAGTGATCAGTAAGAAGGGATCCTGTAGGGAAAATATCGAAGAAAGCATAAAGATTCATGCTCCCGAGCTCTGGTACACTCATGACCTTTCGGATAAAAAAGAACAACCGCTTTATACTGTCAGCTTTGAGTTATTAAGTGAAAATGAAATAATAGACCGTGTTGAAAAAACGATTGGACTTCGTACGATAAAGCTCAACACAGACCGTGACGAATATGGGCAAAATTTCTGTTTTGAGCTAAACGGTAAACCGATTTTTGCAAAAGGAGCCAACTGGATCCCGCCTGATTCTTTCATAAATCGATTTAATTCAAAACGATTGAAAGGGCTTATCGATGCTGCCTTATTTGCAAACTTTAATATGATAAGAGTCTGGGGCGGCGGTTATTATGAATCGGAAGAGTTTTATGATATCTGCGACAAAGTAGGTATTTTAGTATGGCAGGATTTCGCCTTTGCCTGTAACCCTTATCCCTTTTTTGATCAAGAGTTTTTAGATAATGTTTTGCTTGAGGTTGCTGATAATGTTAAGCGTCTACGCCACAGGGCCAGTTTGGCACTGTGGTGTGGAAATAATGAAATTGAGCAACTGTCTGCTGCGTGGTTTTACAGTAGAAAATATATTAAATGGACAAAAGTATTTTTTTATGAAATACTGAAAAATGAAGTTGAAAAACATGACTCCGTGACCGACTATGTCCCGGGCTCCCCAAGTGGAATAGCGCATTTGAAAGGGGTCAACAGCGATAATGTGGGTGATACCCATTTATGGGGTGTTTGGCATGGTTTGCACTCGCCAAATTACTACTCAAAAAGATTAACTCGCTTTTGCAGTGAATTTGGCTTTGAATCTTTGCCCGACCTTAAAACAATAAAATCATATACTGATTCGGAAAACCTCAGTCTTTACAATAAGGATGTTTTATCCCATCAAAAGTGTCCGTCAGGCAATGATAAAATGCTCTATTACATAGGCAAAAAATATAGAACACCAAAAGATTTTAAAAGCTTGATTTATGCAAGTCAAATAGTTCAGAATGAATATATAACGCAGGCAACAGAGCACTGGCGCCGCAACAAGGGACGTTGTAACGGTGCACTTTATTGGCAGTTTAACGATTGTTGGCCGGTAACATCTTGGTCCGGCATAGATTACAAAGGTAACTTTAAGGCTTTGCAGTATGGAGCTCGCTCATTTAATTCAACTATAAGTTGTTCAATTGAAATAGGAAGGAAATCACTTAGGGCGTTTATTTCAAATGACAGCCTTGAAAAATTTGAAGGCGGTTTACGGATTAGATATTTTGATATTTTTTCAAGTTGCTATGAGGAAGGCGGTTTTAAAATTTCTCTTGATGCGAACGGCAAAAGATCATTGTTTGACAAAAGTCTGACATTTATGCATAAAGAGGGTGGTACAAAACTATCAGACACCGGAATTAGAGCAAAGCTTGTCGATGAACAGGGACGAGTTATTTTTCAAAAGACACTTTTGTACAAACCGGAAAAAAGTATAAAATTACCTGATGCAAAAATTGAAGTGGATTATCCTTATAACGATGATTACGGCAAAGTCAGAGTTTTCAGCGAAAAGTACGCTCGCTTCGTCAGACTTGAGGCATCAGAAAATGGTGTGATTTTTTCCGACAATTATTTTGACCTTTTGCCCGGCGAGGAAAGGGTAATCAAAATTGAAACATCCTTCGAGGGCGGGGGAGAGTTAGTTGATATTGTGGCTACAAGCTACTGTGACCATATACCTCAAAAGAGGTCATTAAAGGATTTTATGATACGAATGTTTATTTTTTTAAAACCTGTTAATTTCCTTCCTTGGCTTTTCTACTTAAAACGACCTAAAGATATTAAGTTTAATGAATGATAAGAGGTAGCGATGAAAAAAATTGTTATTGCCTATTTAGGCGGTGGTTCTAAAGATTGGGCTCATAAGTATTTTGGAGACCTTCTGTCAAGCGGGAAGATTGGCGGCCAATTAAGGCTTTTTGACATTGATAAAAAAGCTGCCGAGCGAAACTGCAGATATTTTTCAAAATTACAAAGCAATAAGAAAAACAAAGTTTTAAGTGACTGGACTTGCATGGTCACCGACAACCTTGAAGATACACTGTTGGGGGCGGACTTTGTTATTATTTCTGTATTGCCATGTTCACTGAAATATATGAAAACCGATGTGCATCTTCCCGAGAAGTATGGAATTTGGCAATCGGTCGGTGACACGGTAGGCCCCGGAGGATATTCCCGCGCAATTAGGACCATCCCGATTTTTGTTGACTTTGCCAAGGCTATCAGGGAACACTGTCCGCAAGCTTGGGTCATTAACTATACAAACCCCTTGGCCATGTGTGTGCAAACGCTTTATGAAATATTTCCGGAGATTAAAGCTTTTGGATGTTGCCATGAGGTTTTTGGCCTTCAAAAACTCCTGGGAGCTATATTGGGTTTATTTAATTCCCTTTCTGATGAAGGGCAAGAAGCTTTTATGTCAGGTGATCTCAATCAAATAAAAAAAGAACTTAAGGGCAAGGGTAGAAAGTTTGAAAACAAGTATGGGCACGAACCCATCGCCAGGGATCAAATTAAGGTTAATGTCCAGGGCATAAATCATTTTACCTGGGTGAACGAGGCAAGTTACGAAGGGCAGGACCTTTTTGAAATTTATAGAGCTTATATAAAACTTTTTCGTCTTAACAATCGCAAGAGGATTAAAAAACACACTCCGGGCTTTCTTAAGATGAAAAGGAATTATGAAAGCGTAAAGTTTGAACTTTTTGAAAAACATGGACAGATGGCAGCAGCAGGGGATAGGCACCTTGCAGAATTTATACCCTCTGTCTACTTGCCCGACTCTAAAGTATTAAAACACGGCTTTGTTTTAACTCCGGTTTGGGCGCGACAATTTTACAACCTATTATTGAAGCTGCGTTTATTAATTAGAATTTCACCCTTTATTAGGGTTAAAATAAAAACATCGGGTGAAGAGGGTGTAAGACAAATCGAAGCCTTAAGCGGTTTGGGTGACTTAGTCAGCAATGTTAATCTGCCAAACACCGGTCAGGCAGCCGACCTTCCGATTGGGGCCGTAGTTGAAACAAATGCAGAGTTTTCAAAGGATAAATTGCTCGCGATTAATGCCGGCTATATGAAGGAAGAAGTTGCTGAGCTTGTCCGCCCCCATGCTGAAAATCAACATGAATTCGTCAAAGCTTACTTGGATGGCGACCCTTCAAAAATTGAAGAAGTCTTTTTAAAAGACCCGGCAGTCAGAAGAATCGGAAATAAAAAGGCGAAAGCCCTGTTTCTTGAAATGATGGATAAAAACAAGGCCTGCCACGAAGACTTCTTAAAATGAAAGCCGCAGATAGCTAAACTAAATGCGGCTTTCAGTCACTTAAGATTGTGTAATGCTAAAGACTAATAAGCTTGACTTGAGTGATTAAGCGGTCAAAGTCTTCCTTCTCAAAAACACCGATTTCACCGCTCAACGCGGCAGCTGCCGAGACAGCGATTGATTGGCGAATTGCCTCCTCAATTTCAATATCTTTACAGTAAGCGCACATAAAACCTGCTACAAGTGCATCACCGCAGCCTACCGTGTTTATTGATTTTATCGGTGGGACATGAGCATAAAATGATCCTGATTCTAAAACGAAAACTGCTCCGTCTTCACCCATAGATACAATAATATTTTTAATCCCATTTTTTTGCAGAGAGAGGGCAACTTCTAAAATTTCTTCTCTGCTTGTAAGCTCTCTTTTATAAATATAGCTGAGTTCGTGTCTATTGGGCTTTATAAAATCAGGCTTTGCGGAAATTGCGCTACGGAGCGCATCACCGCTTGTGTCTAAAAGCACGCTTTTACCGCTTTCTTTTGCTAAATTGATTAACAGGGGATATATAAGACTTGCATCAATACCTTGCGGAGTTGTTCCGGCTAAAACAACAGCATCAGCTAACTTGAGTAGCGACTCATATTCTTTTATAAAAGATTCTTCTTCAAAGGTGTCAACAAAGCTTCCGGGTTCCAATACAACCGTTTGCCTGAAATTTTCGATATCATTTAAGTTTATGCAAGTTCGTGTCGGGTTCTTTGTTTCAACGAACCTTGCCCCTATACCCTTCTTGTCTAAGTCAGATTCAATGTATTTACCGACCTCACCACCCAAAAAGCCCGTTGCCATAACCTCGTGCCCTAAAAGCTTTGCTACTTTTGCAACATTTATTCCCTTTCCGCCTGCGCTTAAAGTAATCTTTCTAACCCTAACCACATCACCCAACCCAAAGGAGGGGAGCTCATAGGATTTATCAAGTGTCGGGTTTAAAGTAACAGTCAGTAGCATTGTATTACCTCCTTCACTTTTTTCTGTCTCTTTTAGATACTAAACTTGTAAAGCCCTCAAGTCAAGTTGCTTAAAATTAACTACTTGGTTTACAGGCAGGCATAAGAGTGATACAATTTACCTGAAGAGGGGAAGGTGAAGCTTTGCTTTTTGACAGTGACCGTTACTTGATAATCAACGCCGATGATTTTGGGGCTAATGAACCCACAAATAGGGCCATCGGTGAGTTGTTTTCCGCCGGTTTAATTACATCGGCATCCATGCTGACTGTTGCCGAATCATCAGACTCGGCCTGTTCTGTGGCAGCAAGCCTCAATCTTCCGGTAGGTGTTCATTTAACACTTAATTCCGACAGTGCTGAAAAACCTTGGGTGTCTAACAGCGGTGCTGCTTCATTGGGCGGTGCAAAAGGCTTATGGCACGAACAGAAAAAATTAGCCTTGAAGGCTAAAAGCAAGGATGTAACATTAGAACTTGAAGCACAGTATTCGTTTATGCTTGAGCGTGGCATAAGACCTGACCATGCGGACAGTCACAGCGGTACGCTTTACGGCATTAACGGAAGGCTATTCTTTTTTAATGCTTTCAAGTTTTGTCAAAAATATTCACTACCCTTCAGATTTCCTCGTAGACCGGATTTTTTAGAACGGCAACTTGGGCGTAAAGTCCCTTTTATTGTTAATTTTCTTCATTCGGCAATTGTCGGTGTGGCTGATAAATATAAAGTCCTTTTACCCAATGATATAATCAGCAACCCACACTCGATTAAAAAAATTCAAACCTATGAAAATTTGCGAAAGTATTATATTGATGAGATTAAAAACTTGAAACAGGGGATAAGTGAAATCTTTCTGCATCCGTCTTATTCCCTCGAAACAGATACAAGTGCCGAAAACGAATGGCTCAAAAGAGAGTATGAGCTACGCTTGTTGCAAAGCGGTGACTTACTTGAAGAGGCAAAGCGCCTGAACATTTGTCTGTGCTCTTGGAGTGATGCACCTTTTGATAAATCTCTTAAATCTCATTAACCGAATTGGTTATAGCTGCCTTTAACTTCATGTTTATTATAAACGCAAAACCTTATAAAGGTCGGAATATAAAAGTTGCTTTGTTTTGAAAGGAGATGCAACAATGTTTTGCGAAAAATGTGGGAACAAGCTTAATACCGAGCAACAATTTTGCAGCAATTGCGGCCATCATATTAAAAACACCCCCGACCCCGTCGAGCAAATACCTCCTACTCAAAATCAAGATCACGCAGACCAAACAAATCAAACCCACACCAATTTTAGTTATCAGCCCAACACTTTGGTTGGCTTCTCACCAAAAATTTCCGATCCGGTTTATAAGAAACTAATAAACCGAAGAAACAAATCCACAATTATTTTTGCTTTTATTGCTTCGGCTATTGCTATTGTCGCCAGCCATATTGCAGGCATCTATAAGGAGGATATGGCATTCCCCAAATCCTTGTTTCTGGGCCTCGGTCTTTCTGTGTTTTTTCTTTTCTTCGCTTTCTATCAAAGCATAAAATCAAAGTCAGATAAAACATGGGACGGCAGTGTTGTAGACAAAAGAAGCTTTAAGAAACGCGTGCGAAATGATGATAATACAAGCAGTTACACTTGGATTTATCAAATTAAGGTTAAGCGCGACGATGACGGCAAAATTTTTAAACATGATTTTAATTCTGCTGCCGGCGTTTATAACTATTATGAAATAGGGGACAGGGTAAGGCACCACAAGGGCCTTTATCTCTACGAAAAGTATGACAAATCACACGACAGCGATATCTTGTGTGTTTCCTGTGCCCAATTTTCTAATATATCGGCAGATGTCTGTAAGAGATGTAAGTGTCAACTACTAAAATAATTCTTTGAGGTGTAAAGTGAACATTCAAATTTTTGGTAAGAAAAAATGCTTTGATACACAAAAAGCTCAACGCTACTTTAAAGAGAGGCGGATTTCTTATCAATACATTGATATACTAAGATATGGGTTAAGTAAGGGCGAATTGCAAAGTGTTCTTAAAGCCGTTGGGTTTTCTGCCTTGGTAAATAGTGATTCGGATGATTATAAGTCATCCACCTTGCCATACTTGCAATCGGAAGAAAATAAAAAAGAAGCCTTGCTTGAAATGCCCTTTCTTTATAAGACACCGATTGTAAGAAACGGTAAACTTGCGACTGTCGGCTATAAGCCCGACACATGGTCGCAATGGGAATAGAGAATAATTAAAAATAATAGATAGGTGTGATATGATGAAAGTATCTACTCGCGGAAGATACGCACTTAGGTTAATGGTTGAATTAGCAAAGCGAGAGCAAGACACCCCCGTTTCTTTAAAGAAAATTTCCATTGGTCAAGAAATTTCATATAAATATTTGGAACAGATTGTTAAATCACTGACCGGAGCCGGAATTTTACGCAGCGTCAGGGGAGCGCAAGGCGGTTATTTGCTGAATGTTTCGCCCGAACAAATCACCGTAGGTGAGATTCTGCGTGTGACAGAAGGTTCCTTGACACCTGTTTCCTGTCTAAATGATACAGAAACACCGGAAGAGGAAGATTGTAACAGACAAGAAAAATGCGAAGTTTATGATTTTTGGAAAGGGCTTCAAGATGTAGTAAGCGAGTATATCGATTCTGTAACTTTGCACGATATGATAAAATAAGCTACAGCAGTTTAATTATTGACAATTAGCAGTGTTAGGTGTATAATACCTACTGAAACGATATGAATTAACATTTGATTCGATTATTTGCATTTGCTAATAAAATAATGTATAATTCAACATCGTTTTAAGTATGTTGGGAGGCTGATTTATGCAAAGGATATATGTCGATAATGCTGCTACCACAGCAATTAGCCCAGAGGTTTTAGAGGCTATGATGCCCTTTATGCAAGAAGTTTACGGTAATCCCTCAAGTATACATTCATTTGGGCAAGAAGCCTCAGCGGCCTTGGAAAAGGCTCGCCTTGAAATTGCTGAAATATTAGGCGCAAAGTCAAAAGAAATTTACTTTACCTCCGGTGGCTCCGAGTCGGATAACTGGGCAATTAATGCCGCGCTTTCGATTGGTGCCAAAAGAGGGAAGAAACATATAGTGTCCAGTAAGATTGAGCATCACGCCGTCTTGCATGTTCTGAAAAGGTTGGAAAAAGAGGGTTACGAGGTAACTTATCTTGATGTTAATGGAAACGGGATTGTTAAGTTAGAAGATCTTAAAAGTGCTATTCGTGAAGATACGGCCCTTGTAACTATAATGTACGCCAATAATGAAATTGGTTCAATTCAGCCTATAACCGAAATTGGAGCCCTATGCCGTGAAAAAGGTGTTTTGTTCCACACCGACGCAGTTCAAGCTGTTGGGAACTTACCCGTCAATGTTGTTGAAGACAATATTGACTTCCTATCACTTTCTGCCCATAAATTTCACGGACCCAAAGGTGTCGGTGTTTTGTATTGCAGGACCGGCCTTGCCCTTAGGGGGCTGATTATCGGCGGTGCACAAGAGCGGGGCAGGCGTGCCGGCACCGAGAATGTAGCCGCTATAGTTGGGATGTCGGCAGCTTTAAAACAAGCAAAAGACAATATGCAAGCAAACAATATCGCCTTAAAGAAAATGCAAGCAAAATTGATTGATGAACTTCTTAAAATTCCTCGTTCACGCCTTAACGGTGATCCCATTAAAAGATTGCCGGGCAATATCAGCTTTTGTTTTGAAGGCATAGAAGGCGAAGCCTTACTCTTGTCACTTGATATGGTCGGTATTGCCGCCTCTTCCGGCTCGGCTTGCACATCGGGTTCTTTAGATCCCAGCCATGTTTTGTTGGCAATAGGCTTACCCCATGAGATTGCCCATGGTTCTTTAAGGCTTTCACTGTCAAATTTTAATACAATGGAAGAAATGGAATATATAATAGAAAACCTAAAAATAATTGTTAAACGACTTCGAGATATGTCACCCGTATGGGAAAAGTTAGAAAAGGAGGCTAATACAAATGGCTTACAGTAAAAAAGTAATGGATCACTTTGCAAACCCCAGAAATGTCGGCAAGATGGACAATGCAGACGGCGTAGGTGAAGTTGGGAATGCAAAATGCGGCGATATTATGAAAGTTTACTTAAAAGTAGACGATGATATAATTACCGATGTTAAGTTTAACACTTTCGGTTGTGCTTCCGCTATTGCAACCAGTTCAATTGCTACAGAAATGATTAAGGGCAAAAACCTGCAAGAAGCTCTTTCTTTATCAAACAAAGCGGTTGTGGATGCCCTGGATGGCTTGCCACCCTCAAAGGTACACTGCTCGGTTTTGGCTGAAGAGGCAGTCAAGGCGGCAATTTCCGACTACTATATAAGGAACAATATTGCCCACGATTCAGAGCTCTTCAAATGTACCGGTTGTTGCAACTCATGCGATAATTTATAGTCTTCCTTCGCTAATCTTATAAGGAGTGGTTTTATGTTAGGCTCTGTTCAAGCCGAAATTATGCGTTTGAAAAAAGAGAAAGATATTTGTATTTTGGCTCACAGTTATCAAGGTTACGATATTGTTGAAGTGGCTGATTTTACAGGTGACTCTTATCAATTGAGTGTTGAAGCCTCAAAGGTAAGTCAAAAAACAATTATAATGTGCGGTGTTCGCTTTATGGCAGAAACCGTAAAAATTCTTTCGCCTGAAAAGAAGGTTATTTTAGCCAACCCCGTGGCAGGTTGCCCCATGGCAGAACAAATGGACCGTGAAATGATCACTAAGGTTAAAGAAGAATACCCCGATTACACGGTTGTGGCCTACATCAATACCAGCGCAGAACTAAAAACGGTCTGCGATGTTTGTGTTACTTCATCTTCGGCAGTTGACATAGTGAACAAGATTGATAACAAGAATATTCTTTTCATACCCGACTGCAACCTGGGTGCTTATGTTGCCGGCAAAGTTGAAGGCAAAAACATAAAACTGCTTGATGGTGGTTGCCCAATACATGCGGCAGTGACGGCACAAGATGTCGTTAATGCAAAAAAACGCTACCCACGGGCCCTTGTTTTGGCTCATCCGGAATGCACACCGGAAGTTTTGGAAAGAGCGGATTTCATCGGTTCGACATCTCAAATTTTAGATTATGTCAACTCTTCGGACCATGATGAATTTTTGATTGGTACGGAAGTAGGGGTTGTTGAACACTTGCAATACACAAATCCCACAAAGAAGGTCTTGCCCTTGTCCCGAAAACTCGTTTGTCCCGATATGCGGGTTACAACTCTAAATGATGTCTTAAACAGTGTTAAGGGCACGGGCGGCGAAGAAATAATTCTGCCCGAAGATATAATAAGAGATGCCGCTAAGAGTATTGAGCAGATGATAAGGTTAGGCAGTTAAATGAACAAAAAGCTATTTGTAGCCATGAGCGGGGGCGTGGATAGTTCTGTAGCGGCTCACTTGTTAAAAGAGGAGGGCTTTGATGTTTACGGCCTTACTCTCAAACTTTATGAAAACATGGATGAAGAAATTTTAAATCAGGCCGCACTGACTGCGCAAGCAATCGGTGCGCCTTTTTTTGTGTATGACATAAGCTCGGAATTCAAAAAGAGGGTTATTGATTATTTTGTATCGTCTTATATGGCGGGAAAAACGCCCAATCCCTGCATTGAGTGCAATCGCTATATAAAATTCGATAAAGTTTTAGAGCTTGCCCGCTCACACGGTGTTAATAGCATGGCAACTGGTCACTATTCAACAATTGAATATGATAAAGCAAGCCAAAGGTTTTTGTTAAAAAAAGCTTTTGAAGAAGATAAAGACCAAAGTTATTTTCTCTATATGTTAAAACAAGATATTTTAGCAAAAACTTTATTGCCATTGGGTAGCCTGACAAAGGCGCAGGTGAGGGAAATTGCGCAGTCACAGGGCTTTTCTAATGCCAAGCGTAAGGATAGCCAAGATGTTTGTTTTTTACCTCACGGTAATTATGCTGACTTTATAGCTCAATACTATCCACAAGCAAATCTGAAGGGAAACTTCATTGATGAAGACGGCAGCTTATTAGGTCAGCACGAAGGCATACACAAATATACGATAGGGCAAAGGAAGGGCTTAGGGGTTTCTTTTGGCAAGCCAATGTTTGTTAAAGCAAAAAATATTGAAGATAAAACTATAACTCTATCGAGTGAAGAAGCCCTGTATAGTAGTTATTTAAGAGCAGATAATTTGAATTTAATTCCTTTCGAAAGTTTGGAAAGCCCGAGACGCTTCAAGGCTAAAACACGCTACAATCAAAAAGAGCAGTGGGCGCGAATTGAACAAACAGATACGGATAAAGTTATTGTTGAGTTTGAACAAGCGCAAAGGGCAGTTGCGCAAGGGCAAACCATTGTTTTTTATGAAGACGAATATTTAGTCGGCGGAGGAACGATACTATAGTTTTGAAGGGGTTGATTTTTTGAATAAAAATCCAAATGAATCAAAATCAGTTTTAGCACAAGTTATGTTGCCAAGCCACGCAAACCCTTCAGGCAATGTTCACGGCGGTGAAATCATGAAAATGATGGACGCATGCGGCAGTGTTGCCGCCACAAGGCATGCAAAAAAAAATGTTGTTACCGTCAGAGTCGACGAGTTGGTGTTTTATACACCTATTTCGGTGGGGCACCTTGTAACTTGCACATCAAAACCGATATTTGTCGGAAGGTCATCAATTGAAGTCAAGGTTGAGGTAAAGGTTGAAGACTTTATGATTGGGGAAGAGAAAGTTGCATTAAAGGCGATTTTCACTTATGTCGCTTTAGATGATCATGGCAAGCCCTCTGCTATACCGGGTTTGGTTTTAACCGATGAGTCAGAGAAAAAGGATTATGAGCTGGGCTTGGCAAGATATCGGGATAGAAAGAAAAACCAGTAATCTTTTTGCAAATGATAGTTAAAAGCACTAAATTTAAGCAAATCAACTCAAGCGCTTGGCGTGTTTTGTAGAATTATCTTTACAAGTAGGCAAGCGCTTGAGTTTTTATAGAAATTAAACTAATATAAGTGTGTAAATAGGGGGTGGGTAACTTGAAAAAGGTAGCGATATTAATGGGAAGCGACAGCGACTTGCCGATAGTGGAAGAAGCGGTTAGAACACTGAAGAGCTTCGATATCGGTTTTGAAGTGAGGGTTATATCCGCACACAGAACACCGAAAGCCGCTGAGACTTTCTCAAAAAAAGCTTATGAGAATAATTTTGGAGTAATAATAGCCGCCGCCGGCAAGGCAGCTCATTTAGCCGGCGCCGTTGCCGCCAATACAACTTTACCTGTCATAGGGCTTCCTATAAAGTCCTCAACATTGGATGGCCTTGATGCTTTATTGTCTACGGTTCAAATGCCGGCAGGGGTTCCGGTCGCGACTGTGGCAATAAACGGTGCAAAGAATGCCGCTTTGTTAGCGGTGCAAATTTTGGCTTTGGCAGATGAAAAGTTAAGTGATAAGTTAAAAGAATTTAAAGAAAATCTTGAAGCGGAAGTTTTAGCGAAAGACAAGGAAATCGAAAGCAAGATTAACAATCTTTAAAATTTTAAGGAGATATGATGAAAAGCTTCAGTGACAGTTATAAAGATGCCGGCGTTGACCTTACGGCAGGCTATAAGAGTGTCGAACTAATTAAAAAACACATTGCAAAAACAGAGATCCCCGGTGTCCTTTCTTCGATTGGTGGCTTTGGCGGATTGTTTCAACCAAATCTTGAAAATTTAAAAGAACCTGTTTTGGTGTCGGGTACGGACGGTGTGGGAACAAAGCTCAAAATTGCATTTCTTATGGATAAACACGACACAATCGGCCTTGACTGTGTTGCTATGTGTGCAAACGATGTTGCCTGTTCCGGGGCTAAACCCATGTTTTTCCTTGACTATTTAGCTGTTGGAAAAAACAAGCCGGAGCGAGTGGCTGAAATTGTAAAGGGCATAGCCGAGGGTTGCGTCCGGGCAGGATGTGCCTTGATTGGCGGCGAAACTGCCGAAATGCCGGGTTTTTACCCCGTAGATGAATATGATCTGGCGGGCTTTTGCGTCGGAATCGTCGACAAGTCCCGGATAGTCGACAGTGACAAAATCAAGGTTGGTGACACCCTAATCGGTGTTGCTTCTTCCGGCCTGCATTCCAACGGTTTTTCGCTTGTACGCAAAATTTTTAATGTATCCGAAGAAAAGCTAAAAATTTATGTGGAAGAGCTTGGTAAGACCTTGGGTGAAGAATTACTTACACCTACAAAAATTTATGTTAAATCACTTCTCACCCTTATGGAGTCAATTGAAATTCACGGCATTTCTCATATAACCGGCGGAGGTTTGTATGAAAATATACCGCGTATGCTGCCACAGGGCCTAAGCGCTCGTGTTAAATCAGATTCAATCCCAAGGCTTCCTATCTTTAATCTTTTGCAATTTCAAGGGCTTGAGGAAAGAGAAATGTTTAACACCTTTAACATGGGGATAGGGCTTTGCATTGCCGTAGCTGCAGAAGATGCCGAAGAAGCTGTGAAAATTCTAAACCGGGAAGGTGAAAAAGCCTTTTTGATAGGTGAAATCGAAGCGGGTGCAGGGGACTTGATTTTATGTTAGAAACAAAACGAAGACTAAATATTACAGTCTTGGTCTCCGGAGGGGGCTCAAACTTGCAAGCCCTGATCGATGCGGAAAAATCCGGCATTTTATCATCTGGGAAGATAAATTGTGTTATTAGCAGTCGAAAAGGAGCTTATGCCCTCGAAAGAGCCGCCGGTGAAGGCATAGAAACTCGCGTGATTGCCCGCAAAGATTACGAGTCCTCTCAAAGCTTCAATCAAAACCTACTCACCGCTATCTTGGAAAGTAAAGCTGAATTAGTCATTTTGGCCGGCTTTATGTCTGTTCTTGAAAAGTTTGTTACGGATGCTTTTAAAGGCAGAATAATTAATGTCCATCCCTCTCTTATCCCGGCTTTTAGCGGCCCGGGGTTTTATGGCTTGAAGGTTCATGAAGAAGCACTAAAGAGAGGTGTCAAGGTCACGGGGGCAACCGTTCACATTGTTGATGAAGTAACCGACGGCGGCCCAATATTAATTCAAAAATGTGTTGAAGTTAAAGAAGATGACAGTCCGTTAAGCTTGCAAAAAAGAGTAATGGAAGAAGCGGAATGGATAATTTTACCGCAAGCTGCTCAAATGATGTGTAATAAATTTTTAGAAAAGCTTTGTTTGTGAAAGGGGATAACTATGAAAAAGTTTGCGCTGATCAGTGTATCTGATAAAACCGGAATTGTTGATTTTGCAAAAGGGCTTGAAGAACTCGGCTTCAAACTTATATCAACGGGAGGCACTGCCGCCACCTTACTTAAAGCCGGCATAGACTGTATTGAAGTCTCACAATTAACCGGATTTCCGGAATGTTTAGACGGAAGAGTTAAAACTTTGCACCCTAAAATTCATGCAGGTATTTTAGCCAAGCGCTCTGACGAAGAACACCTAAAACAATTGGAAGAACTTGAGATTAACACTATAGATTTAGTATGTATTAATCTATACCCCTTCAAAGAGACTATAAAAAAAGAAGGTGTAACCCTTGACGAAGCTATTGAAAATATTGATATCGGCGGCCCCACAATGCTCAGGGCGGCCGCAAAAAACTGGCAAGATGTTATAGTTGTAACCAAACATGAAGATTATGGCGGTATACTTGAAGAGTTAAAGAAATCCGGGGAAATTTCCGAAAATACGAAGTTCAAATTAGCCTCTTCTGTGTTTGAACACACGGCGGCCTATGACACATTGATTAGCATCTACCTACGAACTCATTTGGATTCTGAAGATACCTGGCCACAGAATTTGAACCTTACTTATGAAAAAGTTCAAGACATGCGCTATGGTGAAAACCCACATCAGAGTGCAGCTTTTTATGCCGAAGTGTTTGCAGGCCAAAACACCCTACCTAAGGCTAAACAACTTCAAGGCAAAGAATTGTCTTACAACAATATAAACGACGCCAACGGTGCCTTGGATTTACTTAAAGAATTTGGCGATGAAAGGCCCACAGTTGTTGCCGTTAAACATGCCAACCCTTGCGGTGTCGGTCAAGGTGAAAATATATTTGGTGCCTATAAGAATGCACATGATGCAGACCCTCTGTCGATTTTTGGAGGAATCATAGCAGCAAACAAAGAAATCGATGAGAAAACTGCGCTTGAAATGCAAAAAATATTTTTAGAAATAATTATTGCACCTTCATTTACAGAAGAAGCCTTAAAAGTTTTGGGCACAAAAAAGAATCTGCGTTTACTTGAAATGCCTCACCTGACTTCAAAGAACAGCGAAGATTCATTGGATTTTAAAAAAGTCGCCGGTGGGCTTTTGGTCCAAAGATTGGATACCGAACTTTACAAGCCGCAAGACTTAATCTGTGTTACAAAGCGCCAACCAAGTGAGAGTGAATTGGATCAGCTTTTCTTTGCTTGGCGAGTAGTTAAGCATGTAAAATCAAATGCAATTTGTTTGGTTAAGGGCGATAGAACCGTCGGTATAGGACCCGGACAGACCAATCGTGTCACAGCTCTCGAAATTGCTATAAATTATGCCAAAGAAGAAGCCGGAGGCTCTGTTATGGGAAGTGATGCATTTTTCCCCTACCCCGACAGTGTCGAATTAGCCGCTAAGGTGGGTATAAGAGCAATAATACAGCCCGGAGGCTCCATAAAAGACGATGAAAGCATAAAAGCCGCTGACGAGGCCGGGATTGCAATGTTGTTCACTTCAATGCGTCACTTTAAACATTAAATCGGAGGGGAGCGACCTGAGGGTCGAAATGTTATGAAAATTTTAATGATCGGATCGGGTGGCCGCGAACATGCCCTAATAAAGAAATTAAAGGAAAGTGAAAAAGTATCTCACCTTTATTGCGCTCCGGGTAATGGCGGAATTTCACTTGATGCTCAATGCTTGCCGGAAATCGGCCCCTTGGATAGCGAAAAGATTCTTGCGTTTTCTCAAAAAAACAAGATAGACCTTGTCTTTGTAGCCCCTGATGATCCCTTGGCTGCCGGCTTGGTTGATCTGCTTGAAAAAAATGGAATTAAGGCCTTTGGTCCAAATAAAAGAGCAGCTCAAATTGAAGCCAGCAAGGTTTTCGCAAAAAATTTAATGAAAAAACACTCAATACCGACTGCAGAATATGAGGTTTTTGAGAAGTCGGCAGATGCAATTAACTATATAGAACAACAAAACTCATACCCAACTGTTATAAAGGCAGATGGGTTGGCTCTTGGTAAAGGTGTAATAATAGCCGAAAATTTTGAAAGCGCAAAAGCAGCCGTAAACAGTATTATGGAGAAGAAAATTTTCGGTCAAGCCGGCAAACAATTGGTTGTTGAAGAATATCTTTCAGGGCCGGAAGTGTCTATTCTGGCTTTTGTAGATGGTGAAAGTATTATACCTATGGTTTCATCCATGGATCACAAAAGAGCCTACGATGGCGATAAAGGGCCCAATACCGGGGGGATGGGGGCTATCAGCCCAAACCCCTTCTATGATGAAAAAACATCACAATACTGTATGGAACACATTTTTAAGCCTACGGTGCGGGCCATGAGCAAGGAAAGCAGGCCTTTTAAAGGTTGCTTATATTTTGGTTTAATGTTAACAATGGAAGGGCCAAAAGTTATAGAGTATAATGCCCGTTTCGGTGACCCCGAAACACAGGTTGTTTTGCCAAGGCTTAAAACACCTTTGATTGATATTGTTTTAGCGGTTACAGATAGTAAATTGAGCGAAATTAAAATCGAATGGGATGACAAAGCCTGCGTTTGTATTGTTTTGGCTTCGGGTGGTTATCCGGGCGATTATGAGGAAGGGTACCAAATCACAGGCTTGGAAAAATTAGCCAAACTGAATGATGTTGAAGTTTACCATTCGGGGACTTCAATTAAAAATGGTGATTTTCTCTCTTCCGGGGGAAGGGTATTGGGTGTAAGCGCAAAAGCAGATACACTTGACCAAGCCCTGAGTAAAGCCTACAGTGCCATTGGTGAAATCAAAATGAAGTCCGGCTTTTACAGAAAAGACATTGGTGCTATGTAATATATTGTTCATAAATAATTTACAGATAAAAACTTTAAAAATGATCTTAAAATCTCTAAACTGTAAAGTAGAATAAGTGAAGTAGGGGTGATTGTGTGGAAAATAGATGGAGCACTAAAAAGAAGATTGGTACTTCTGTTTTTATAATCTTAGTTGTGGCAGTTATAACTTTGGGTTTGTTTTATATTTTTAAACCCGAACCTCCTCAAAAGGTTTCACTTGTAACTGTCGGGCGCGGTGAGATTGTACAAACGCTTGATGCAACCGGCACGGTAGAATCCTCAAATCAAGAAAAGTTTACTGTTTTGAACGATACAAAAGTTTTAACTGTGAATTTTCGCGTGGGTGACAGAGTTCAAAAAGGTGATGTTTTAGCTACCTTTGACACTACTTCCTTGGGGAAGATTATTGACGCTAAACAAAAAAACTACAAGATGGCGCAAGACGCATATGTGAGTGCAAGGGATAGCGCAAAAACCTCAGCTTCTGATCTCGTTCAATTAGAAAAAGATGTTAATCGCATTGAAAATGAAATAAAAGATTTGGAAAAGAAAATGAGCAGTGAAGACAAAAAGGAAGCTGAGGAAGTTAAAGAATCAGCTGCCGACAAGTTCAACTCTTTATTTGGCAATAATTTTTTGATATCATTGCTGACGGGTAAAAGCATGAACGATTTTGACTTGTCTTCCATTACCGGCTTTTCTACCGAGCAAACAAAGCTTTCAACCTTACAATTTGAACTTATGCAGCTGCAGGCCAAGCAGACCATAGCCAAGGCGCAAGCAAGCGGAACTTTAGAAACGACCTTGAAAGCATTTTCTGATTCCGCATTGGATGACCTGAATGCTACAAAGGCTGCAGTTGATGTTTTAAAGACCGGCTGGGTCGCTGAAGCAGACGGGATTGTCCGAGAGGTTAAAATTACCGCAGGCAAAACCTTTGAAAGCGAATTGGCGGTTGACAGTGCAATTGATTTATCTTCCATTATGAACCTTATTTCATCCGGCAGCGATGATTTAGACATTATGGGCTTAATTAAGGAGTATATCATGCCCGACCAAGTTGGCATGATTATTGAATACTATCCTTTTGAAGCTTCCTTTATTCTTGGCAAATATGATGTTCTTAAAGTGGAAATGGACCAACCGGCAGTTATTAAATCGGCCAGCGGTCAAGAATTTGAAGGCGTTATTTCTTATATAAGCCCTGTCGCTTCTGCCAGCAGCAGTATTAGCATAAATTCACTTTTAGGTGCCGGCGGCGGTTCTTCTAACGGCGTTGAGGCAAAGGTTAAAATACCAAACCCCGATTCAAGCATTATTATTGGCTTTGATGTTGATATCTCCATTGATGTTGACAGAGCTGAAAATGCTGTACTCGTACCGGCTGAATCCATTCAGTTTGACAGCGAAGGGTCTTATGTCTTCTTTTACAATTCAAAGACCAAAAGAGTTACACGCAGCGAAGTCAAAACAGGCATATTTTCCGGGGCAATCTACCAAGTTTTTGAAGGTGTTGAAGATGGTGACACTATACTGAAAGCCCCTCCCTTGACCTTAAAAGACGGTGACAAGGTAAACATTGTTACCACCGAGGAAGTTACATCAACAGGCTCGACAAACTCTGCTTCTTAAAGCTTGTTTTTTTGTTTGACTGAAAATCGGAGGACAGTGCGTGAATTTTAAAGAAAATATTAAAATCGCCATATATAGTATCAGAACAAACATGATGCGGTCACTTTTAACCATGTTGGGCATCATCATAGGCGTAGCATCTGTTATTGCTATTGTTACCGTTGGTAACGGCGGTCGCGATTACATTGTCGGCATGATCAGAGATATGGGCTCAAATTCAATCAGCATCAGTGTTAACGCAGCAACCGCTACCGCAAGCGAATATATTACCGATGAAGACATTAAAGCCATAAAAGAACTTGATATGGTCAAATATGTGTCGCCCATGGTAATGTCTCTGGGTAGTGTACAAACACAAAAAGAACAGGGTCTTGCCATTGCAATGTCGGGTACCGTTGATTTTGCAAAGGTTATGAACACACCTATTGCTTACGGGCGATTTTTTAACCAGGATGAGTATGATGCTATGCGGCCCGTTACGCTAATAGATACCTTTAGTTCTTACACAATGTTTGGTTATGAAAACAGTGTTGGGGAGTACATTGATTTAACCTTAAACAACCAGACGGTAAGGCTAAAAATTATCGGTATTTTTGACTTTTCAAAACTTATGGGGTCGGCAACCTCTTCTTTAGCCGGCGGATCCGGCGGCATGCCCGGTATGCCGGGAATGGACGCAATGGGAGCTGCCTGTATTTTTATTTTACCCGGGAACCTTGTAAACGCCATGATGGGCAGCCAAGGCTATTATGAAATGTGCTATATTATGGCAGATACCGATGAAAACCTTGAAAGTGCCGGCAATGCTGCTTTGAATGTCTTATATTCTCGGCACAATAATGCCGGCAGTGACAAATACATGATGGTTAACATGGCAACTCTTATCGATTTGTTGGACAGTGTTATTAAGATTTTCACAATCTTTATTGCAGCCGTCAGTGCCATTTCGCTTGTTGTCGGCGGAATTGGTGTTATGAATATAATGCTTGTTTCCGTTACAGAGCGTACGCGTGAAATAGGCATAAGAAAGGCTCTGGGGGCTAAAACATCAACCATTTTGTTCCAATTTCTTACCGAGTCGGTTATTTTATGTGTTATAGGCGGAACAATAGGCCTCATATTGGGCGTCGGAGGAGCTATAGGGGTATCGGCCTATATGAAGATACCCATGGCGGTTAAATTTGCCACACTTGTACTTGCCATAGGTTTTTCAAGTGCTATTGGTATTTTCTTTGGTATCTACCCGGCAAGAAGGGCTGCAAAAATGACTCCTATCGATGCTTTACGCAGGGATTAACAGAACTTTTACTTTTAAAAATTATAAGTTAAAATGAAAAAACAAAGAAGAGGATTTTATCTTCTTCTTTGTTTTTATCTTGATTTATTTAATTTGCTTTATTTTATTTTTTTAGCTCTCTCTCAAGCCACACCGAACCAATATCCAGGGCGCTGTAGAGCCCTCTTTTTTCAACTTTTTTGACGATTCTCTCAAAAGGGGACAGGTCGGGGTCGGTTTTTATCAACTGAACCAAAACTCGATCTGTCAGTTCTAAGTCTTGCACTTTTCTGGTGCCCATTACTTGCAGCAAAACAACATATTCGTCACTCATATTGCCATAGTAGATGGTATTACCGTTTCGCACCAAGGGCTTACCTTTGAAGAGCAGAAAGTCATCTTTGTTTTTAGTTTTCGCCATAATTGCTCCATTCTATAAATAAGATTATTCCAAGTAATTTCTGACCAAGGCCGAAAGTAATTCGTCCCTATCAATTTTGCGAACCTTGTTTCGTGCACCACCATGGGTGGTAATATAAGTCGGGTCTTCGGTAAGAATATAGCCGACAATCTGGCTGATAGGGTTATACTTTTTTTCACGCAATGCCTCGCAAATTTCAAGCATGGTATTGCGCATTTCAATTTCTTCCTGCCCATAAATTGGCATTTCTTTTGTTGAATCGTTCATAATTACACCCCCATAGCCTTAACATTATAACCTAAAAAACAAATGTTTACAAGTTTAATCACGAAGGTAAATTTCACTGTTTTTCAAGTGACTAACGATTTTTTCCATTGCCAAATCAGCATCTCGGTCATTCAAGGTTCTTTCATGTGACCTCAGTCGCAAGCTGAAAGCAACGCTTTTTTTGCCTTCTTTGATTTGGCTGCCCTCATAAACATCAAATAACTCCAGATTTTCCAAAAATTCGCCGGCAGCATCGCTTATTAAATCACTTATGTGACCAACAGGCGTATCAAAGTCACATATCAAAGCTAAATCGCGCTCAATAGCAGGGTATTTAGGTAAGGGTTTATAACTTCTTCTTAAGTTTTTGTTTGCAAAAATTAATTCAAAATCAAGCTCTGCGCACAATACACGAGCAGATATGGCAAAGTTTTCGCAAACAGTGGGATGAACTTCTCCTAAAACCCCTAAGCTCAATTCGTCTTTTTTAACCCTTGCGCATCTTCCGGAATGAAAGTGGCTTAGATCAGCGTCAGGTTCAAATTTTATGTTTTCTATACCGGCAATTTCCAACAATTCTTCAATACTGCCCTTTAATTTAAAGAAATCGTAATCTTCGCCGTATGCTCCTATTGTGATTTTTTGCTTTTCTAAAGGCAGTTCTTCGTTTTTTCGCGGAATATATACGGTTGCCAATTCAAAAAGCCCGGCTTCTGTGTTGCGCTTATTATAGTTAGCCGCCAATATTTCAAGCATAGAAGGAAGGGGAGTGGTTCGCATAACGGCAATGTCTTCGCTTAAGGGGTTGAGCAATCTTACACTGTTTCTGTAATGGCTATCATTTGCTAAATTCATTTTGTCATAAGCCTTATCAGATATAAATGAATAACTTTGTACTTCAGAGTAACCCATAGCAAGCAAGCTTGTGTTTATAAGTTTTTCAAAAGATTGCTTTTCGGAGAGCATTCCTTCCGCAATACCCGATAAAGCAACATTGTCTATATTTTCATAGCCGTAAAAACGCGCAATTTCTTCTGAAAGATCTGCCTTGTGTTCAACATCATTCCTAAAAGTGGGTACGGACACGGTATTGCCCTTCACTTTAAAGCTAAGGTTTTCAAGTATGACAGCCTGCTTATCTTTTTCTAAATCAATACCGATAAAATCATTTATCCATTTCCAGTCAAAGTCAAGTTGCCGCTCTTTGGGCAGAAAGGCAATACAGTCCACTACAGGTTCAACAACTTTTCCTATCTTCAACTTTTCGACAAGCTCCAGGGCGCAAGACATGGAATTTAAGCACCCGTGAGGGTCCAATCCCTTCTCAAAGCGTGCTGAAGATTCCGTACGCATACCCAGCTCTTTGGCAGTTGCTCTGACACTGGCGCCATTAAAGCAAGCTGATTCAAATACTACGGTTGTCGTATCATCCATAACACCGCTGTATTCGCCCCCCATTACACCGGCAATGGCAACAGGCTTTTCAGCATCGGCAATTACAAGCATATCGGGTGTCAGGTTTCGTTCTTCGCCTTCCAAAGTCACAATCTTTTCATCATGCTTTGCCCTGCGAACATTTACTTTATTGCCTTTTAAATATCGAATATCAAATGCGTGCATAGGCTGGCCGAGCTCGAGCATAACATAGTTCGTTATGTCTACAATGTTGTTTATCGGCCTAACACCGCAAGCTCGCAAGCGTTCACGCATCCAGCGAGGTGAGGGGGCAATTTTAACATTTTCAACTATTGCACCTATATACCTGTAGCAAAGTGAACTGTCATGAATTTCAACATCCAATCTGTCGGTTAATGAATTTGTTGTATTTAATTCTTTTCTGACTTTCATGGGGAGTTTTTCATTGAATGTTGCGGCCGCTTCTCGAGCCAACCCCACAATAGATAGGCAATCTGGCCTGTTTGATGTAATTTCAAACTCAATAGTTAAATCATCCAAGCCAATAGCACTTTGAATCGGAAGACCGGGCTCTCTTACACAATCTTCGCCTAAAATAAAAATTCCATCTTCAATAGCATATGGAAAATCATTAAGCGTCAGCCCCAGTTCTGCCAAAGAACAGAGCATGCCTGCACTTGCAACTCCTCTAATCTCACCTTTTTCAATTTCAGTACCGTTGGCAAGAACCGCACCATCCAAGGCAAGGGGAACGAAGTCACCAAGACTCAAATTTTGCGCACCGGTAACAATGTTCAAGGTTTCCGCTGCACCTACATCAACAGTGCAAACAAGCAGTCGGTCTGCATCTTCATGTTTAGATATTTCTATAATCTTACCGACTACAACATTTTTTATTTCGTCGCCTTCGCATTTGAGTGACTCTACTTTTGAGCCTGATAAAGTCATAGCGTCGGCAAAATTTTTATCACTAACTTTTATTTGGTAAAAGTCATTTAACCATTTTTTTGATACTTTCATTTCTTCCCCCTAAAACTGACTCAAGAATCTAATATCATTTTCAAAAAACAACCTAAGGTCATCAATATTAAATCTAAACATTGTTAGTCGCTCTAAACCAACACCAAAGGCAAACCCACTGTAGATTTCAGGGTCTATTCCGCCTGTTTTTAAAACTTTGGGATGAACCATGCCACCGCCCAAAATTTCAATCCAGCCTTCGCCTTTACACATACCGCAACCGGCTCCTTTACATCTGAAACAAGATACATCGATTTCACAGGATGGTTCTGTAAAGGGGAAATGGTGAGGCCTGAGGCGAATTTTTGTTTCATCCCCATAAAGTCTTTTAGCGAAAGCTTCCAAGCAGCCTTTTAAGTGCCCCATGGTAATGCCCTTATCGATTACCAAGCCCTCAATCTGATGAAATAAAGGGGAGTGCGTTGCATCGACTGCATCAGAACGATAAACTCTGCCGGGGGCTATGATTCTGATCGGTGGCGTTTGTGTTTCCATTACCCGTATTTGAACCGGGGATGTTTGGGTACGCAAGAGAGTGGTTTCGCTAATATAAAATGTATCTTGAGTATCTCTTGCCGGATGATTTTTAGGTATATTCAATGCTTCGAAATTGTAATAATCGAGCTCAACTTCCGGGCCCTCGGCTATAGAAAAGCCTAAGCCCAAAAAGATTTCTTCAACTTCTTCCAAAACGATCGTTAAGGGATGTTTGGAGCCTATTTTATGCCTGACACCAGGCAGAGTAACATCAATCTTTTCTTTTGAAAGTCGCTCTTCCAAATCGGCTGCCCTCAAGGCTTTCAAACGCTGGCTGATCATCTGTTCAATTTGAGATCGAATTTCGTTGGCAAGTTGCCCTACAATGGGTCTTTCTTCAGCAGTCAACTTCCCCATTTGTTTCAAGAGTGCGGTAAGTTCACCTTTTTTGCCCAGATATTTTACTCTGACAAGATCAAGTTCTTGGCTGCTCCTGACAGCTTCAAGCGCTTCATATGCCAGCTCTCTTACTTTGCTCAATTGCTCTTTCATATATACTCCTCCAAAAAAATAAGCCTTCGCCCCAAACGAGGGACGAAGACAAACTCCGCGTTACCACCCTGCATTTTCGAGTTTTTTAAACTCGAACGCTCTTTGCCCTTTAACGGTGGCTGACCGTTGTAACCTACAAGACCCTAAAGCCCTCGGCAACAAAGCTCGGGAGTGAAATTCAGCAGATTCACCTTCAAATATGCTTTCAGCCACGGCATATTTTCTCTGAAACAAAGGTTTGCGAATCGCTTACTGTCTCCTTCAAAGCGCATAGTGAGTTTATATCACAATATTATAGAAAAATCAAGTATTCTCACCAAACTCGGTTGGAAAGATTTTTTAACTATGATATAATTTTAAATAATCTTGGATGTGATATTTATGTTGTTAACCGGTATCGATTTAGTCGAGATTCCCAGAATAGAAAATTCTTTAAAGAGAGAAAGTTTTCTCAAACGAGTAATGGGTAGGGAAGAACTTGAAGAGTATAGGTTGTCAGGGTCAAAAGCCCAAAGAGTTGCCGCTTGTTTTGCAGCCAAAGAAGCTTTTGGCAAGTCCCTTGGCACCGGTCTTAATGCTTTCTCTTTAACAGAAGTTCAGCTATTACACGAAGATAGCGGAAAGCCATATTTTTTTCTAACAGGTAAAGCTAAAAAATTAATAGAAAAAAACAAGATTGAACTTTCTGTAAGTATAACTCATACCGATAAATATGCCGCAGCGGTTGTGGTTGGCTATAGCCCCAATGAAAGGTTGTGCCTCAAGTGAGAATCTTAAATTCTACACAAATGCGTAAAGTTGAAGAAAGAGCTTTTAAAAGCGGTATCAGCTATTATCAAATGATCAAAGAAGCCGGTGAGAAATGCACCGAGGCCATAGTAGGCATTATTGAACCCGGCAAAGTCGAAGATGAAAGTTTTTTAATTTTATGCGGCAACGGCAATAATGCGGGGGATGGATTTGTTATAGCCCAAAAACTTCGATACTTGGGTGCCGATGTAAAGGTTTTACTTCTAAAAGGGCAACCTAAAAGCAAGGACGCAATGCGTCATTTTGAAAACATGCAAATGTCAAAAACACCCGTAATTGAGTTGAACAAGGATCCGAAAGCTATAAATCCGCTGTTTGAATCGTCCACTGTAATTGTCGATTGTATCTTCGGAATAGGTTTTAATCCCAAGCTTAAAATATCAGCCGAAATCGCTAATATATTTAAAGCTGTTAATAAATATGTGGGCACCGTTTTCTCAGTTGACTTGCCAAGCGGTTTGGCAAGTGACGAGGGGAGCACTGAAAGGCTCGCAATTAAAGCTGATTACACATTTGCACTGTCCAATTATAAACCCGCCCATATTCTAAAACCTGCGGCACTTTTTTGCGGGCAAGTAATAAAACTTGATTTAGGTTTTTCACCCTTCATAAGTAAAGACGGTCAAGAAATTTTTGCATTGAATGAAGATTATATCAAGAGTTTGTTTAAGCCTATTTCACCTATGGCACACAAGGGTGATTTTGGGCGACTTTACAGTGTTTGCGGGTCTTATAAAATGCCCGGTGCCGCTGTTTTTGCCGCAAAAGCGGCAGTTTTGTCCGGCACGGGTTTGGTAACCGCAGTTTTCCCAAAAACAGCCTATTCTGCCATAGCATCCGGATTAGATGAGCCAACCTTCTTGCCCCTTGAAGCAAGCGCTGATGGTACTTTCAACAGTGAGGGCTTTCCAAAACTTTTGGATGCCGCATCAAATGCAAATGCCTTGCTTGTCGGCTGTGGGATCGGAAACAATTCTGAAACCTCTGCCTTTGTCGAGCAATGTTTACAAAAAATTAAATGCCCCATGGTCATTGATGCTGATGCCTTAAATTGTTTGGCATCAAAAATAAGCCTCTTAAGGGGCAGCAAGGCTGTTATAACACCACATCTGGGCGAGATGTCCAAATTGTGCGCAATGACAGTTGAAGAGATCAAAAAAAATAAAATTCAAATTGCCCGTGATTTTGCAAAAGAATATGGCTTGACATTGGTGCTTAAGGGTGCAAATACACTTGTTGCACACAGTGACGGGCGTGTAGCGATAAACACTACAGGAAACCCCGGCCTTGCAACCGGAGGTAGCGGTGATGTTCTGGCAGGATTGATAGCGTCTTTTTTGGCACAAGGTATGAAAACCGAAGAGGCTGCGCAAGCCGGCGTCTTTATCCATGGTTTGGCTGCAGACAAGGCAGTTGAAAATTATTCTATGCGTGGGCTTACACCGAGTAGACTGCTTGAATTTATACCCAAAACGCTGTCTACATTTGAAAGCCTTGAGCTTTTTCAAGTATAATATAATTCACTAACAAGACCAAAATCAAAAGGAGGAATCATATTGTCTTCTAAATATTCCGTTTCATTGGAAAAGGTTGTTACAGACAACTCTTTTGAAGTGTTGTTTACGCCAAAGGATATAGGCGAAGTTTACATATCTTCAACAGAAGTTAATAGACCCGGATTGATTTTTACCGGTTTTACCGATTATTTTGATGCGGACAGGATACAATTTTTAGGTTTGGCTGAGATTGAATATCTTTCCACTTTAGGTCAAGAAAAAAAGGATAAGAGTCTTGAAAGACTTTTTAAGAAAAAACCTTCCGCTGTTATTATAACCAGATCTTTAGATTGCGGTGATAAAATCCTTGATTTTGCATCCGAATATAAGGTGCCTCTATTAAGAACATCTGAAACAACTTCAAGCAGTATGGCTTCACTTATAGCCTATTTAAGTGTAGAGCTGGCCGATAGGATAACCAGACATGGTGTTTTGGTTGAAGTCAGTGGTGAGGGTGTCTTGATTTTAGGTGGTAGCGGCGTGGGTAAAAGTGAAACAGCACTTGAGCTCATCAAGAGGGGGCACCGTTTGATTGCCGATGATGCAGTCGAAATCCGTAGAGTTTCCGCTAAAACTTTGGTCGGTTCCGCACCGGATAATATAAGGCACTTCATAGAACTTAGAGGTGTGGGGGTAATAAATGCTCGGCAAATCTTCGGTATGGGTGCTGTTAAGTTAACGGAAAAAATCGATATGGTTGTGCAACTTGAACCTTGGGAAGATAATAAAGTCTATGATAGGTTGGGGATTGACAACGAGTATGCAAACATATTGGGTATTGAAGTTCCAATGGTTGTGGTACCTGTTAAACCGGGTCGAAATCTTTCAATAATTGTTGAAGCGGCAGCCATGAACAACAGGCAGAAAAAAATGGGTTACAACGCGGCCTTGGAGCTTTTAAAAAATTTAGGTATTTCCGATGATATTGTGTCAGAAAAAAAAGAACTTGAAACAATAGATTCTTTTTAAAAATAAAGCTGTGGAGGATAATTATGTATAGAGTAGGCGTTGATTTAGGTGGTACAAATATAGCGGTAGGTTTGGTAGACAAGAATTATAAGATTATCAGCAGAGGAAAAGTTAAGACGAATTTACCAAGGCCCGCTGAAGAAATATTTAAAGATATTTCCAAGGCTATTGATCAAGCTCTTAAAAAGGCCAATATTGATATTTCACAGGTCAAATCAATCGGTGTCGGCACACCGGGTTCTGTTAACAAAGAAAATGGAAATATTGAGTTTGCGAATAATCTCAACTTTTTCAATGTTCCGGCCAAAAAAATGCTGGAAGAAATAATTAAAAAGCCGGTTTATTTGGATAATGATGCCAATTGTGCAGCCTTGGGCGAGGCTTTTGCCGGTGCCGGCAAAGGTGTCAAAAGCCTTGTAGCGGTGACATTGGGCACCGGTGTAGGCAGCGGCATTATTATTGATGGCAAGATTGTTAGCGGAGTAAACCATGCGGCCGGTGAAATGGGCCATATGGTGATAGTAGTAGATGGCGAGCCATGTAATTGTGGGCGCTGCGGCTGTTGGGAAAAATATTCTTCGGCTTCCGCCTTGGTTTCACAAACAAAATCTGCCATGCGTAAAAATCAAGACAGTTTAATGTGGAAATTGGCCGACAACAGTATTCACAGGGTAACCGGGCGAACTGCCTTTGATGCAATGCGCAGCGGAGACAAGGCCGGCAGTGAGGTCGTCAAAAAATATGTTCACTATTTGGCGGCCGGCATTACCAACATTATTAATGCTCTCCAGCCTCAAGTGCTTTGCATTGGCGGCGGGATAGGAAATGAAGGCGAAACTTTGCTTGCACCCTTACGCAGGCATGTCGAACACGAAAGATACAGTATGCATGCAGTCAAACAAACAGAAATTTGTCAAGCTGTTTTAGGCAATGACGCCGGAATAATCGGTGCTGCCTTATTAGACTATTGATTGTGGTGAAAACATGTACGACTATTCCGGGTTATTAGAACTGGCGCAAACATTAAAATGCGAGATAGTTAAAGATTTTCCCTTGTCCGCCATCACTTCATTCAAGGTTGGCGGCCCGGCCGATGTTTTAGCTAAACCGGTATCGGCTGATGATGCAATCCGGCTTTGGCGATGGGCTAAACAAGAGAATGTCAAAGTTTTAATTTTGGGCAAGGCCAGCAATGTTTTGATATCGGACCAAGGTTTTAAAGGTCTGGTTATAAGCACCGGTGCCTTTAAGAAGCTTGAGCTTCTTCCCGGTAATAAAATAGAGTGCGGTGCCGGTGTCAGCCTGTCTGCTTTGTGTAATTTTGCCTTAAAAAACAGCCTTACCGGCCTTGAATTCGCTTATGGTATACCCGGTAGTGCCGGAGGTGCCGCTTACATGAACGCCGGTGCTTATGGCGGTGAGATGAAAGATGTTTTGGTGAGTTGCAAGCATGTGGAAGCCTTGAAGTCTGATTTTTTATTAGGGAATTTTAGCGGTGATGAGCTCGAGCTTTCTTACCGTAACAGCGTTTATAAAAATAAACCCTACCTTATCACATCTTTAACGCTACAGTTAAAACAAGGCGAGGCAAGCGAAATCAAAGCTAAAATGGATGACTATATGCATAGGCGTATAGCAAAACAACCTCTGGAATTTCCAAGCGGCGGAAGTATTTTTAAACGCCCACCCGATGACTTCGCCGGGCGTTTGATTGAAATTTGCGGCTTAAAAGGTTACTCAATCGGTGGTGCCCAAGTCAGTGAAAAACACGCCGGTTTTATAATTAATACAGGTAAAGCGACAAGTAAAGACATTAAAGATTTAATAAGCTTTGTTCAAGAAAGCGTCAGAGGTAAGACCGGTGTTTTGCTTGAAACCGAAATTGTATCAATATGAATTAGAGGGGGAAATATGGAACTTGTGGTTATTACCGGGCTTTCCGGTGCTGGTAAGTCACGCGGTGTAAACGCTTTGGAAGACATAGGCTTTTTTTGTGCCGATAATATGCCGCCCAAGCTTATATCAACTTTTGTTAAACTTATACTTGATTCTAAAGAGCAAAGACAAAGGGTCGCGATTGTCACGGATATTCGCCTCGGTTCGTCTTTCAATGATCTTTTTAACGCCTTAAGTGAATTAAGGGCCATGGGCATCAAATTTAAAATGTTGTTTTTTGACGCTGACAATAAAGTTTTATTACATCGTTTTAAAGAAACAAGGCGAAAACACCCTTTGATTGATGAATTTAAGGGTTCCTTAATAGATGCAATAGAAGCTGAAAGAGTTCGCTTGCAACCTGCAAGGCAAATTGCCGATTATGTTGTTGATACAAGTAATTTGAGTGCAATGGAATGCCGTGAGCGTGTAACAGATATGTTCTTGGAAGATCCGAGCGGCGCAATGCTTATTCACTGCATTTCTTTTGGCTACAAATACGGGATACCCACCGATTCGGATCTTGTCTTTGATGTGAGATGTCTGCCTAACCCTTTTTATAAGAGCGAATTAAAAAATAAAACCGGGCTGGATAAAGAAGTTTTTGACTATGTTATGCAAAAACAAGAAGCGCTTACCTTGCGAGACAAACTGCTCGACTTGCTTGACTTTTTAATTCCTCTTTACAGGAGCGAAGGAAAGAGCCAGCTTGTTGTTTCTATCGGTTGCACGGGTGGCAGGCACAGATCTGTTGTTTTTTCACAAATTTTACGCGATTATTTTGCCGACAAAGACTATTTAATTAGTGTAAACCATAGGGATATTGAAAAATAATGTCGAATATATCTTTTTCAACGAATTTAAAAAGTGAATTAGCAAAGTTTTCTCTAATGTCTAACTGCTGCCAAAAAGCACAATCTTACGGTCTTGTGCTTTTCGGCAGGGCTTTCTCGTCCCGTGATGTTTCGTTTATGAGTGAAATTGAAGAGCTTGTAAGCCTATACACCAAAAGCGTTGCCCTTGTTGCTTCACCCGATTTAACCTATAAGTCTACCAAGAGTAACAACTTTTTTGTCTCATTGGAAACACAAGCCGAACGCGAAAAGCTTCTAAAGCATTTTGGGCATGACGCAGAAGGTTTGCATTTGAGAGTTAATCGAGCAAATTTAAGTGATGAGTGTTGTTTTTCTGCTTTTTTGCGTGGTGCTTTTTTGGCTTGCGGCACTATAAGTTCGCCCTATAAAAGTTACCATTTGGAATTTGTTGTAGCTTATAAAAAGCTGTCAGACGATTTGGCTTTAATTTTAACCGAAGTCGGTTTTCCCACTAAGTATGTATTGCGCAAGGGCAATAATATTTTGTATCTAAAAGACAGCGGTTTGATTGAATATCTTTTAGCTTTTATGGGGTCCGACAAGGCTGCTTTGGAGTTTATGGGCATTAAGGCAGAACGCGATTTAAGAAACAGGGTTAATCGCAGAACAAATTGTGACATGGCTAATCTTGACCGCATTGTTAAGGCAGCAGGTGAACAAATACATGCAATCGATTTAATCCTGGCCCATGATAAATTTGATGATTTGCCTAAACATTTAAAAGAAGTGGCTAATTTAAGATTAAGCAACCCCGAGTTAAGTTTGAGTGACTTGGGTAAGCTTTTGGAAAAACCAATTTCACGCTCGGGCCTAAACCACAGGTTTAAGACTCTAATTAAATTGGCTAAAGATTTGGAGACTTAATATGGCATTTACTCATTTGCATTTGCACACCGAATACAGTCTACTGGATGGAGCTTGTAGGATTGAACAAGTTGTTGATATGGCACAAGAACTTGGTCAATCTGCATTGGCTATTACCGACCACGGAGCAATGTATGGTGTTTTAGATTTTTATAACTACGCAAAGAAAAAAGGTGTCAAGCCCATAATAGGCTGCGAAGTTTATGTCGCACCACGATCTCGCCTTGATAAGGTTAAGGAGTTTGACAGTAGGCAAAATCACCTTATTTTGTTGTGCAAAAATAACACAGGCTATAAAAATTTAAGTGCAATGGTTTCTCAAGCTTGGCTTTCCGGCTTCTATTACAAGCCTCGTGTTGACAAGGAACTATTAGAAAAATACAATCAAGGAATAATTGCTTTGTCTGCCTGTTTAGCCGGTGAAATCCCTCAAGCTCTTTTAAAGGGGGACTATGAATTAGCCAAAGAGACTGCTTTATGGTACCAAGAAGTTTTTGGTCAGGGTAATTTTTATATAGAAATTCAAGACCACGGTTTGGATGAACAACTTAAAATCAACCCTTTGTTGGGGCGTTTGTCACAGGAAACCGGCATCCCCTTGGTTGCAACCAACGATGTCCATTATGTAAAAAAAGAAGATTCAAAGATTCAAGAAGTTTTAATAGGTATTCAAACCAATAAACAAGTAGGGGATGAAACCGATTTTTCTTTTGATACCGACGAATTTTACTTAAAGTCCGAAGAAGAAATGAGGGATCTTTTTTCAAACTACCCTCAAGCTGTCGATAATACCGCTTTAATAGCAGAACAATGTAATGTAAGCTTTGAATTTAAAGACACAATACTGCCGCAATTTGAAACTCCCGATGGCAGCGACAACATCGAATATTTTAAAAAGCTCTGCCGGGAAGGCTTTAGTCAGCGCTATGGTGATAACCCCGGACCCGAATACATTGAACGCCTAAATTATGAAATCACCACCATTGAAAAAATGGGCTACATTGACTATTTCTTAATTGTGCACGACTTTATCGAGTACGCAAGAAGTAAAGATATTCCCGTGGGCCCCGGGCGTGGCTCCGGTGCCGGGAGCATGGCGGCTTATTGTATCGGCATAACCGGTGTTGATCCGATTAAATACCAACTTTTATTTGAAAGATTTCTCAACCCGGAAAGAATCAGCATGCCTGATTTTGACATTGACTTTTGCTATGTTCGTCGTGATGAAGTTATAGATTATGTTAAAGAAAAATATGGTGTTGACCATGTAGCCCAGATTGTGACCTTTGGCACATTAGCTGCCAAAGCTGCCATTCGTGATGTCGGCCGTGCCCTGGGAGTGCCCTATGACACTGTTGACAAAGTCGCAAAATTAATCCCGGATGAACTTGGCATCACTATTTCATCTGCCCTTGAAAAGTCAGCTGAACTTCGAGCCGAATATGCAGCTTCTGAAGCTAATAAAGAGTTTATAGACATGGCACAAAAAGTCGAAGGAATGGTAAGGCACGCTTCCACGCATGCTGCCGGGGTGGTCATTACGCGCGAGCCAATCAACAATTATCTTCCTCTGGCAAAAAATGATGAGACTATAGTAACTCAATTTCCCATGGAAACCATAGAAAAACTGGGTTTACTTAAAATGGACTTTTTGGGCTTGAGGACCCTGACTGTAATTCATAACGCTCAAAAAGCTGTTAAGGAAAGAGTTCCCGATTTTAATATTGAAAATATTTCCCTCAATGAGGAAGAAGTATATAAAATGCTTTCCTTGGGGCAATCTGAAGGTGTCTTCCAGTTTGAGTCGGCCGGCATGAAGCGAGTTTTAACCGGCCTTGAACCCGAAAGTCTTGAAGACTTGATCGCTGTAATTTCCCTTTTTAGGCCGGGGCCTATGGATTCAATTGGAAACTTTATACAAAACAGACATAATCCGGAATTAATAAAATATAAAATTCCCAAGCTTAAATCAATTCTTGACATTACCAATGGTTGTGTTGTTTATCAAGAACAGGTACTGCAAATCTTTCGTGAAATAGCAGGATATTCTTACGGCCAGGCTGATATTGTTAGGAAAGCCATGAGCAAAAAAGATCACAAAGTAATGTTGGAGGAAAAAAGTAGGTTCATAAGCGGTATGGTTACCGGTTCAAAAACAAAAACTTGTGAAGGAGCTGTCGCTCGGGGTGTTAAAGAAGAAGATGCCAGTGAACTATTTGACCAGCTAATTTCGTTTTCATCCTATGCTTTCAATAAAGCACATGCAACTGCCTATGCCTTGCTTTCTTATCAAACCGCTTGGCTCAAAGTGTTTTACCCGCGTGAATACATGGCCGCACTTTTAAGCAGTGTAATTAATGACAGCAGTAATAACGGTAAAGTAACACGCTATATTGCAGAGTGCAGTAGGTTAAAAATTAAAGTACAGGGGCCTGATGTCAATAAAAGCTTTGAAAATTTCACCGTGGTAAACGATGAAATCTTATTCGGGCTTTTAGCAATTAAAAGTCTTGGCAAAAACGCGATTAGCGAAATTATATCACAGCGCGAATCAGATGGCGCTTACGAGTCACTTTATTCATTTTATAAGCGAGTTAACGGAAAAGATCTTAATCGTAAAGCTTTAGAAAATTTGATTAAGAGCGGTGCCATGGATGGCTTGTGCGGTAATAGGCGACAGATGCTGCAAGCCTTGCCAAACATAATTGCATGGGTTAACGATGAAAAGAAAAGAAGTATCAGCGGCCAAATAGGCTTTTTTGATGTGGGACCGGACGGAAGCAGTGCAGAACCTGAAATGCCGACTGTACCCGAAATGCCTTTAGAAGAAAAGTTGGCTCTTGAAAAAGAAACTACCGGCATTTATATTTCCGGCCACCCAATGAGTAAATTTGAAAAGTTTTACACCGGGCATCGCTTTGCCAGAATAGATGATTTGTTAGGTGCGCAAGAGGACGAACTTTCTGATTATAATGATGGTTCTAAAGTTCGTTTGTTGGGTATAATATCAAATGTAAAGAAAAAAACGACACGCTCAAATTCAACCATGGCATTTGTTGTGTTTGAAGATTTATTTGGATCTATTGAGCTAATTGTTTTCCCAAGAACTTATGAAGAGAATTCACTTAAACTTAACGAAGGGCAAATAGTTCAGGTTAGTGGCCGTTTAAGCATGCGAGAAGATGAGGAGCCAAAAGTAATTGCTGAAATTATAAGTGATGAAGACTTTATAAACACAGTCGAGGACCGTAGCCACCTCACCACGGGTATGCGAGAGCCCGAAAAAGAGTATAATGGAAAAAACAAGAGCCCCAAAAAAGCAAAAACTTTGTATTTGAGGTTTGATCAAGAAGAAGCTCCTGAAATTGAAAAAGCCGAAAGGGTTCTTTCCTTGTTTCCCGGGCAAACTGCTGTTGTTTATTTTTTCCAAAGCACAAAAAAATATCAAAAACAAGCTTTAAAAAATTCAACACAAATTAATCCTACAATGCTGGCCGAACTGCGCAGAATTGTAGGCGAAGAAAATGTAGTGGTAAAATAAAAAGACTTTTTACAAGTTTGACTTTTATTATGTTAGAGCTTATATTCGTTGAGACTATTTTTACATTTTAGGAGGATATTATGAAAACTATCGGTGTTTTAACAAGCGGTGGCGATGCCCCGGGTATGAATGCTGCTGTTAGGGCAGTTGTCAGGACCTGCTGTGCCAACAATATAAAAGTTTTTGCGATAAAACGCGGCTATGCCGGATTGATCTCGGGCCAACTTGAACAAGCTGATGTAAACAGTGTTTCAGATATTTTATACAAAGGTGGAACCGCGCTTGGTTCGGCTCGTTGCAAGGAGTTTCAAAGTGAAGACGGCATGCAAAAAGCCATTGAGACTTGCAGAAAAAACGGCATTGAAGGTTTAGTTGTTATAGGCGGGGACGGTTCTTTTAGGGGTGCGAGTGCTCTCTCTGAAAGGGGTTTGCCCTGTGTTGGGGTACCTGCCACCATCGACAACGATATAGCTTGCAGTGATTATACTATTGGTTACGACACCTGCCTGAACACTGTTATGGACATGGTTGACAAAATAAGTGACACAGCAAAATCACACGACAGGTGCACAGTTGTGGAAGTAATGGGGCGTGATGCAGGTTTCTTAACTTTAAACGCCGGTATAGCTGTCGGTGCAACGGCCATTGTGGTTCCGGAAATTAAAGTTCATGTAAAAGAACATATTATCAGTCATATTGAAAACAGCCGTGAAAAAGGTAAAAAACATTTTATAATCATGATAGCCGAAGGTGTTGGCGGAGTTGAAGCTCTTGCCGAATATATTGAAGAGAAAACAGGAATTGAATCAAGGGCCAGTATTTTAGGCCATGTACAACGCGGTGGCTCGCCCACGGTGCGTGATAGGGTTTTAGCCAGTGAAATGGGTTATAGTGCAGTAAAGTTGCTTATGCAAGGTATGGGCAACAGAGTAGTTGCAATAAAAAAAGATGAAATTGTAAACTACGATATTTATGAAGCTTTAAATATGAAAAAAACTATCGACCAAGCTTTTTACAATATGGCACATGAGATTTCGATATAATGAGCAGAGAAGAGTTTTTAAAATTAAGAAATCGTCTTATTAAGGCTGATTTTAAAAAAATGAATGAAGCACAAGCCGAAGCGGTCTTTTGCACAAAAGGGCCGCTTTTAGTGCTTGCGGGTGCCGGTAGCGGTAAAACGACTGTAATAATCAACAGAATCGCCCATCTTATAAAATACGGCGAAGCCCTGACATTCGACCGTCTCGCTTATGAGCCGAGTTCTGAAGAAGTCGAAATCTTACGCTCCTACCTCAAAGGGGAGCGAGAAACTTTACCCCTTGATCCCGGTTTAATCAGTGTTAACCCGGCAAAACCTTGGGAAATTTTGGCTATAACTTTTACAAATAAAGCAGCACAGGAATTAAAAGACAGGTTGGCTGCAATGTTAGGTGAAGATGCATCAAAAGTTTGGGCCAGCACCTTTCATTCCGCTTGCGCTCGAATTTTAAGGAAACATGCAGATCTTTTAGGTTATACATCAAATTACACGATTTATGACATGGATGACTCGCGTAAGATAATTAAAGAATGTCAAAAAGCACTTAAGATAGGTGATAAGCGCTTGCCTCATAAAACCATCTTGTCAGTTATAGGCAGGGCTAAAGACAACTTGATAGATTGTAAACTTTTTAAAGAAAATGCAGGCACGGACATTAGAATGCAAGAAATAGCACTTGCCTACGAAAAATATCAAAGTTATCTGAAAACTGCTGATGCAATGGATTTCGATGATATAATATTCAACACTGTTAAGTTATTGGAAGGCTATCCTGATATTTTAGACTATTACAACAACAGGTTTAAATACATTTTAGTCGATGAATATCAAGACACCAACTTTGCACAATACCGTTTGGTATCCTTGCTGGCACAAAAACATGAAAATATATGTGTTGTCGGCGATGATGATCAAAGCATTTACAAGTTCAGGGGGGCCACTATTGAAAACATTTTAAACTTTGAAAAACATTTTAAACAAGCTAAAACCATCAGGTTAGAGAAAAACTATCGCTCCACTCAAACAATACTTGATGCCGCCAACAGTGTTATATCAAACAACAAAAACAGAAAAGGCAAAAATTTGTGGACCGATAAAGGGCAAGGCGAAAAAATCAAGTTTTACACTGCCTATGATGCTGTGGATGAAGCCAACCATGTAGCACAGTGGATTCTTAAAAGTGTAGCAGATGGCAAAAGATTCAGTGAACATGCTGTTTTGTACAGGCTTAACGCACAGTCAAACACAATTGAAAGCTCGTTTGCGCGAAACGGTATACCTTACAGAGTAATTGGCGGCCTACGCTTTTATGAACGCAAGGAGGTCAGGGACGCCTTGGCTTACTTGACACTTATCAACAACCCTTCCGATAACACAAGGCTTAGGCGTATTATTAATGAGCCTAAAAGAGGGATAGGAAACACAACTTTAAGCAGGATACAAGAATTGTCCGATGAAACCGGCTTGAGTTTATTTGAGATAATTGAAAATTCAGATGAATATGCCATTCTGGGCAGAGCTCATTTAAAACTCAAGCAATTTGCAAATTTAATTAATGACTTACGCCTTCAGGCAGAAAACTTGAGTTTGGCTGAAATTTTACAAGCAATTCTTGACAAGACAAGCTATATTAGTTCTTTGGCTGCCGACCCACTTTCTTACTCTGACAGAGTCGAAAACTTAAATGAACTTTCCGCCACCCTGTATACCTTTGAAGCAGACAATGAGGGGGCTCAGCTTAATGATTTTCTTGAAGAAGTTGCCCTGATAACAGATATTGACAATTATAATGCCAACACAGATGCTGTGACCTTAATGACTGTTCACTCTGCAAAAGGCCTGGAGTTTCCTTCTGTGTTTTTGATTGGGATGGAAGAAGGTATTTTCCCCGGAGCTCGTTCAACTTTTAAAGTTGAAGATGTTGAGGAAGAACGGCGTCTGGCCTATGTTGCAATAACACGCGCAAAGGAAGAATTGTATATCTCGAACGCTCATTCAAGACTTTTGTATGGCTCTACATCTCACAACCCAAAATCGCGCTTTGTAGAAGAAATTCCTGATGAATTAATTGAAAACCTGACCAAGCCTCAGACTCGAATTAACAGAATTGAGTTTTTGGACCGGCGGGGAACACCGTCTGTTGCAAGGTCAAAGAGCGCTTTTTCAAAATCTCAAAAAGATTCACAAGTTGTAAAGATAAGTTATAAGGTCGGTGACTGTGTAGAGCACAAGACTTTCGGGCGCGGCATTTTAATCAGTATGGAAAAAGCCGGAAACGACTATCTCTTGGAAGTAGCTTTTGATAAGGTTGGAACAAAAAAATTGATGGCAAATTTTGCAAACTTACAAAAAGTGCCATCTTAAAAGATTTATTTTTTTGTTTTATGCTTCGGAAAAAGGCGTGCTGATATGACTGAGCCTGAAATTTACAGGTTTGGTTATTACACTTGAACGATAAATGCTCAATAAAATGCCTATACCTATATAAACGCAAATATTGGCAGAGCCCCCGGCGCTGTAAAAGGGGAGTGTAATACCGATGCAAGGCAAAAGCTTAAGGCTTACACCTATGTTAATAATAGTTTGCACACCCAGCATAAGCGCCATACCGTAACTAATAAGCTTGCCCGAGTAAGTGTTGGCTTTGTGAGCTATACTTAAAATTTTAACAACAATAAAAGCTAATAAAAGTAGAAACAAAACTGCACCTATAAAACCTAATTCTTCACCTATAACAGCAAAAATCATATCACTTTCATCTACCGGTATAAGATTGTTCTGAGTAAAAACACCCTTAAAAAGCCCGCTACCGGTCAGGCGGCCCGCACCAATGGCATTTACACTTTGTTGCTGTTGATATATTATGGTTTTATAAGTGCTTTCGGATAAACCCTGTGGGTAGTAAATCGCAAGGAACCTGTCTTTTTGAAATTGAGAAAAAAACTTTAGCCATAACACCGGAAGGCCGGCAAGAGCGAAAGCACCGCCAATAAGAAAAAATTTAAATTTAACACCGGCTAAGAACATCATGCCTAAAAACATACCAACAAAAACCAAGGCTGAACCCAAATCACCCGTGACTATGACCAGAAGTGCCGGAAAAATCCCGTGAAGGGCTAATAAAGCAATGTTTTTCAAATCATTGGTCTTTCCCTTCACGGCGTCAATATGAAGGGAAAAGGTCAAAATAAAGCCGATTTTAAGCAGTTCTGAAGGTTGAAAGTGTATTCCGCCTATAGAAAGCCAAGATTTTGCGTCCGGCCTGTCACCGGGGCCCACACCCCAAATAAAAAGCGCAAACATTAAAGCTAAACAAATTGCTGTAAAAAATGGCCATAATTTTAACACTGCCTCATAATCCAGGGCCGAAATGATAAAACATAAAACCAAACCCAAGCCGACTGCCGCCAACATTATAATAACATCGCGCGACAATACTTGATCTTGCGACTTAGAACTTAAACTGGCACTGTAAACCATTAGAACACCAAGGGCAGAGGCAAGTAAACAGAGTGATAGCAGTAATTTATCAATATTTTTAACAAAGTCGTTTAAGATTTTCACTATTAAACCCCAATCGTTTTTGCAAACCTACTTTATAAGGCTACTATGCCGATTAATTATAAGGCTTTTAAATAGGCAAATCAAGCTCTTGGATTTTGCTTAGTCTTTTAATGGCTTTTTTCTTATGCTATAATTCTTTAGGAAAAGAAGGTGCTTACATTAGTTATTATAAGTAACAGTTCCTATGAGACACAAAAGGTAGGTTTTCAACTTGCCAAAAAGCTAAAAGCAGGGGATGTTGTTGCCTTGTTCGGTCCTATGGGGGCGGGGAAGACAACCTTCGTCAGGGGAGTGGCTGACGGTTTAGGGTTGGGGGATTGCGTTCACAGCCCCACCTTTGCGCTTGTGCATGAATATGAAGGCCCTGTTTCTCTTTTCCATTTCGATATGTACAGAGTTGAGAGCTTTGACGACTTGGAATCAACCGCCTATTACGATTATTTAAAGCGTGAGGGTATTATTATAATAGAGTGGAGTGAAAATATCGAAAACGCGCTTCCGCCAAATTATATTAAAGTTGAAATTTCCCCTCAAAACAATAATCTTGAACAAAGGCAAATTGTGGTAAGGGAGGTCAAGAAAACTTGAATATACTTGCAATAGAAAGTTCTGCTCATGCTTGTAGCGTAGCTTTATCAAAAGACGATAAACTTATTTGTGAGTTGTTTTCAGATTCCGGACTCACCCATAGCCGTACTTTAATGAAAATGGTTGATGAGGCTTTTTCTTTAACCGGCTGGGACCTTTCAATGCTTGATACCTTGGCAGTCGCTTTGGGCCCCGGGTCATATACAGGGGTGAGAATCGGCATAGCATGTGTCAAAGGTATGGCTCATGCTAAAAAGATGAAGTGTTTCGGTATATCAACCCTCGAATCCATGGCCTACAGTGCACTAAACTCGGATTTTATGATTTGCTCGGTTATGGATGCCCGTTGTCAGCAAGTTTACACTGCTTTGTTTACAAGTACACCCGACGGCATAAGCAGATACAGCGGAGACTTAGCTATCCCCACCGAGCAACTTGTCAGCATGCTTTACGAAGTCAGCCGAGAAAAATCAATTTATCTGGTCGGTGACGGAGCAGACTTGCTATACGGTCAGTTGGATTCAAGTTTAAAATCAAAAACCTTTCTGGCACCCCCACACCTTCGCATGCAGCGGGCCGGAAGTTTGGCTACTGCCGCTTTTAATTTACGCGATAGAGAAGACTTGTTTTTTTCTTATGAAGACTTAAATCCCATATACCTACGACCATCACAAGCAGAAAGAAATTTAAAAAGGAGTCAAGAATAATATGCTTTATATCGGTAGCGACCACGCAGGCTTTCAATTGAAAGAATCGGTAAAAAAATATTTACATGAAACAGGCATTGAATTTACAGACCTTGGCACTCATAGTGAAAATTCCTGTGATTACACGGTTATCGCCAAGGAACTGTCTGACAAAGTCTTGGAAAAAGATAATAATTTGGGTATCTTGATTTGTGGCACAGGGGTTGGTATGTCAATCGCAGCCAATAAAACAAAAGGAATACGGGCCGCCTGTTGCTCTGAGCCTTATTCAGCCAAACTAACTCGTCAGCACAATAATGCCAATGTTTTGTGTTTTGGCGGTCGAGTTATAGGCCTCGGTTTAGCTTTTGAGCTCGTAGATGCCTTTATTAAAACCCCTTTTAGCGGCGAAGCAAGGCATATGGACAGAATCAACAAAATAAGCCAAATTGAAAACTATGAAGGTTGATGGAGGTTTTTATGGGAAAGGTTGTCATAACTAAACACCCGCTGATTCAACACAAACTTGCCCTCTTGCGTGACAAAAATACAGGTTCAAAGGATTTCAGGGTAATGGTAGGCGAAATGGCCATGCTTATGTGCTTTGAGGCTATGCGTGATCTGCCCTTGGTGGAAATAGAAGTGGAAACTCCACTTACCATTACTAATACCCGAGTTATTTCGGGCACAAAAATTGCCTTTGTGCCAATCTTGCGCGCCGGCCTCGGGATGATCGACGGTGTTTTAAATTTAGTGCCGTCTGCCCGCGTGGGTCACATCGGCCTGTACAGGGACCCCGATAGCCTGCAGCCGGTTGATTACTACTGTAAACTACCCATAGATGTTTCAGAGCGTGATGTAATTGTCTTGGACCCCATGTTAGCTACCGGGGGTTCGGCAATAGATGCTATCTCGCGCATAAAAGAACATGCGCCCAAATCTATAAAGTTTATTGGAATTATTGCTGCCCCCGAAGGCCTGCAAGCTCTTGAGGAAGCTCATCCGGATGTTGATGTGTTCTTAGCTTCCCTGGATGAAAAGCTGGATGAGCACGGCTATATCGTGCCCGGTTTAGGTGATGCCGGTGACAGGATTTTCGGCACCAAGTAACTTGATATTTTCGGCCATATATGCTAAACTGACCTTGAAATTTCTTGTGGAGGGACTAAAATGAAACACATTAAAATTGTTAACAAAGCCAATCTAAAAGAAACGGCTCACAAGGGCGGCTGCGGTGAATGTCAGGCTTCTTGTCAATCAGCCTGTAAAACATCCTGCACGGTTGCAAATCAAAAGTGTGAAAAATAAATCATATAATGACTCCCGGGCGGAGCCTTATGCTCCGCCTTTTATTTTTTTGTGGTGAAAACAATGATACATAAATTTACCCTAAATGATTATAAGATAGTCTTAGATGTCAACAGCGGTGCTGTTTTTGAACTTGATGATTGTGCTTATAAAATGTTAGACTTCATCGATTTGCCATTGCCCGCTGAATGCCCGAAAGATATTTATATCAAATTAAAAGAATTCTCTAATGATGAAATAAGTGAAACTTACAGTGAGATAAAAGAGCTTGTGGAACAAGGGCTTTTATTTTCAAAAGATGACTATTTACCATTTGTAGAAAAACTGGGAACTGCTCCTATAAAATCCATGTGCCTGAATATAGCACATGACTGTAACTTAGAGTGCGGCTATTGTTTTGCCTCGCAAGGTGATTTTGGGCATGGAAGAAAGCTGATGACTTACGAAGTAGGTAAAAAAGCTCTCGATTTCCTTATAGAAAACTCCGCCGATAGATATAATTTAGAGGTCGATTTTTTTGGCGGTGAGCCGCTCATGAATTTTGAAGTTATAAAAAAACTTGTTTCCTATGCTCGTTCTTTAGAAAAAAAGCATAATAAAAACTTTCGCTTCACGCTTACTACAAACGGTGTACTGTTAAACGATGAAAAGATCGACTTTATAAATAAAGAAATGTCAAATGTTGTTTTGTCGCTTGACGGACGCAAAGAAATTAACGACAGGTTCAGGTGTTTTCAAACCGGCAAAGGATGCTATGACATAGTCTTGCCTAAATTCCAAAAGCTTGTAGCAGAACGCGGCGGCAAAGAATATTATGTCCGTGGAACCTATACTCGTTTTAACTTGGACTTTTCAAATGATGTTGAACACCTTTTTGCTCTTGGTTTTGACCAAGTATCTATTGAACCTGCCGTTACCGAGAAAGAACTTCCTTTTTCAGTAAGAGAAGAAGATTTAACACGAATTTTTAAAGAATATGAAAAGCTGGCCCTATTAATGTTGGAAAATAAAAAGCAAGGCAAAAAACTCAACTTTTTTCACTTTATGCTTGATTTAGAGCAAGGGCCATGTGTCTATAAGCGCTTAAGAGGCTGCAGCTGCGGCAATGAATACATTGCAGTTACCCCCGAAGGTGATATTTACCCTTGCCATCAATTTGTGGGCATTGAAGAGAAAAAAATGGGGAGTGTTTTAAGCGGCGAGTTTGACAATAAACTTAAGGTAGATTTTGCTTCAGCCACTGTTTATAGTAAGGAAGAATGTAAGAAGTGCTGGGCGAAATTTTATTGTAGCGGTGGCTGTGATGCAAATAATTACCTTTACGAGGGGAGTATCAAACTTCCCCATACCATAAGCTGTGAAATTGAAAAGAAACGCTTGGAATGTGCTATAATGATCAAGGTAGCGTTGGCTCAATGAATGACTAATAAAAGAATAGAAAAAACTCCCTTTTCCGTCATTATTGGACGGATGGGGAGTTTTTCAACAGTCTTAATTAATTCACTTAGGGGAGTCGACCGACGACAGAGTAGCAGTTAGCTTTTATCGTTTTTAAAGTGTTTATTTAGGGGATTCTGATCAACCGCATTTTTTAATTGCGAATCCACAAGGTGAGTATATATTTCTGTTGTAGAAAGATTTTCATGCCCCAATATTTCCTTAATAAGTAAAATATCGACACCGCCGTGTTGATACATTAAGGTTGCCGCGGTATGTCGGAGCTTATGAACAGTTATTCCTTGGCCGTCAAGGCCGGACTTTTTTACATATTTTTCAATAATATTCTCAACAGCGCGGTTGCTGATTCTGCGTCTGTTCCTGCTTATAAACAATGCGTTTCTGTCTATTAGCGCTTCGCCGGGCCTAACTGACAGATATCTTTCTATGGCATTAACACAAGCTCCGTTGAGATAAACAATCCTTTCCTTATTACCTTTACCGATGACACTCATTGTGTTATCGGACCTAATGCTGTTCAAATTCAAGGCCGTCAATTCCGACAGTCTCAAACCGCAGTTCAGAAGCAGGGTCATAATGCAGTAATCGCGTTCCTTAAATTTACCTTCAACTGAGTTTAACAAATCAATGCTTTGCTCTAAGGTCAAATACTTTGGTAAAGCTTTTTTAATTTTAGGCGTTTCAAGCTCTTGTAAAGGGTTTTCTTCCAAAAGCTTAAGCTGTACGCTCAAGTATCGAAAGAATCGTTTTAAAGACACCGCCTTGCGAGCTCGGGTAACCGCAGCATTGTTTCTGTCGTGCCTACAGTAAGACAAAAAGGAATAGGCATCATTTAGCGTGACGGTTTTAAAAAAATCAATATCAAGCCCTGAAATATCGATTTCATTCAAATCAACATTTGGGGCATAGTTACCGCGAAGCCTCAAAAGAAATTTAAAAAAGGTTCTCAAGTCGCGTGCGTATTCTTCAACGGTCAATGGAGAACGGTTTTTAACCACATCAAGATACCTGATGTAGTCTATAAGAAGTTCCGGCATTTGCTCTGAATTTTCCTGTTTCAATCAAAAATACCTACTTTTCGCTTAATTAATCCCCTCAACTTCGCAAAACATTTCTTTTGCGAAGTTAGTGGTTTTGTAAATCATGGGAAATTTACTGCTCCCCCTTGAAGAGATCCTTTTTTAATTATTGTTCTTACACTGTAAGAGTCATTAATAATTCGTTTGAATTTTGTTTTCGATACTTGCATCAAGGTTCATATTCTAATATCGGCAATATTCCCCCGATGTCGGTTAATGACTCATCGCTTAAAGAAAGAGCTTGAATTTTATGGCTGTCTAAAAAATCATATATTACTTGGGAATCTTTATGCTCTTCCAACTTGCCATGGAACGCCAAGCAATCACCGGCTACCAATCCACTGCAACCACCAATAAAGCCATATTCATGGCCTTTAAGCTTAATTGTCCCTTTACTTATGAGCAAGGCATCAATCCCCGCTTTATTACAGGCCAATGCAATTGTGCGATCTTCTGTTATTACGGCGGATTCATTGACAACACAGACAGAGCATTTGGTATATCCTTGCTTAACATCAATTATATTAAAATTTTCACTATAAAGATGCTCTAAAAGGCTTGGCCAGGCAGTTTTTGTGTTGCAAATTACATTTTCACCCAGTAAAACCAGGTTTAAAGGCACATCTTGCGGGTAAGGTGAATTAATTAAGGGCCTTGAATGAGGTTCTGTAAAGCCATATTCTCCTAATTTTTCGGCTAAGGTCGCCTGATGCTCACTAACTACAATGTTTTTATCACCCAAATGTAAAAATACTAAGTCTGAATGCCGGGATAAAGCTCTTTCCAACCCTGGCTCTGCAAGCGGTTCTAAAAGCTCAATGCCTCGCTCCTTTAAGCTTTTATAGGCTTTTGCCGAACAAGATCCGATTGCAAGGCCTACTTTGTTACAAGGTAAATTAGCCCTTTTTACTGGCGTCAGTTTTTGGTTCATAGCGAATTATAAGATTGCTTCAAAGGCTTGCCTGACAGAGGCTGCCCCAATGATTTCGATGTTTTTAAAGGAAGCGGTATTCAAAGAACGGAAGTTATGTTGAGGAATTACGCAAAGCTTAAAGCCCAATCTTGCTGCCTCTTTAATTCTGAGCTCACAGTTACCCACGGAACGCAGCTCACCGGCCAGGCCAATTTCACCAAAAGCCAAAGCGTCATCACGAACCGGTAAATCTTTAAGGCTGGAAATCAAGGCAATTGCCGCCGGCAAATCGTTTGCAGGTTCCTCCAATTTCAAGCCACCAACAATATTCAAATAGGCATCCATATTTCCAAAGAAAAAACCTGCTCGCTTTTCTAAGACAGCCAGTAACATAGACATTCTATTATAATCAAATCCTGTTGATGTACGGCGCGGATTACCAAAGCCTGTAGGTGTAACCAGACCCTGCACTTCTGCCAAAATCGGTCTGGAGCCCTCCATAACGCACGAAATACATGTGCCCGGCGTTTTTAAAGGTCGGCCGGCAATCAACATCTGTGAAGGGTTGGGCACTTCAACCAGACCCTCTTTTTTCATTTCAAACACACCGATTTCATTCGTGGCGCCAAAGCGGTTCTTAACAGCCCTGAGTATACGGTAGGAAAGATGCCTCTCCCCTTCCAAATATAAAACAGCATCAACAACATGTTCCAAAACTTTGGGCCCGGCAATATTACCGTCTTTATTGACATGACCAACAAGGATAAGGGGGATACTTAATTCTTTTGCACACCGCATCAGCATATTGGTTGACTCTCTGACCTGAGAAACGCTGCCCGGCGATGATGACAGCTCATTAAGATTCATGGTTTGGATAGAATCGATAATTACCAAATCCACATTTGAAGACCGAATATAAGAAGACACAAGCTCGGTGTCGGTCTCGCACATAAAATTAAGCCTTGAGGTTTTAACATTAAGCCTTTCTGCTCTTATTTTCAGCTGGTGGGCAGACTCTTCACCCGAGACATAAAGTATATCAAGAAAATTACCCAAGTGTTCACAAATTTGAAGCAAAATTGTTGACTTGCCGATTCCGGGATCACCACTTAACAAAACCAAGGAGCCGGTTACGAGCCCACCGCCCAAAACTCTGTCTAACTCGTCACTTCCGGTCTTATGACGAATTTCGCTATCAGAGGTTATTTGTGAGAGTTTTAAAACTTTTAGATTTTTATTCGAGAGAGATTTTGATGCTGTTCTTCCGGTAGCTTTAAGCTCTTCATGCATAGTGTTCCATTCATCACAGCCGGGGCAACATCCAAACCATTTTGCACTCTCGTAGCCACAACTACTGCATACATATACACTTTTAGCCTTTGACTTAGCCATAAAATCTCCTAAAAATTCTGATTTTTTCTGCTGTTAATATAATCTTGCAAAATTATTGTGGCAGCGACTGCGTCTACTAAGTTTTTTCTTTTTTTTCCTCTGACATTTGTTGTGTTTAAAAAACCATGCGCGGCAACCGTTGTCAATCGTTCGTCCCAAAGCGCTACTTCTATACCGGTTTCTTCTTCAAGTTTTTTGGCAAATTCGAGGCTTTTTTGAGCTCTGAAACCTAAACTCGAATCCATGTTTTTAGGTAAACCTAAAACAAGGCCTTGGATTGAGTTTTCATCTATAATTTTCTTAATTTCTTCAACTAAAGCTTCTGTGTTTTTGTGTTTTATTACTTTGAGCGGCGTAGCAAGTATTTCAAGCTCATCACAAACAGCAAGCCCCGTCCTGGCATCACCAAAATCTATTGCCAAGATTTTCATTGCCAGACCTCAACTTTCCCTATAATATCTTTAATGTTAGCATGGCCTTTATCATTTAAATAGGCGCCTAAGCCGTCTATAATCTTTAAAGGCGCATATACATCTAAAAAGTTTGCAGTTCCTACCTGAATGGCACTTGCACCCGCCAAGAACATTTGAACCGCATCTTGCCAAGTGCTGATTCCGCCCATTCCAATGACGGGTAATTTTACCGAGTTTGCAACCTGCCAGACCATTCTGAGAGCTACCGGAAAAACAGCAGGCCCGGAAAGCCCGCCTACATTATTTTTTAGCAAGGGCCTTTTAGTTTCAATGTCGATTTGCATGCCGGTTAAGGTATTGATAAGTGAAATTGCATCAGCGCCGGCAGCTTCAGCGGCTTTGGCTATTTCAGAAATATCCGTAACATTGGGTGAAAGCTTAACAATTAAAGGTTTTTTACAAACTTTGCGAACTGTCTTTGTTATAAGTTCGACACTTTGGCAGTTGGTGCCAAAAGCGACCCCACCCTCTTTAACATTGGGGCAGGAAATATTAAGCTCGACCATATCAACATCTGATGAGCTGACAAGCTCAACAGACTCTGAGTAATCTTCATAAGTGCTTCCGGCGATATTGGCAATGACAACTAAATCTTGTTTTTTAAGCCATGGCAAATCATCTTTGATGAAAGACTTTACGCCTGGGTTTTGCAGACCGACACTGTTTAGCATTCCCGCAGGTGTTTCTGCTATTCGAGGTGGTGGGTTTCCCGGTCGCTTTTCCAAGGTGACTGCCGAACAAGAAATGCCGCCCAGCTTATCTATATCATAAAAATCATTATATTCCTTACCAAAACCAAATGTACCGGAGGCTGTAATTATCGGGTTTTTAAAATTAACACCTGCAATATTAATACTTAAATCAGCCATTACCAAGCCACCTCCCTTGCATTAAAAACAGGCCCGTCTTTACAAACATGCTTGTAGTCAACTTCACCGTTTACCTTAACGGCACAAGCGCAAACCAAACAAGCACCGATGCCGCAACCCATTCTTTCTTCTAATGACACAAAACATGCCAACTTGTTCTCACTACATATTTTGGCCACAGATTTTAGCATAGCTTCCGGACCACAAGCATAAACGATGTCGTAATCTTTTGTTTTGATCAGGTCTTGCATCACATCCGTAACCAAGCCCCTGGTACCGCAGCTGCCATCATCACTTGTCAGATAAGTGTTTTCACAAATTTGTTTGAAATTTTCGAGTAAGATTAAATTTTCCTTACACTTAAATCCCAGGATTGCATCAGCCTTTTTACCAAAAAACTTTGTAGTTTCAAGGAGTGGCGGAACTCCCAAGCCACCGCCGATAAGCAAAGCTCTGTTTCCTTTTTCACAAGGGAAACCATTGCCTAAGGGCCCCAGTATATCGATTTTTTTACCGCTTTTTTGTTTTGAAAGCCAAGCGGTCCCCTCCCCCCTAACATCAAACACTATTTTGACAAGTCCTTTATCGGGCTCTGTTTCACAAATTGAAATCGGCCTTCTTAAGGTCCGATTTTCACAAAGAATATTGACAAATTGACCGGCTTTGGCAATAGAAGCGATTTCCGGGGCATTAAAAACTATCTTAAAAGTAGTCTCATTTAGTTTTTTGTTCTCTTTTATTTCAAACTTTTTTTGAAGCGGGGCCATAATCTACTCCTTAACTTTCATAATATCCATGATATCTAAATCGCCTAAAACTCGCTTAAGACTTAAGCATCTCAAAAGTGCTCTGGCGGTTTCCATAGTTGTTAGTGTAGGTATCTTATTTTCTAAAGCCTTGCGCCTGATTAAGACATCGTCCCCCATTGAAATTCTATTTTCTTCGGATGTGGATACGACATAAACAACCTTTTTTTCGTAGATAAGGTCCAAGATATTAGGCGAGCCTTCATGAATTTTTCTTAAATAATTTGTGGCGACCCAGTTAGAATTTAGTTTGTAGGCAGTGCCTGATGTAGCATATAAATTAAAGCCCAGTTGAGCAAACTTTTCAGCTATTTCAATTACTTCTTCTTTGTCTGAATTACGCACGGTAATAATAACATTTCCCTTGTTTTTTATTTGCATACCCGATGCAATCAAGCCCTTGTAAAGGGCGTCTTCAAAGGTTGGTGCAAATGCCAGAACTTCCCCTGTGGATTTCATGGTACTACCCAATTGACTGTCGACACCACTGATTTTGTCAAAACTAAAGACCGGCACCCTGACATATTTATATTCAGATTCTTTTAGCAGACCGACAGGCAAATCCATTTTTTCAACTGTTTTGCCCAGCATGCAGTTTACGGCTGTTTTTATCAGTGGAAACCCGGTCGCCTTACTGAACATCGGAACATTGTGCATGGCCTTGGTAGAAACACTTAAAACATAAACCTCTTGTTCAAACAAGGCTAACTGTAGGTTAAATATTCCTTTAATCCCCAATTCAAGTGCAATTTTTTTTGCACAATCCAAGGCAGAATCTTTGGCTCGTTGATTTAAGCTGATGCTTGGATAAACAGCGATGGAATCACCTGCATTTATAAGGTACTTCTCAATGTTTTCCGATATACCGGGTACAATAACATCATTTCCGTCACTGATTACCGCTAACTCAAATGCTACAGCTTTATGCAGACCTTTGTCCAATTTTTTAAGCCCCAAGTTTGTAATGCGTCTTTTTAGCTTATCCCTGTTGTTTACAATAGCTTCAACTTCAGATGAGCTACCAAGGACCCTGACACCGGACTCTTCGGCTATGCGGGTTATTTCCAAAGAGCTTTCGCCTGCAAATTGTGCCAAAACATAGCCCGGTTTTTCCTGCTCTAAAATGTTTTTAAAATCTTCGTTTGTAATAGGTTCTATATAAACCTTATCGGAAAAACCCGAGCCTGTGCTGACAGAGGCCGGATTATTATTTAGCAAAACAATCTCAAAGCCCAATTTCTTCAAACAAGCCATACTTTGAGCATTACAGTAGTCCAACTCCCCTGCTTGGCCTGCAGATAAGGGACCGGCACCTACCACAAGCACCTTGTTAATCGTGCTGTTTTTTATTTCTGAATGTTCTTCTTCTTTTGAAAGATTATATGTAGAAAAAAGATAGGGCTTGTTTGACCCGATTAGTTTTTTAACAGGTTTGACACTCTTATAGCTTGGCGGAGCGGGTGTAAAAGTTGACAAGGGATTTAGCATTAATATAGCTTCATCTAAAAACCCTAAGCTCTTTGCCTCAATATAAAGATTTTCGTCAAGCGAAAATTTAAGAGCATTTTCCATTTCTGACAAGCGTGCAAATTTTTCAAGAAACCAAATATCTATCCCGGACAGTTTTAGAATTTGTGTTTTATCAAACTGCCTCTTAACAGCTTCATAAACAACAAAAATCTTATCTTCGCCCGTCTCTTCCAACAAGCTTAATATTTCACTGTCTGCCAAATCAGCAAGATGAGAAAGTGTCGGAGTTAGATTTTTATTATTGACAGAGCGGACTGCCTTCATAAAGGCAGATTCAAAGTTAGAACCCAGAGCTACGATTTCGCCGGTTGCTTGCATAACACTGCTGGTTTTTCTTTTAAAGGAACCTAATTTATCAAATGACCACTTGGGAAAGCGTACAGCACAAGGCCCGGAATTTTGAAGCGGATTGGATTTAACATCAAGATGAATTTCTTTTAGTTTCTTTCCAAGTATCAGTTTTGCGGAAACGCGTGCAATCGGATATCCGGTAACTTTTGATATAAGGGCTGAATTTCTGTTAAAGCCCGGGGTTATACCCAAAACCACAAATTCATCAGTTGAATTAGGTCTTATTGCAAATTTAATACTGCAAGAGCCGATAAGACCTAATTTGTTTGCAATGTTCTCAACACTTTTCGCCATTAGCTTGTTTAAAGCACTTGAAATTGTTTTAGCCGGTGTCACTGCAACGCTGTCGCCGGCATGTACCCCAACCGGGTCAATGTTTTCAAGGTTAGAAACAATATAGACTTGCCCATCTGTGTCCCTAACAAGTTCAAATTCGACTTCTTTCCAGCCTATTATGCTTTTTTCAAGAGCATAGGTATATCGCTCTTGGTTTTTTAAAAGCTCTTCTAAGGTGCTTTTAAGCTCTTTTTCATTTGCACAAAAACTTGCTGGTAGCCTCTCGGATTCCAAGCCTGCTTTAACCACCAAGGGGAAATCAAGTTTTTGTGAAAGATCTGTGGCCTCATCAACATTACTAATATGATAAGACTTGATAAAAGGCTCGCTAATGTCTGCCAAAAATTCCTTCAACCCTTGCGTGGTTGTGGTTTGCCTAATTACCTCAAGGCCAAAGGGCAAAAGTTTCACATCAAATTCTTCTAAAATTTCTGCAACTTTTTCTTGATTAATTAAGTCAAGCGCACTCAATCCGCCAAGGTTTGATAAGATGGCATCCGGCCTTTCTTTTTTTATGACTTTTTCCAGCACTTCTACTGTTAAAGGCTCTAAATAAACACTGTCGGCAAACTCTTTATTGGTGTGCATGGTGGCTGCATTAGGGTTTAAGATTATTACTTTAATACCCTCTTCTTTTAAGGCAAGACAGGTTTGAGCAGCTGCATAATCATATTCGGTAGATCTGCCGACAACTGTGGGGCCGGCACCTATTATGAGTACTTTTCTGTGTTTAAGCTGCATTGGACAATAGTCCTCCTATATAACTTGAGATTTATAATCAAAGTATTTCTTTTTATTTTAATTGTGGTTTTGCAATATAAGCCAATAACTCATCACGCATTCTTAAAGCTTCTTCTCTGGCCGCTAATGCAAAATCTTTTTCATCAAAACCTTTGTTTTTGTAAGCACACATAATAGCGCGCGATGAATTGACAATTGCACCTAAACCATTGCTGTCAAATGCCGCTGCAATGCCTTGAGCCTTACCGCCCTGTGCACCATAACCGGGGACTAAAAAATAAGTATTAGGCAGCTGACGGCGGAGCTCTTCAAGTTGTTCAGGGTATGTGGCACCCACAACGGCGCCCACTGCCGAATAGCCATAGTTTGAGCTTGTATCTTCCCCCCATTGACGGCATAAGTCACCCATATGGCTGTACACAGATTGTCCGTCAATGAGTTTGTCCTGCAATTCACCCGATGATTTGTTGGAAGTTTTGCATAAAACGAAAATACCTTTATCTTCTTCATCACAAATAGTAAGAAGAGGCTTTATTCCATCTGTACCCAAGTAACCGTTAACTGTCAGGGCATCACCGCCGAATGCAGAAATACTTTCCCCAAATATGTCTGAATAACCTAAATGTGCATTAGCGTAAGCTTGCATGGTTGTTCCGATATCATTTCTTTTACCGTCGATTATGACGAACAGATCTTTTGACTTGGCATAATCAATTGTTTCTTTTAAGGCTTTTACCCCAGGCCAACCAAGCATTTCATAATACGCACACTGTGGCTTTACAGCCGGAACAATATCATACAGCGCATCAATTAAAGCTTTATTAAAGCTTAAAACCGCCTCAGCAGCCGCTTCCAACCCTTTGCCGTGCTTTTCCAGGCTTGAGTCCAGTATAAAACGCGGAATCATTTCCAAGGTAGGGTCAAGACCTACTACGGTAGGATTACTCTTTGCCACGATTTTTTCAATCATTGAGCCAAAAGACATAATTACACCTCACATGTTATCATTGTAAACCATTTTACCGGCACAGATTGTGTGTTTAACTTTTCCTATTAATTTCATACCTTTAAAGGGTGTGTTTTTAGATTTACCGGCGAGTTTTTCTGGGCTTACCGTCCATTCTTCATCAGGATCAAATAAGACAAGGTCCGCTGTTTCACCGGGTGCTATTGCGGGCTCGGGCAGTCCTAAAATTGCAGCGGGAAGAGTACTCATAAGCTCAATCAAGCGATACATATCAATGTGACCTGCCTTGACTAAGTAGGTAATCCCGGCAGCCAAAGATGTTTCAAGACCGACAACTCCGTTGGGTGCTTTTTCAAAGTCGCTTTTTTCTTCAACCGTGTGTGGAGCGTGGTCTGTGGCGATAAGATCCAAAGTGCCATCTTGTAAAGCCTCTATTATGGCGGCCCTGTCCTCTACCCTTCTAAGTGGAGGATTCATTCTAAAATCTGCATCTTTTACAAGCAAGTTTTCTTCTGTAAACACAAAATAGTGAGGCGCGGTTTCGGCGGTAACTCTAACCCCATCAGCCTTTGCACTTCTAATTATGTCAATAGCATCTTTCGTACTGACATGGCAAATATGAATGCGTGCCCCCAAGGATTTGGCCAAAGCTATTTCGCGAGCAACACCGACACTTTCACTTGAAATCGGTATGCCCTCGACACTCAATCTTTCTGAAATAGGGCCTTCGTTAACAATCCCCTTTCCAACAAGGCTTTTGTCTTCACAATGCGCAAAAATAATACTATTGTGTTTTTCACACTCTAACATGGCATGGGCTAACATTTTTGCGTTGGAAACAGGTTCCCCATCATCAGAAAAGGCACATGCCCCCGCAGCTATCAAGCTCTCGAAATTCACCGCTTCTTCGCCTTTGAGGCCATGACTCACACTTGCACAAGGCAAAACTTTAACTTTAGCTTTTTTGCTCTTATCGCATATATATTTAATAGTAGTTTCGTTATCGGTGGTGGGCTTGGTGTTTGGCATGGCCACTATGGTGGTAACCCCGCCTGCCACCGCACAATCGGCAACGGTCAGGATATCATCCTTATAAGTAAAGCCCGGGTCTCGCGTGTGCACATGTATATCTACCAGCCCGGGTGCTAAAAATAAACCATCAGCCCTAATTTCAAGGTCAGCATCAAAATTAATATCGTCATCTATTTTTGATATGAGGCCACCGATAATTAAGACATCTGATTTTATAAAACTTTTTTCCTCCCTTGAAAAGACCTCAGCGTTTTTAATTAAAATACTCTTCAAGTTAACACCTCAATCATCATTTCTAACCGCAGGTTTGGTAAATTGGCCGGCAATTTCGTCCACGACACCTGCAATACCGTCGAGTACACCATCAATTAGATCATCAACACCATCCGGAAGCTTTTGAGCCGGAGCACTGCAAGAAGTACAAGTTGAAGGGAGATTTCCGATTCGATACCAGCCCTTTGCGGTTGATTGACAGTTTGCGCTCGCTAACAATCCGGAATTAAGGCAGTAGTTCTTTTCGACGGCCAGATCGCTTCGCGAAAAAGTCTTATCCGGCATCCCCTTGCTGATTCTGTCAAACACCTCGAAAAATATCATGCCGGCAGGGTTTGGGGATTGATTAATTTTTCTTGGTAAATCATAACCATACCAAACGGCTGCAACAAAGTGCGGCGAGCCACCGCAAAACCATCTGTCATGCTCTTTGTCGGTAGTACCTGTCTTGCACATAATTTGAAAACGTCTTGCATTTGCGGCCTTTCCATAAGCTCCAATCGGAACTGTTTGCAACATTGAACACATAACATCGGCGGTATCCGGGGCGATAACTTGTTCACCTGAAGGTTTGTTTTCCAGCAATACTTCGCTGCCATCATTGTTTGTCACCTTATAATAACTATAAGGTTTATAGTATAAGCCACCGTTGCCAAAAGCGGCATAGGCCGCAGCCATATCCAAGGTTGTTACACCTTTTGTTAAGGCCCCTAAGGCCATGGGGGCTGCGAAAGGATCGCCTTTAGGGTCAAGTGTGGAAATGTGAAAATTTTCTTTTAGAAAGTCAAAGGCTTTTGACGGTGTAACATAATCAACACAAAGCCTTGCCGCCACTGTGTTATGCGATTTCTCCAAAGCCCTTTGCACAGTAACCCGAGAGCCGGAGCCGTAGCTGTTGTCAACATTTTTGGGCCACTGCGTCTTACCTTGATAAGGAAAAGCCTTATCAAGAATTAGGCTTGACCAGGTAACTAAATTTCGCTCAATTGCCGGCGCATAGGTAGCTAAAGGTTTGATAGAAGAGCCCGGTTGCCTGGGTGAGTTTGCTGCTCTGTTGAGGACCCTGTTACCGGTTTTTTCACCGGCTTGACCAATAATACCCAGCACCCTTCCTTCATAATCCATAACCGTCATTGCAGATTGCACGGCCGGTCTTTCTTTAGTGTCAGTTTGTTTTGGAAAGGTAACCCTGTTAACATAAACATCTTCCAAAGCTTTTTGAACATCTAAATCAATGGCGGCATAAATTTTCAAACCACCGTAATAAATTTTTCTTGTAGCTTCTTGAACGGTTAAGTCATGTTTTTCAACCAAGTCGTCAATAACATTTTGAATAATAAAGTCGATATAAAAGCTTTGAAATTTTTGCTCTTTATCTACTTTACTCTTGTCATCTTTTTTGGGGATATAATCCGGGCTGTTAGTCAATAAAACTTTGTGATTAAGAGCTTCTTCATATTCCGATTTAGATATCATTTCTTGTTCCAACATATATTTTAAGCAGATTTTTTGCCGTTCCCTGTTGTTTTCAAAATGATAAAGCGGATCTTTAGTATAAGGGGCCTGAGTAATTGCAGCCAAACAGGCACTTTCGGCAATGTTAAGCTCATTTACATCTTTACCGAAATATTTTTCGGAAGCGGTTCTGACACCGTAACAACCGTTACCAAGTGCCACTGTATTCAGGTAAGTTTCTAAAATCAAGTCTTTTGAATAATGGCGCTCTAGATTTAGAGCTGATAATATTTCACTGAATTTTCTTACAACCGTTACATCATTTTCACCGGTCAAGTTTTTTATAAGCTGTTGTGTTATTGTTGAGGCCCCTTGTTCAAAGTTATATTTAGTCATTACACCTACAAAACGAATCCAATCAACGCCTTTGTGATCCTCAAAGCGTTTATCTTCAAGAGCTACAAAAGCTTTTGAAATATAAGGCGACATTTCCTCCAAATTGGCCCATACTCTGTTTTCTTCGCCATGCAGTTTTTCTATAAGAACCTCTTTGCCTTCCTTATCGGTTGCATAGACAAAAGAAGTTCTGCTTTGGCCGCGCATGTATTCTTCTAAAACTATTTTCGCTTCACCATTTGCAAAAGAATAAATGTTGCCAACAACATAAGCCAAGACAGTGACTGAAGTTATGGCAACAACAGCAATGAAAGCAAGTAAAACCGTTATAGCTTTTTTAAACGGCTTAAACTTCCTGTCATTATGGGATGGTTTATTTGGTTTTTGATTAAAAGTAATGTCGTTAAAATTATTTTGACTCAAAAAGCACACTCCCCTTTATGGCTGATATTATAACACATTCCGGCCGATTTGTTTAGCCTGTTCAAGTCTTTTGTTAACAATAGTTTATTTGGTTTTGGATTGCTTTTTGAAAAATTCAAAAGGTAAAACCGGACAGCATTCACATGCCATCCGGTCAGTTATAAACTTATTAATTATCTTCGTTTCTAAAGTCTGCCGTCTCAAATTATTCTTAGTGTAAAATTATCATTGGCAAAAAATAAAGGGAAATGGCGCGAACCACTTCCCTTGCATACAAAGAATCAGTACAATGAATTTGCGAAAAAACACGAACTGAGGTGTATGCAAGATGATT
>JAAYSC010000039.1 GCA_012524025.1 Clostridiales bacterium | reverse complement strand
TTCCGCGCTTAACAACCATACTCCTGCTCAGGTCGCAGGTTTGAACCTTGTAAAAAAACAAAAGCGGAGGTATCTGATTGTCGCTTGATTTTGTGCCCATTCTTTCATTTTAACTTTACAGAGCCTAAAAGATGCTCTCTCATAAAGCCTATATTTTTATCTCTGTAAGCGAGTGTAAATCCTTTTTCAGATACAATTTTCTTGATTTTCTTTAATAATTCTCTTCTAAATCTGACTTGAATAGGCAATAATAAATCCTCCTTACATTCTCAAAGATTAACATCCATCCTAAACTCATTATAACACAAAAACAATAAATTGCCACCTTTTGATGGCAATTTATTGTTTTTTTGCTTTTATTTGTTATTCAGAGGTTAATGTTCCTTCAAGAATATTCGTTATTCACATAACTTCATGGCCTTATAGCTACGAATAATAATTTGCGCCTGTCATCTTCGGCGAAAAAACTCTATTCTTCATCCGGCCTATGCCTGTAAACTATGAACTTGTCCCTATTGTCCCGTGCGCCCTGTATGGCAACCTTATTATGTATTTCAAATTCTTGCGCGTTTTCCATAATCTTTTTGTATTTTGGCATGGGGTAATAAAGGATAAGGTCGGCCTCACGCGGACTTTCTTTTAAGGATACCCTTATGTTTTTCAAAACATCCCTAAAAACATCCGCGGAAAAGGGGTTGAAAAAGAAAAAGATATTGTCCTGCGGCTTTACCTCATAATCTTCAGCCAGGCCGTACTCAAAACGGATGGGCGCTTCAATGTTTTTGGCTCTCAGCCTGTATCTTTTTTTGTTGTCCAGCGCTTCATCTATAACATCGTCTTGGGCTTCAATACCCACCACCGGGATTTGAAAACGGTTGTGGATATAAAAGGCTACCCTGCCTTTGCCGGAGCCAAAGTCCACCAGCCTGCCTGATTTTTCCGGATTATAATTATTAAAAAGCTTTTCCAGGGCTTTGTAAGGTGTAGGTTCGCAACGATGGTAATGGTAAAAGTCATCGCCCCATTCTTTTATGCCGGAAGTTCTTATTCCAAACTTTTTGTCAAACTCAAATTCTCCCATTTTATCCCTCATATAAAATATTTATTTCCCCCAAGTTATGGCCGTGGGGGCGCTTCATATATTCAATCGTTTTGATTCCCGATTGGAAGTATCATAACATTATTTGTATTTTAGTCAAATGGCTTTAATCTTGGCGCATTTGCCTTACCACAAAATTACAAATATAATGGTATATATCTTTGAAACTCTGAATACCAAAGTGAGGTGTAACTATTATGTTTTTCTTTATTTTTCTTATCATCTTGATTGTAGCATTGGTTTTGATTCAAAAAAATAAGAACAAGGAAAGAATTGAGAGGTATAACACCTCAGAATACGCTCTTATCAGTGGCAATGATTATCACAGCGTACACTGGGACAAGGGTAATCGCGGTGAATACCAAACCTTTCTTGAGCTTGAAAGGTTACCGGCTTACAAGAAACTTTTAGTTAACCTCTATATCCCTAAAAAAGATTCGACCACAACAGAACTTGACCTCGTAATGGTTTCAGAATATGGAATCCATGTTTTCGAATCAAAAAATTATAGCGGCTGGATATTCGGGAACGAAAAGAATAAATTTTGGATGCAAACTTTTAAAACCGGTGATAAAAATCGATTCTATAACCCTATTTGGCAAAATCGTGGGCACATCAATGCTCTAAAAGAGTTATTAGAAATTGAAGATGATAATGTAATTAAATCCTGCATAGTTTTCGGAAACGATTGTGAGTTTAAAGACCTTACCGTTACATCCAAGAATATGTTGGTTTTTAAGCGAAACCAAGTATACAACACTTTAAGCAGTCAGATGATTGAGCCCAATAAGGTCTTCACCCGTGAACAATTGGAATCCACTTATTATAAGCTAAGGGAGTATATTTTAGCAGATAATGCAACAAAGCTGGCTCATGTAGAAAATGTCAGAGCTATAGTAGAGCAAAATCAAACCTTTAATTAAAGTTTAAGTTTAAAGTTAGAAGCGACATCGAAATTTAATCGGTGTCGCTTTTTGGTTTGTCTCTTTCATCTCAATCCTGTTATTAACTTACCGCTTATCATTAAAGATTTTCCTCGAATAATACTCATCTAACTTTTCATCGCAAATCTTTTCAATCTCAATCTTTTCATCTTCACCCAAGCGCTTCCACACAACCTCATCTACCTGAATGAGTCCAAGTTTTTTTGTGTGCCTCATCATTTGCATATCTTCAAAGCGCTTAAAAGGATTTGCCAATATATTTCTTTCGGCTTCACTATCTGTATAGTTGCCTTTAAAAAAGATGCTATTTTTCTTTTCTACAGGTAGACCTCCCCGCCTTCTGCCTTCGTAGAAACTACGAAAATAATCGGCGATATCTTCAAGATTTACCTTGCCTTTTTTATCTGCATATTTGAGGATGGCTTTAATGAGAACCGGTTTGTATGAATAGCTCATGTCCATTTTCCTGACCATATCCATAAAGATATCTTTTCGGTTACTTTCATCAATTAAGGTCCAGCCAAATTCTTGGGCATATTTTTCTAAACTTTCCTCCTTAAAATACTTAAAAGTCCGGTGTTCACTCATAGGAACAATAAGGTCCGGAATCAATTTGCCTTCACGCACATAACGCTCAATCGTTTCTGCTTGTACATCCACTCGCCTCACAAATTCCATTTGTGAGACCATACCTGCCGCTTCTTCCTGCCAATCAAATATGTCAACCGCTTCGTAATCGGTGGCGCTGACCGGCCAGTCAATTATGGCTGCCGGTTTTTCACCTTTCCTATAAAGTTCTTCGTCAGTTTTCTTGTTTTTCTTGGTATCTAAAACTGATGCACCCGGACGATAGTCACGCAGTTTAAAAATTCTGTGCAAGGATTGTGGCATATTATATTGGCTTGCATTATCGACAAAATCGAATACCATTAAATAGTCTTTTCCTTCAGCCTTTCGCATACCTCGGCCGAGCTGTTGCATGTATAAAAGCTTTGACATAGTTGGTCTTGCCATAAACAAAACCTCTGTCTGCGGGCAATCCCATCCTTCATTTAGCAAGTCACAGGCACAAAGAACCTTGGTTTTTCCGGCGGCAAAGCTTGCAAGGTGTTCCTCACGCTGTGAGCTCTTCATTTGCCCTGACACATAGGCTGATTCAACGCCTGCTCGTATAAATAATTCGGCTATCTCTTGTGCATGTTTAACGCTTGCACAAAAGACAACCGTTCGCTTATCTTTAACATAGTCCAACCATGTTTTAACAATGAGGTTGTTTCGTTCCGGCACATATATTTTACTTTCAAGTTCCCTGATGTTGTATTGAACGGCATTGAACTTAACCTTTGTTAAATCAATATTTGTATGAATTCTGATGCAGCGCACCGGTGCTAATTCCCCAATTTCAACCGCTGTTTTAATATCAAGTTTATGGGCAGTGTTTTTAAAAATTTCTAAAATAATATTGGCATCATCCATGCGTTCGGGCGTAGCAGTTAAACCCAAGGTAAACTTGGGTTTGAAATATGCTAATACTTTTTGATATGTTTCGGCAGACGCATGGTGGGCTTCATCAATTATTAGATAGTCAAATTCGTCGTCTCTAAACTGTTCTAAATTCAGAGCAACACTTTGAACGCTACCACAAATTACATGCTCTTTTTCTTTAACCTCACCGGTAAAACGCCCCACACTCACTTCCAGCCAAAGGGACTTGAAGGTTTTTTCAGCCTGTTCAATCAACTCGTGTGTGTGGGCTATAAATAGGGTATTGCCCCCAAGGGATTTAGCATCCATCACTGCAGTAAAGGTTTTTCCGGTACCCGTTGCGTGATAAAGCAAGGCTATGCTTTCATGATTGCCCCGCATTTCTTTTAAGGCTGCCAAAGCTGCTTTTTGGTGGTCTTTAGGTGTAATGCTCCTGACATCAATAAGCCTTGCTTTTTGGGTTGGCAAGTGATCCTCTAATTCCCTAAATTGCGGATAGTTGCCTAAAAACACTCGCAACTCGTCTTTAACGCTTTCGGGCTGTATTTGCATCTGTCTGACTGCAAAACGGTATATATCCCACCCCAAGTGAACTATACTGTTTTGCTTTAAGAGATGGTCATAAAACTTGTTTTTTGATATAACTGCTCGGTTATGGGTTGCCTCATCATCAATTTCAATAACAATTCGGCGTGCCCCACTTTCCAATACAAAATCGGCAAAGCGTTGGTTTTGATAAATATCGGTAAAAGGGTATTGGGAATACAAGAAACCTGCCTTTTCCGCTCCAAAAGTTTCGGAAAAAAGGTCAATAAAAAGATTTTCCGCACTGCTGCCGGACAAGGATTTGTAAACGGACACCGCTTCACCCCTTTTATTCTTTTACTTCCTTTAAAAGAAGCTTATTTTCAAAGGTTCCTCGTTCTTCGACTTTCTTGAGCCTGATTTCTTCAAGCTTTTCCTTGGAACTTCCTCTTGCTACCGCAAGGGCATAAATAACTTCAAGCAGATCAGCCAGCTCTTCAAGGTCTTTTTCTTCTTTATATTCGGCGAGCTCTTCCTCAAGCTTCAGCTCAAGTTTTTCCAAATACTCTTCGTTTGTCAAAACTTCAAAAACACAGGTTTTACCCGAAGCTTCAATAATTTCCGGTATTCGGTCACGAACAAGTTTATTGTACTTTTTAACCACTTTGCTCTCCTCAAAACCAATCAATATTTCCGAAAAATCCTTTTATATTTCCTCTATAATATAATACCATTATTTCAGTTTTCGTCAACTTTTCAGAGTCCTTGTTTATGGACACTAAAGCTTTTTTGTTAAGAATAAGGAAAAAAGTGCAGCCTTTTTGATGTGACCCCCTAAATCCGGACACGGACTTAGGGGGTTTATCATGTCCAAATATTCATTTGAATTGAAATTAAAAGTGGTGCTGGATTATCTAAGTGGGGAAAGTGGAGGTTATGCTCTTGTA
>JAAYSC010000038.1 GCA_012524025.1 Clostridiales bacterium | reverse complement strand
TGACAAGGGAATCAAAAGCATAATTGTTGTGCGGTTAAGCCTGACCGCAGTCAGGTTTAACCCTTAATTGCAAAGCTTTTACTGATTTTTTAGCAAAAGGAATATTTTGCCAATGTTTACTTGACACTTACGGATATCTCAATGCCTATGGAATCACCTAAAATACTAATGTTATCATCTTCAGCCAACCAGGGTGTGAAATGAATTGCTTCATGTTCCCAAACCACCCTTAAGTTATCAACTTTTTCTAATCTACCTAATTCCATCGTATCACCTCTAAAAAATTATCTATTCTATTGCTCTTTCTATTCATACCGTTTGCAGTAGGTTGTATCGTTTTTTAAAAGCTTCTTATTTTAAACTGCATCGGTTTTCTCTTCCGATTTTGGTAAATCGCACCTAACCACTGTTCAATGACAATTTAGGCCTTCAAATATAGCATGCAAGTCATTATTGGAATAGGTAGAAATACTTTGAGCAAATAAAACAAACCGAGATTATTATACCAAACTTAGTTTCTTTTTACATCTAAAAGCAAGATGATTATTTATAAATCAGAAAAACACCATAAAATCGTATTGTGATTCTATGGTGTTACAAATACATCAGTTAGTTTAAACAGTATCTTTTGAGCTGTTTAGTATATCTAATCTTCAGCATTTAAGTCCTCCATTAATGCTGATACTGTTCCAAAGGGTTGGCTTAACCCTTGGTTATACTCGACTGACTTCATAGCATTCTGTGTAACTTTATTTGGTTCATTTAATCGGATTTCAAAGCGATAATGCAACGCAAATTTTTGCGTCCCATTATCGTCTTAGTTTTGCATCATATTTTCTGATATCATTCTTTTATAAATTTTACTCCCATTCTATCGTCGCCGGCGGCTTCGAAGTCACATCATAAACCACTCTGTTCACACCCTCAACCTCACTTGTAATCCGGCTTGAAACTTTTTCAAGCACATCATAGGGGATTCTTGCAAACTCCGCATTCATAAAGTCCGTGGTAACAACCCCGCGCAAGCCCACCGTATAATCATAACTGCGGGCGGCATTTTTAACGCCCACACTGCGTAAATTTGTAAGGACGGCAAAATATTGGTTTATGCTGCGGTCCAAGCCGGCTGCGGCAATTTCTTCGCGGAAGATGGCGTCGGCCTCTCGCAGGATATCGGCTTTTTCCTTGGTAACTTCGCCTATGATACGAACACCCAGGCCGGGGCCGGGGAAAGGTTGGCGGTAGACCAAGCCTTCATCAATGCCAAGCACCAGGCCGGCCTTGCGCACTTCGTCTTTGAAAAGTAGGCGAAGGGGCTCGATTATTTCATCAAAATCCAAAACATCGGGGAGCCCGCCCACATTGTGGTGGCTTTTTATAACTGCGGCGCCCACGCCGCTTTCAATAATGTCCGGGTAAATAGTGCCTTGAACCAAATAGTTGACGCTGCCGATTTCACGGGCAACATCTTCAAAAGCGCGGATAAATTCTTCACCGATTATCTTGCGCTTTTTTTCCGGGTCTTCTACACCGGCTAATTTACTCAAAAAGCGCTCTTGAGCATCAACTTTTATTAAGTTAATATCAAACTCGCCGCGGCACAAGTCCTCAACGGCGTCGGCCTCGTTTTTGCGCAAGAGGCCGTGGTCTATGAAAACGCAGGTCAAGTTTTTGCCGACAGCCTTGTGGACCATAACAGCCGCCACGGTGGAATCCACCCCGCCGGAAAGGCCGCAGAGAACCTTCTTGTCACCGATTTTTGCTTTCAACTCTGCAATGGTTTTCTCAACATAATCTTCCATGCTCCAGTCACCGCTACAACCACAAATCTTAAAGAGGAAGTTTTTCAAAATAACTCGGCCTTCTTCTTCCATGCGGGCTTCGGGGTGGAAGAAGAGACCGAAAATGTTTCGGTCGGCAAGCTTATAAGCGGCAATGCCGATGTCTTCACAAAGGGCAAGGGGCTCAAAAGCAGGGGGTAGGGCAGCGGCGTGCATGCCGGGGAAGAACTTGCCTATAAAAGAAGTGTTCAAACCTTCCAGTAGGTCGGCGGAGCCTTTCTTATTAATTTGCTTTTCGCTCATGTCGCCTTCTTCTGTAAAAACTTCGGCCCCAAAGTGCTTTGCGATAAAACCGGCACCAAAGCCCAGGCCAAGCACAGGCAGGCCAAGCTCAAAAAGGCCCGTGTCAAACAAAGCCGGGTCGGCGCTGCCTATATCGGCTCCGCCGCTTATGATGTAACCGGCCGTGTTTTCTTGCTTTAGGCTTTCTAACTTTGATGAATAAGGCTTAACTTCGCAATAAATGCCAAGCTCACGCAACTTGCCTGCAAGGTTTCGAGAAAAGGGGCCGCCAAAATCAATAATAATAATTTTTTGCCTACTCATAATAAAATCCTTTCGAAGAAACTGAATGTATGTTTATTGTATAAGAATACTTTTGCCGCTGTCAACCGCAAAGCTTCTTAATTGTGGAGGAAGTGTGGCTTTGGGATCGGCAAACATTGACACATAATGTATCATATTGTATAGTATAGCACACTGAAAGCAAGTGTTGTTTTTTAGCCGCAGCATCTATTTTAAACGGAAAGGTCGGTCTTGATGAATAATCTTCCCGAATATTTTGGTATGAATGTCTTTTGTGACAAGGTCATGAAAGAAAGGTTGCCAAACGATGTTTATGAAAAATTGAAGGAAGTAACCCAAAAAGGTAGCCAGATGGACATAGACTTGGCCAATGTTGTGGCAGACGCTATGAAAAACTGGGCTATTGACAAAGGGGCAACTCACTTTACCCATTGGTTCCAACCGATGACGGGGATAACTGCGGAAAAGCATGACAGCTTTATCACCCCCACGGCGGATGGCAGTATTATTATGTCATTTTCCGGCAAGGCACTCATAAGGGGCGAGCCGGATGCCTCGGCCTTGCCCACGGGCGGATTGCGTGCAACCTTTGAAGCGCGCGGCTATACCTCTTGGGACCCGACTTCTTACGCCTTTATCAAGGACGGTGTGCTTTGCATACCCACGGCCTTTTGTTCTTACAGCGGTGAGGTATTAGACAAAAAAACGCCGCTTTTGCGTTCGATGGAAATTGTAAACCAAGAAGCTCTGCGGCTTTTAAAGCTTTTAGGCAACAAAGATGTGGACTCTGTCAGCACCATGTTGGGGGCCGAACAAGAATATTTTTTGATAGACAGGGAAGTCTATGAAAAACGCCCCGATCTTAAACTGTGCGGCCGTACCCTTATCGGTGCCAAGTCACCCAAGGGGCAAGAGCTTGAAGACCATTATTTCGGTGCCATAAGGCCACGGGTTCATGCCTTTATGAAAGAATTGGACCTTGAGCTTTGGCGGCTTGGGGTTATGGCCAAAACAGAACACAACGAAGCGGCGCCCTCTCAGCATGAGCTGGCCCCCGTTTATACAAATATTAATATAGCTTGTGACCACAATCAACTGACGATGGAATTTATGAAAAAAGTTGCCGGCCGCCATGGTTTGGCCTGCCTTTTGCATGAAAAACCCTTTGAAGGCGTCAACGGCAGCGGTAAACATTCCAATTGGTCACTGCAGACAGATACGGGGTTTAACCTTTTTGAACCCGGTAATTCACCCGAAGAAAACGCGCAATTTTTACTCTTCTTGGTGGCGGTAGTGGCTGCCGTGGACGAATACGCAGATTTGCTGCGGGTTTCTGTTTCCACAGCCGCAAACGATCATCGCTTGGGTGCCAATGAAGCACCGCCCACTATAATTTCAATGTTTTTGGGCGAAGACTTAACATCCATATTGGATTCAATGGCGGAAGGCAAGGCTTATGACAAGCAAGTTTGCGGCTTATTGAAGACCGGGGCTTCTGTTTTACCCTTTATCCCCAAAGACACTTCGGACAGAAACAGAACTTCGCCCTTTGCATTTACGGGCAATAAATTTGAGTTTAGGGCACCCGGTTCATCACTTTCCATAACCGGGCCCAACATTGTCTTGAACACGGCTGTGGCAGAGATATTAAGCCGTTTTTCGGATGAACTTGAAAAGTCTCAAGATATAAGCTGCACGGTCGATGATTTGATCATAGAAACCTATAAAAAACACAAACGCATTGTTTTCAACGGCAACAGCTATTCGCAAGAGTGGAAGGCGGAAGAATCGATCAAGCGCGGCCTGCCAAACTTTAAGTCTTCGGCCGAAGCCCTGCCACTCTTTAAGGCCCAAAAGAATGTGGATCTCTTTGAAAAACATGAAGTTTTCACCAAGGCGGAAGTTGAATCACGCTGTGAGCTCATGTTGGAAAATTATAATAAAACCCTGAATATTGAAGCCCAAACAATGATAATTATGATAAAACGCGATGTCTTGCCCGCGGTTTCAAGTTTTACCGCCCGTGTTATTGAGGCGGCAAATGCCAAAAGGGGTTTTGGCAAGGGCCTGAGTGCAAATTATGAAAGTGAGTTGGCCGGTATGCTGACAACGCTTTGCGACAGTTTATATAAAAAAGTAAAGGCCCTGGAAAGGGCTTCCGAAAAAGCTAAAGAAATTGAGAACACAGAAGACTGCGCACTCTTTTACAGCACCTCGGTTATTGAAAAAATGAATGCGGTGCGCCAAGTAGCCGACGAGCTGGAAACACTGGTTGATTCAAAGCTTTGGCCCTACCCGGCCTACAGCAAGCTATTGTTTAGTGTTTAGGCTTGGTCTTTAAAAGAGAATAAGGAAAAAGTAAAAGCGTCGGTTAAAATTAAAACCGACGCTTTTCTGATCTTGCTTATTCAATTGATTCATGGTCCGTGATATCGCTTGCCCCATCCCCATCGTTAAAATCACGCGGCCACACATCTTGACCGGGCGTGGGCAGCTTGTCAATCTCTTCTTCAACTATTTGCTCTGAAAAACTGCCGTCCGAATATCTGTGGCCGGTGATCGGGGGCAAGTCTTCGTCACCGTAATCAGTCAAGGGTAGGGGGTCGGATTTTCTGTCAAGAAATTTAAAAATTTTTCTGATTATAAAGAAAAGTAAAACCGCAATTAAGGTGTAGCCGGATATATAAGCACCCAAGCGAAGCCCGACCGCTTCATACCGCAATTCTAAAGTGTTGGCGCCGGCCTTGTTTACTTTAACGGCAAGGTAGGCGTCACCGACTGCAACAATGTCTTCATCCTTTAATTTTTCGCCGTTTAGGCTGACCGACCAGCCCTTGTCATAAGGAATGGAAGTGTAAAGCAGGCCGCCCGTCTGACCCGTAAAGGTGCCGACAATCTTAGTGTCGCGAAACTCCGTAATCTCCAACCTGCCCTCTTCAAGCCTTTCAAAACCTTCTGCAAAGCGAGCGGTGTCAAAACCGTAAACATAAACGCTGAAGTTGCCCGTGTCGCCTTTTTCGACAGGCAGTTCAATTGAAATTTCATCGCCGGCTTTGCAAACACCAAAGTCGATTATTGAATCCCTGTCATCATTGTGGGTGAAGGACCGATCCGGGCTGTGGAGGGTCACACGGCCAATGTTGGAACCCTTAACATATATGTAGCAGCTTTGGGTTTCTTCCGGTGTGAAATAAAGGGTTATATCCGCATCATCACCGGCGGTTATTTTTTCATAATAAAAGTCGCCCGTGTCAAAACCCGAATACATATCGTGAACATTGTTATAGACAGCGTCGGAAATTTCTATCTTTGTAAAGGGACTTTCACAGCCGGTTGCTTTTTCAAAGTAGTCGGCTTGAACCTCAAAGGGGTTGGATAAGGTGTGGTTCCAGTCTAAAACTTCGGGTTCAACGGTGTAGGCGGGGGGCAAGTGATAAAGGTTTTTATAGGCCGTGAACTTGCCCTTGGTGAACATGGTGCTGTAATAAACTTGGTTCATTTCTATGCTGTCGGAATTGTTTACAATGTACTTAAGGGCGTGCATGGAATTGTAAAGCGGGGTTTGCGGATTATAAGTGTGGCTGTTTATATAATTACCTGCCATGCCCAAGCGGCTTTGAAGGTTTGATACCTTTTCGTAAGCCATGGAAGAAAAGGTGGAAACACCCCTGTAATCATACCAACTGGGGTCCATTCGGGTGCGAAGGGAGGTTAGTTCCATCCTATAAAAATCGTCACCTTCAAGCTCGTCAATTCTGTTTTTCACAGCTTGAAAATCGGGCAGATCGGCCGTGTAATTGCTTTTAGACTGGGTCATGGAATAATTGTCCGTATTGGCTACCAGGGCTTCGGCGGCGAAGCTAATCAAAATAAGTAAGGAAAAAGCCTTGGCAGCGAAGCGTTGCCTGTTTTGCATGGCGAAAAGCAGGGTGTAAAGAACGGCAAATGCAATGCTGATTATGACGGTTGTGTCACTAACATTTTTAGAGCCGATTTTTTGTATCAGCACAACAGCCATAACCAGGCCGATACCGGTGCTTAAAAATTGCTTGGCTTCAAACTCTTTGATTCTTAAAAAAGTTTTATAGGCCATAACCAACAAAATGAAGGAATACATGAAAGAAAAACGGTAGGGCAAATCATTTGGGAAGTGGAAGGCATGCCAGACGAAGTTTGAGTAATTAATATTAAAACTGAAAAACAAAAAGGCCAAGAGGGCCACATGAGCAACCTTTTCCTTGATGCTTATAGTCTTGGAGTATAAGAAGAGGGGGACTAAAATTAGGGTGGCAACACCGCAGTAAACATTGGGCAAAACATCATTACCGCTGCTGCGGATAGTGGGTTCAACACTGGCCAAATGGTTGGCCAAAAAGTCGAATGTATTAAAATAAAACTTAAAATCTTTCGGGAAGGGGTTATCGGTGGCCGAGCAAGCTTGCAAAACATAATAAACGGGGATCAAAGCCACGGCTGCCAACAAAGCAGAAAGCAGAGCACCTATGGCAAATGTGAAGCCTGTGGTTAAAAACCTTGATTTGAAAATTTTCTTAAAAAAGCCGAGTTTAGGCTCATCCGGCCCTTGCAAGCTATCACCAAAAAGACCGTTCAAAGAATAGTGGCTGAAATATGTAAGCAGAAAGTAGAGAACAGAAAAAATGCTGGTCATGAAAGCCATATAATAACTGGTCAGCATTACATAAGTGAGCGATAAAATAAAGAGGCCGGCCTTGCGCTTATGAATGATTTGTTCAATGCCCAACATAACCAAGGGGAAGAAGACCATGGCATCAAGCCACATCACATTCCAATAATATGCAATAAAGAAGCCCGAAAAGGCATATAAAACCCCGAAAGCGGCTATAGAAAGATTGTTTTTACCTTGACTGCGCTTTAAATAGTAGGCGAAAGTTAAGCTTGAAAAAGAAGCCTTTAATAATATTATGGTTGCAATGGCTTCCGGCATGTTTTTGTGGCCGAATAATAAAATAATAAAAGAAAAAGGGCTGGACAGATAATTTAGGAAATTGCCTAAAAAACTGCCCCCCAAGCCCGTATTCCAAGAATATATAAGATTTCGCCCGCCGATTATTCTTTCATACAACTCGGCAAAAAGCGGCCCGTATTGATGGTAAAGGTCCATTCTTAAAATGGTCTTATTACCAAAAGGAAAAAGATGAAAAACAAAATAGACCAAAATCATAATAAGGGCTGCTGCGGCAAAAGCCACAAACAAAAAAACATTTCTCTTTAAAAAACCTTCTTCACCCAAATGAGATGAATTTTTCTTATCTAAAGCTTGATTTTCCATCTTGCTACCGTCCTTTTTAAAATCTGTTCTTCCTTTGCCTATAAAATATAGGCATTGAGTCTACAAATAACATTAGCAGTTTAGCACAAGGGGGACTTGTTTTCAATGCTTTAGGGGTCTTTTTCGCTTGCTCTGTCACAGCCCAAAAGTCTGCTTATCCGATTACAATAAAGCCCTGCCGGTGATGTATATTTATTGTATTTATTCATTTTATATATTGTATATTAGTGTTTAAGTTGGTATAATAAGCAAAAATACAGAGGGGTGCACAGTCCATATGGCCGAAGAAAACAAAAAGCCGCTTGAGGTTGAAAAGTCATTGGTTATATCCGATGAAGTCATTGCTTCAATTGCCCTGAATGCCGCAAAAGATGTTGAGGGCGTGCTTGGCTTTGCATTGCGGCCGCCGGCCCTTCAAAGCATCATGAAAATCGGGGGCGAAGCACTCAAGTCGGTCAAAGTTATCAGTAATGAAACCGATGTTATGCTGCATATATACATTTTAGTTGCAGAAGACGCAAACATACCCACGCTGTCGGTTGAAGTTCAAGAAAATATTAAAAAAGCTGTGCAAGAAATGACCGGCAAGGCTGTTACCAGGGTTAATGTTAATATTGCCGGCATACTTTTTTCCAATGAAGAGGAAGCGGACGCATAAACCTATGGTTTAATAAACCAGTAACTTGACGGAGAATGGCTATGACCAGAAGACAATCAAGAGAACAAGCTTTTATGATCTTGTTCGAAAAATCTTTTCACTCGGAAGCCCCGCTCGACGACATTATCAGCCTGGGTTTAGAGCAAACCTTGCTCAAGGAAGACGACTATTCCTTAAAGTTGGCTAAAGAAACTTGGGAAAACTTGGAAGAAATTGACGGGATTATTGAAGCCAACTCAATAGGTTGGCGCTTGAGCCGTATTTCAAAAGTGTCGCTTGCGGTTTTGCGTTTGGCAGTTTGTGAAATTTTGTTTTTCGATGATGTGCCCGTCAGTGTGTCCATTAATGAAGCGGTAGAAATCAGTAAAAAGTTTGCGGCACAAGAAGATGCTCCCTTTGTCAATGGCGTTTTAGGCAGTGTCGCTCGTTCCTTAAACCCGGGCCAAGATTCAAATGACCAAGAAGGGGAAGATGAATGAGCCTCTTTTTAGGTATAGACACCAGCAACTACACCACATCCTTGGCGCTTTATAAGAGCGAAAGTCAGACCTATATAAGCAAACGCAAAGTATTAGAAGTTAAAAAGGGTCAGAAGGGCTTGCGTCAAAGCGAAGCCCTCTTTCTTCATATTAAGAATCTGCCCGAGCTGATGCGAGAGCTTTTTGCCCAACTTGAAGGGGACGTAGGGGCTATCGGGGTTTCACTTACACCGCGTGATATTGAAGGTTCTTATATGCCCTGTTTTTTAGCGGGCAGTATGTTGGCGGAAAGCCTTGCGGCCTTTTCCCATAAGCCGCTTTACACAAGCTCCCACCAAGCGGGCCATATTTTTGCGGCCTTGCTGTCCGCCGATCGTTTAGATCTTATGAATGAAAATTTTATAGCTTTTCATGTATCGGGCGGAACAACGGAAGTTTTGTTGGTAAAACCAAAAAGCCCGGGTGATTTTAAAATCAAACTAATCGGAGCCACCTTGGATTTAAACGCAGGCCAAGCTGTTGACAGGGTGTCACATATGTTGGGGCTTGGCTTTCCGGGTGGGCCGGAACTTGAGAAGCTTGCGGAAAAAAGCAAAAAAAAATATAAGCCGACCGTGCCGGAAAAGGGCCTTGACTGCTCTTTGTCGGGTTTGGAAAATTTGTGCCTTAAAATGCTTGAAAGCGAGCAAAAGCCGGAAGATATAGCGCGCTTTTGCTTGGATTATATTGCCCTTACTTTAGATAAAATGACAAAAGTGGCCAAAAACCTTTATGGTGATATGCCCCTGCTTTATACAGGAGGCGTTATGTCAAACAAACTGATAGGCGGCTATTTGGCTCGGCGGCATGACTGCATATTTGCAAAACCCGAACTTTCTGTCGACAATGCCGTGGGGCTCGCCCTTATGGCATGTTTGCGCCATGAGGCTGTTGAGAGCCCGGGGGAGTGTAAGATTTGATGAAAGCACCAAGTGTCTTAAGTGTCAGTCAACTGAATTTTTATGTAAAGTCCCTGATTGAAGGCGACTCCAATCTGAAAAATCTTATAATAAGCGGTGAAATTTCAAACTTTACCAACCATTACCGAACAGGGCATTTTTATTTTACTTTAAAAGACGAAAAAGCTGCTGTGCGTGCGGTTATGTTTTCTTCCGCCAACCAAAAACTGCGCTTTAAACCTGAAAACGGTTTAAAGGTTATAGTCCGTTGCAGGGTTTCGATTTACGAGCGTGACGGTAACTACCAACTTTATGTTGATGACATGCAACCCGACGGCCTGGGTGCCTTAAACCTGGCCTTTGAACAGCTTAAGAAAAAGCTTGAAGCCCAAGGTCTCTTCGCAAGTGAAAAAAAGAAAGCAATCCCGCAATATCCTAATCGCATTGCCCTGGTTACCTCACCCACGGGGGCTGCAGTTAAAGATGTTTTAAGTGTTTTGGAGCGCCGCTTTCCCTTAGTGCAGGTGCTCCTTTGCCCGGTTCAAGTGCAAGGCGACAATGCCGCCCCGCAAATGATTGAAACACTTGAGCTTTTAAATAAAAAAGCTTATGCCGATACCATTATAATCGGCAGGGGCGGGGGCTCAATTGAAGACCTTTGGGCCTTTAACGATGAAGGTTTGGCCAGGGCAATTGCAGGCAGTAAAATTCCCGTGATTTCTGCCGTGGGGCATGAAACAGACTTCACAATAGCGGATTTTGCAGCTGACCTCAGGGCTCCAACGCCGTCTGCTGCGGCCGAACTTGCAGTGCCTGACCGTTTGGAGCAAACAGCCTACCTTGTCAGTCTAAAAACTCGCTTAATAAAAGCAGGGCAAAAAGGCTTGGAAGCAAGGCGTGAAAAGCTTAAAATATTAGAGCTGTCACCGGGCTTTCAGTCGCCGGTTATGGCCTTGAATGTTCACAGGCAAAATTTAGATAAATTTAGTACGGCCCTGTCTGTTCTGGTCAATGATAGTTTGAATGCAAAGAAAAACACATTGGCCTTGGCGGCAGGTAAGTTAGACAGTTTGAGCCCCTTAAAAGTTTTAACCAGAGGCTATTCCTTGGTGTTTAAGGAGGGGCGACCGCTGACGGATGCTAAAGAACTTTCAAAGGGTGACTTTTTAGATTTAAAATTCAATCGCGGCGGGGCAAGATGCGAAGTTAAAGAAATCAGTGAGTAATATGGGGGATAAAATGGAAAATCTTACCTATGAAGAAGCGATGAAACGCTTGGAAAAAATTGTTGAACTCCTTGAAGAAGGAAGCAAGCCGCTTGAAGAAACATTAAAAATGTTTGAAGAAGGCACAAAGCTTGTGAATTTTTGCAATAAAAGTTTAAATGAGGCTGAACAAAAAATTATTCAATTAAGTTCGCTCGAAACAGAGGGGAGTAAGGATGAAACAGTTTCAAGCTAAACTTAATATGTTTCGCCGGCAAATAGATAAGCGTTTGGATGAATTATTGCCACCCGCCCGGGCCGGCATAGTCAACGAGGCCATGCGTTACAGCGTTGAAAACGGCGGCAAAAGAGTGCGCCCTGTTTTAAGCTTGGCTTTTTGTGAGTTTTGCCAAGCAGATTATGAACAGGCCTTGAATTCGGCTTGCGCGGTTGAGATGATTCACGCCTATTCTTTAATTCATGATGATCTGCCTTGTATGGATGATGATGATATGCGCCGCGGTAAAGCTGCCTGCCATATTAAATACGGCCAAGCTACGGCTCTTTTGGCAGGCGATGCCTTATTAACCCTGGCATTTGAAGTAATTGCAAAGGCAAACTTAAGCCCGAAAACACTTATTGACTCTGTTGCCTTGCTTTCTAAGGCGGCGGGCTGGGCCGGTATGCTCGGCGGCCAAGCAATGGATTTGGCAAATGAAGGCAAAAGAGTCGGTTTAGATACCTTGATTGAAACCGACGAAAAAAAGACAGGAGCCCTTATTGTGGCCGCTTGCCGGTTGGGTTGCTTGGCAGCCCAAGCATCTGAAGCCGACATTAAGCTGGCCGGTGATTTTGCCCAAAATATTGGCTTGGCCTTTCAAATCATTGACGACATATTGGATGTTACCCAGTCGACACAAACGCTTGGCAAAACCGCAGGCAGTGATGCCGAAAACGAAAAATCAACCTATGTGACCGTTGCCGGTTTGGACCGAGCGCAAGAAAAGGCACATGAATTATTACAAAAGGCAGAAGCGGTTTTACTGTCTTCGGATAGGGATGCGGAGTTTTTGTTATGGTATGCCCGCCAACTTTCCGGGCGTAAAAGTTGAGGTTGCAAATGAGTGAACAAAACTTATTAGATAATATTTCTTGCCCAAAAGATCTAAAAGCGCTTAAAATGTCCGAGCTTGATGACTTGGCCACCCAAATAAGAACAAAGCTTATTAACACGGTTTCGCAAACCGGGGGTCACTTATCATCTAACCTTGGAACGGTGGAACTGACTATTGCTTTGCACAGGGTCTTCAAGTCGCCCTATGATCACATCTTGTGGGATGTCGGCCACCAGTGCTATACCCATAAGCTCCTGACGGGCAGGTGCGAAGATTTTGACACCTTAAGGTGCAAGGATGGCATATCGGGCTATCCGTCACCTTGCGAAAGTGAACATGACTTTTTCCGCACCGGGCATTCGGGGACTGCCTTATCTTCTGCCCTGGGAATTGTGCGCGCCAAAAGTTTAAAGCGTGATAACTCTTATGTTATTGCAGTAGTCGGCGACGGGTCATCAACAAACGGCATGGTTTATGAAGCACTGAATAACGCCGACCGCAATGACGGCCGTTTGATTCTTATCTTGAATGAGAATGAAATGTCTATCTCGAAAAATGTTGGCTCCATGGCCCGCTACTTAACAGCCTTAAGGACCAATCCGCGCTATTACAGGTTCAAAGCCAAAACAGAAAGCGCACTCAATCGCATTCCGCTTATCGGTAAACATCTTTCTGCCTTTATTTCACACCTAAAAGCTTCACTTAAAAAAACCATTTATAAGAGCACCTGGTTTGAAGACCTGGGCTTTAACTATATCGGCCCCATAGACGGGCATAATATTGAACACCTGACACAAGCCCTGACCAGTGCAAAGTTGATCAGGCGCCCTGTGTTTTTGCATGTCAAGACCGTAAAAGGCAAAGGTTATGACTTGGCCGAACAAGCCCCCACCGAATTTCACGGTGTCTCAAAATATGATCTTAACTCGGGTGACCCTATAATCAGCGGCAGTAGCTATTCGCAAGAAACAGGTGAATTTTTGTGCGAATTGGCCGGTAAGGACAAACGAATTTGTGCCATAACCGCCGCCATGAGCGTGGGTACCGGTCTGTCATGTTTTCAAGAAGAGTTCCCTGAAAGGTTTTTTGATGTGGGCATCGCCGAATCACATGCCGTAACCTTTTCGGCAGGCCTTGCAAAACTCAACATGGTGCCTGTTTTTGCGGTTTATTCATCATTTTTACAAAGGACCTATGATCAAATCTTTCATGATGTGGCCCTACAAAAATTAAAGGTTGTTTTTGCAATTGACAGGGCCGGCTTTGTCGGTGAGGACGGGGAAACTCATCAGGGCATTTATGAGGTCGCTTTTTTGAACACCATACCCGACATTACTATTTATTCACCCTCTGCTTATGCTGAATTGAAGAGAGACATGCATAAGGCAATTTACAGTGAAAAATTTGCCACGGCGGTCAGGTATCCGCGAGGGGCGGAGCTTGGTCTGCCGTCGGATTTTGTATCAGAAAATCGAAATTTTGATATTTACCCAAAAGAAGGTGAAAATGAAAAACTTCCGCTGATAATTACTTACGGAAGAGTTTTTAGCCAAGCGGTTAAAGCGCGAGAAAAACTTTTAAATCAAGGCCTTGATACAAAAATATTAAAGCTTAACAAAATTAAACCCATAGACCCCGCAGCACTTGAGTATGCTTTGGGCAAAGAAGAAATCTTTTTCTTTGAAGAAGGTGTAAAATCCGGCGGTGTCGGTGAAAAATTCGCAAACTTACTTTTAGAAAATGCTTTTAAAGGCCAATATAAACTCTTTGCGGTTGATGATGTTTTTGTAAAGCAGGCAACTGTCGAAGAACAGTTGAAAGAATACAAATTAGATGCCGACGGCATTTACCGAGCGCTTTTAGGGGGCACAGACGAAGCAGATGAAGAAGAGGCTTGATGTTTATCTTTTTGAAGAGGGCATGGTGCAATCGCGTGAAAAAGCGCAAGCCCTGATAATGGCGGGTTTGGTTTATGTTAATGATCAAAAAAGCACCAAGGCCGGTTTTCAAATAAAACCCGATGATTTTGTCGTGATAAGGGAAAACCCCTTACCCTTCGTCAGTCGAGGGGGCTTGAAACTCCAAAAAGCCCTTGAAAGTTTTGGCCTAAAACTCAAAGGTCTTACTTGCCTTGATGTCGGCTCTTCCACCGGTGGTTTTACCGATTGCATGCTACAGGCGGGGGCAGCCAAAGTTTACGCAGTTGATGTGGGTTACAACCAGCTTGCTTGGTCTTTGCGAAGTGACCCGCGCGTTGTATCTTTAGAGCGCGTTAACTTCAGGCATTTTGACCGAAAGCTGATAGATAATAGTAATAAAATCGACTTTGCGAGTGTGGATGTTTCTTTTATTTCACTGTCTAAAATTTTGCCGTCTTTGTCCGAAATATTGGAGGAAGGAAGCCTTGCGGTTTGCCTCATAAAACCCCAGTTTGAAGCAGGCCGTGAAAAGGTGGGTAAAAAAGGCGTTGTTCGCGAAAAATCAACCCATGTGGAAGTTATAGAAAATGTTCTTAAGTTTTCCTTTGAAAATAGCTTTAAAGCATTAAAACTTGATTATTCCCCCCTCAAAGGCCCGCAAGGCAATATAGAATATTTGCTTTTACTGCAAAAAACTTCGGCTGATACTTCGGCTGATACATCAAGTGATTGCAAGGACCTGATAGGGGATTTGGTTGAACGGGCGCATGAAGAACTAAATGGAGGTAGTTAAGATGGTATTTGCTATCGAGCCAAACCTTACGCGAGCAAACGGATATATGGTCACCTTGGAAGTTTGTTCACAGTTGGACAAATTGGGAGTAAAATATTTTATGATCCCGGCCTGTAAAGACAGTTTTTCCACAACCAATGCCGGCTTTTTGCCCAAGGATGAAATGCTTGACATTTGCGACATTTTAATTACGGTCGGCGGTGACGGCACAATAATAAGGTCGGCTAAAGATGCCTTGCGTTTTTCAAAACCGGTTTTGGGTATTAATGCCGGCAGGTTGGCTTTTATGGCAGGCCTGGAACGCCACGAAATTCATCTCTTAAATAAGATTTTAGAGTCAGATTATTGCACTGAAAAAAGGATGTTACTAAAAACACAGCTCTTTGACGGCCAAGAGCTTTTACAAAGTGATTATTGTTTGAACGATACGGTTGTCACCAGGCCCGGCCGCGCGAAACTGCTGGACATAAAGGTGCAACGGCAGGGCAAACACCTCATTCGCTACTTTGCCGACGGCTTGATTATTTCAACCCCGACCGGCTCAACCGCCTATTCACTGTCGGCGGGTGGGCCGATCATTGACCCGGCGCTTGAAAGCATTATGTTGACACCGATTTGCGCCCATTCCTTATTTGCCAGGCCCTTTGTCCTCAACGCGGAGTCTGAACTTTCTATAAAAACCCCGCCAAATGATTCTGTCATATATTTTTGCGACGGCTCTACCCAAGTGGCAATCCCAAAGGGGGCTTATCTAAAAATCACAAAATCCGATTTGTCGGCCGAATTTATCAGGATTAAACCCGACACTTTTGTGGATGTTTTAAACAGCAAGTTAACACAATGGAAAGGTAACTTTTAAATAGAAAGGTAGTGGTAAAATGAAAAAGAAACGATTGGAATTAATTCTTGACCTCATAGAAAATCACAGTATCTCAACGCAAGAAGAACTTATGGCAAAGCTAAATGAAAGAGGCTTCAATGTTACCCAAGCTACAATTTCGCGCGATATTAATGAGTTGCGCATTGTAAAAATGATGGGCAGTGACGGGCAATACCGCTATGCGGCCAATCGATCGGATTCAGACGAACTCTTGGCAAAATTTAAAAATATATTTGTTCAATCTGTCATATCTTCCGACTATTCCGGAAACACAATAGTTATAAAATGCCACACCGGCATGGCACAAGCGGCTTGCGCCGCTTTTGATTCCATGCATTGGGATGGCTTGGTGGGCACCTTGGCCGGTGATGACACTATTTTTGCCCTTTGCAGAAATGAAGGCTATGCCTCACAGATGAAAGACGCAATCCAACGCCTGTTAGCCGGTTAATAAAGGGGTGGCCCTATGTTGCAGTCATTAAAAATTGAAAATATTGCTATAATTGAGAGTGCGACTATAGATTTTGATGCCGGCTTAAATGTTATGACCGGTGAAACCGGCGCAGGTAAATCCATAATCATAGATTCAATAAATGCAATATTGGGCGATCGGACATCGCGTGAACTTATTCGCACGGGTGCTGAAAGGGCCAAGGTTTCGGCCGTTTTCTTTGATGTTAACCAATCGACTAAATCAAAGCTTGAAAAAAATGCCATTGCTTTGCAAGATGACGGCTGCTTGATATTGCAAAGAACAATTGCGCCGGACGGTCGAAACATTTGCACAGCCAACGGTGAACCCCTGACAGTCGGCATGCTAAAAGATTTGGCCGGCGACTTGATAAACATTCACGGTCAGCATGACAACCAGGCCCTCTTACAAAGCGAGGGCCACTTACAATTTATAGACGCTTTGGCTGAAAACGAAGAATTGCTCCAAGCCTACAGTCGGCTCTACGATAAGAAAAAAGAATTGGAAAAAGAAGAGCTTGAAATAAGCACCGATGAAGCTCAAAAGGCACGCTTGTTGGATCTTTTAAATTTTCAAATCACAGAACTTGAAGAAGCGACCTTAATACCCGGCGAGCAAGAAGAGTTAAAGCAAAAACAAAATCTTTTCAGAAATGCCGAAAAAATGACTCAAAACCTTAACCAAGCATTGCATTTGATAGCCGGCCACGATGAACACGAGGGTGCCATGCAACAATTGGCCATAAGTGCCGCCAATTTGGAAAAAGTGGCAGAATATTATCCGGAACTTGACAAAACCACCGAAAGCCTGCACGAGCTTAACTTCAGCCTTGAAGAACACACGGATTCAATCAGAAGCATTTTGGGCCTGCTTGATTTTAATCCCAAAGATTATGAGTTGATTGAAGAGCGTTTGGATTTAATTTACAGGCTGTCTCGAAAATACGGAGACAGCGAAGAAGAGATGCTAAAATTTTTAGATGATGCCTTGCAGCAAAGAGAAAAAATTATATTTTCCGACCAAAGGCTTAAAGAAATTAAATCGGAGCTTCTGGTTATAGAAAAGAAACTTGAAGAAAAATCAAATAAGTTGAGTGCGGTGCGTAAGGCTGCGGGGCTGGATTTTTCCAATAAAGTTAAAGAAGAGCTGGCCTTTTTAGATATGCCAAATGTCAGCTTTGAAGTTGACTTCCAAAGCGTGGATTACACCCCCAAGGGAAGGGATAAGGTCGAGTTTTTGATTTCGGCCAATATAGGCCAAGCGCCAAAACCCCTGGCAAAGATTGCTTCCGGTGGTGAACTTTCGCGTATAATGTTGGCAATAAAAAATGTTTTGGCAAGCAAGGATGAGATTGACACCTTGATTTTTGACGAGGTTGACGCCGGGGTCAGCGGAAGGGCAGCGCAAAAAGTGGCTCTGAAATTGCGGCAAGTTTCAAAAGGAAGGCAAGTTATCTGTGTAACCCACTTGGCGCAAATAGCCGCCCAGGCCGGCAACCACCTTCTTATCAGCAAAGCAGTGTCGGACAATAAGACATACACAAAAGTCAAACCCTTGGATTTTGAAGGGCGGAAAAAAGAAATTGCTCGCATAATAGGGGGCATTAATTTAACGGAAATACAGCTTAAAAGTGCTGAAGAATTATTAAGAGAAGCCGGAAACAAGTAGGGAGGAAACTGATGAAATTTGGTGCCTGTGTAGGTCTGGATGAAGAAAAAATATTAACAATGAAAGAGCTGGGCTTTGATTATTTTGAAACACATTTGGGTGATTTAGCGGCCCTGAGCGATCGTGACTTTTCTGACTTCACAGAAAAAGTCGAGACAATCGGCTTGCCCTGTGAGGCTTCAAATTGCTTTATACCAAGTGACTACCCACTTGTCGGTGAGGCAAGAGACTACAAGAAAATAGATAAATATGTCTTACATGCACTTGATAGAGCCCATAAAATCGGGATAAAAGTTTCGGTTTTCGGCAGTAGCGCCGCCAGAAAAATCCCCCAAGGTGTCAGTGAAGATAAGGCTTTTGAGCAAATTGTGTTTTTCTTGGCAGACATTGTTTCACCCATAGCGGAAAGCTTTGGCATTGAGATAGCCATTGAGCCGCTCAATAAGAAAGAATGCGCCTGGATTAACAGTTTAGAATTTGCAAATAGAATTTCACAAGCAGCCGATAAAGACAATATAAAAATTTTGGCAGACCTCTATCACATGCATGCCGAAGGCGAAAATGTGTCGGAAATTATAAGATTAGGTAACAAGGTGGTGCATGCGCACATTGCCAACCCCGTGGGTAGACTCTATCCTTCTGAAACTGACGGATTTGATTATATTCCCTTTCTGAAAGCCTTGAATGGGGCAGCGGTCAGCCGTTGCTCAATAGAAGCGTCAAACAAAGATTTTCCTATAGAAGCAGGCGGGGCTTTAGGGATTTTGCGGCGCGGGCAAGAAGAATTAACAGTTTTTTAATAAAGTTACTCTTATAAAAGGCTCTTTGTCAATAGTTGGGGTAAATCCAAAAAAATGGAAACAAACAAGTGGTGGAAGCGTTAAGCGGAAACCACTTGTTTTTCTAAGAATCTGTTGTGGAACATGTGTAAGATACGATTTC
>JAAYSC010000003.1 GCA_012524025.1 Clostridiales bacterium | reverse complement strand
TTCGAATCATTTACAATTGCATCGGAGCAATAGATTTTCAGAAAATGGACGAAAAAACGGCATAGCCGCTATTCACGACTATGCCGAATTTTTCAAGGGTATAAAATCCCTATGTGAGGACAGCTTTTGGGGTGGCTTTTTGTTATACATAAGAGGGAGGGATTCGAACCCTGAGAGGGTCGCCGCCCCCCTAAGTATTAGGAAAGTTTTGCCGCCCTTTCAACTATTAATTTTTTAAATTCATCTTTCATTGTTTCGGGTAAAAAAGAATCTTCGCACATCAAAACAAAATCGTCTTTCAAGCCTATAAGTTTTTCTATTATTTTCAGAGCAGTCTTTTTTTCAATCCCGCAACTTTGAGCAAAAGCAAGAAAATCATTTTTGCGAATATTCGTTTTCTTGCCTCTCATGGTAAGGGCAAATTCCTCTTTATCTTCGGGCATGATTATATTTACGGGCAACAGGTCATAGGCGGGGGACAAGACATAGTCGCCCGAGCCTTCACTTGTTTCAATAAGTGAAAAGTTTTTAAGGTGCATATCAGAATTACCGACAAGATATGAAAAAACCAAGCGTATGAAAAACTCGGCTATATCAAGGCCTTGCCGTGATGAGTGCCTTTGAATAATTTTAACGCAACGCTCATATGACCCTTTATATTTGTCTTGAGTGAGCCTGAGGTCAAGCTGGCAAAAATCTTCCATGGCCAGCATCTGTGTTTCATCCTTGCTAAAAACTCGGTCAATGCGCTTGGTTATGTAGGCTGTGCTTTTTTTATCCAAAATTAAGGCATTGGGCACGGTCTCGATACCGGCTTTTGCGGCCATATGCATGGTTAGGTGTTCGGCTTGAGGCAGGGCCTCAAATTCTTCAACTTGCGGCTTTAAAATATAGCCTGTGGGGTAATCAACGATTGTGAGCCTGTGCTTACCTTGGTCCGCATAAACTTGAAGCGAAAGCTTTTTCTGAACCCCGGGGATTGTGTAGCCTTTTTCAGACCCCTTGTCTGCCAAGAGCTCCAATTTTTTCTTATTAATATCAATCGTGGGTAAGTCTTTCGTGCCGAAAAAACGCTTAATACAGGCCTTATGCCAGCCCGTGCTGTTGTTTAAGGGAAGTTTTTTGCCACAATGCAAGCAATTCATAAGCTTTCCTCCCTCACACTGACATTACCGATGCTGTCTTTGCAAGCCACAAGTAGCAAGCCAAAGCGGTCGTTTGGACTTATTTTCCAGTTTCGGCTTACTATATCTAAAAGCCAACCTTCCGGGATCAGGCCATCGAAAAATGAAAAGAGAGTATTAGAATCATAGCTTGAGCTTTGTAAAGGCAAGGTAAGTGATACAGGGCTTGCAAATTCGCTTTGAAGATAATTTTCATCATAGGTAAAACGGTAGCCTTCGTCGGTTTCCTCAAGTAGACCGGCGAAGTTGTTTCTGACATATATGTGAGCTTTTCTAAAGGAATTCATGACTCATTCTCCTTTTTACCCGGTACTGCTTGCATACCAAACATGGCAAGGGCGGTGTTCACCTTGTCCATGCGCACGGTGCTTTTGCCCTGTTCCAATTCACGAACAAAGCGCAGACCCAAGCCGGCTCTTAAGGCAAATTCTTCTTGCGTGAGGCCGACCATTTTTCTGTTTTTTTTAACAAAACGTGCAATCTCGTTCATAAAACCCCTCCATAGGATTCAATACAGGTGAATTTTACACCCTATCGGGGTGATTGTCAATGCTAAACGAGATAAAAACCCCTTTCGGGTATAAATTAAGCGATAGAGATGCGATTTATACCCTAAAGGGTATGAATTTTAGGCGGAAGTTAGATTTGTCAAGCTCGGCGAAACAAGCTATAATTGAGGCATTAGAATCATTAGCTTACGGCTTTTAATCGAACAAGCACTTTTAAGGGGATAAAAGGGGGATTAAGCATGGGGAAGAAACAGGCAGCCTTTGGTCTGCGTGACAAGGTGGGTTACGCTTTGGGTGACTTCGGGTGCAACATGTCCTTCCAATTGGTCACCAATTACGCCATGATTTACTTCACCCAAGGCATGGGGCTTTCACTCAAATCATGGGCCCTTATCGTTGTTTTGGCCAAGATCTTTGATGCCATAAACGACCCTATTATCGGTGCCATGGTTGACAGACGCCAACCCGGTAAAAACGGAAAGTTCAGGCCTTGGATTTTTTACGGGTCTTTTACAATTCTCATAACCACGGTTTTGTTTTTTGTTGATATAAGAGCCCTGCCCTACGCCCTGCGCTTTGCCTATACCCTGCTTGTTTACTGTTTGTGGTCAATCGCCTATACGGCGGCCAATGTGCCTTACGGTTCGCTCAATGCCGCCCTTACGGATGATATTTCCGGGCGAGCCCAACTTTCATCCCTACGCAGCATCGGCGCCGGGCTTGCCGTTTTGCCGATAATGCTGGCCATGCCCAAACTCATTTACGGGGCGAAAGATCAAGTAACGGGTATTGCTCCCATAATACCCGAGCGCTTTGTGTGGATAGCCTTGGTTATGGGCCTTTTCGGTTTGGCGGGTTTTATGGCACTGTATTTTTTGACAACGGAACGCTTGGTTATAACACAGCAAAAAGAAAAGTACAGTTTTACAAAAAGCTTGACTTCATTCTTAAAAAATCGGGCTGCCCTGGGTATAAGCTTGGCTTCTTTTGCCCAGTTGGCTTTTTTGGGGTCAAACATGACTACTTTGCAATATGTTTTCCAAGTTTATTTTAAAAACACTGACCTGATTGTCTTGGGGAACTTGGTGGTCTTTGCGCCCATGGTTGTGTTTATACCCCTTATACCAAAATTGACCCGCCGCTTTGGCAAGAAAGAAATAAGCACATGGCCCATGCTCCTTGGTATTGCGGTAATGGCTGTAATGCCTTTTGTCGCCTTACCCGGCAATGATAAGGGCGGCTGGATTTACTTGATTTTAATGGGGATTGCCAATATGAGCACGGGTGTCTTTTTGTTGATTACCTGGTCTTTTGTGGCGGACGCCGTGGATTACCAGGACCTAAAAACAGGCCGGCGGGAAGAGGGTACGGTCTATGCGGTTTACTCCTTTGTCCGCAAAATGGGGCAGGCCGTCAGCCAGGGCCTCGTGGCCCTGCTCTTGTCCGCTGTGGGCTTTGACCCCGAAAATGTTATAGCAACAACAGATAAGGTGGCCAAGGGCGTGCTGCAAATCTCGATTATCTTGCCCCTGGTGGGCATAGTGCTTATGTTTGCGGGCATGCAGTTTATCTACAATTTAGATAAGGGAGCGACCATAAAAATGTCCGAAGACTTAAGGGCCAGGCGAGAGGCCGGCCTTGGCAGTTAAACTTTTGGGAGGATAAGGTAATGAGAAAAACAATTAATATAAACCGGGCTTGGCAGTTTAATAAGCAGGGAAAAACGCAAACGGTTGACCTGCCCCACACTTGGAATGCCGTGGACGGGCAGGAAGGGGCCGACTATTACCGTGGGCGCTGTGTTTACAGCAAGATATTACCTAAATTGTCGGGCACAACTTATCTGGAAGTTAACGCCGCCAATTCCGTGGCTGGAGTCAAGCTCAACGGCAAGGAAGTCGGTAGCCACCGGGGCGGTTATTCCATGTTTAGATTCGATTTGACCCCCTACCTGACAAATGGGGAAAACAAGCTGGAAATTGCCGTTGATAACAGCGACTTTGAAGATATTTACCCTTCCATGGCCGACTTTACCTTTTACGGCGGCCTTTACAGGGATGTAAACCTTATAACCGACTTGGGTGAGGCCTACTTTTCACCACTCAAGGGGCGGCAGGGGATTTTTGTTACGCCGAGTGTAAAAAACGGCAGGGCTTGCTTGACGGTTGAGGCCTATACCTTGGGTGAAACCGCCAATCTTACAGTCCGCCATCAACTGTTTGATGCCAAGGGTGAGTGTGTTGGGGAGCTTTTAGCGGAAACGGACGAGCGGATTCAAATGCTTGAGTTTTTCAACCCCATACTTTGGGATGGTGTTAAAAACCCCTACCTTTATACACTGTCTTCTTCGCTTATAAAAGAGGGAAAAGAAACCGATAGGGTAGAAACAAAAGTCGGTTTTCGTACCATTGAGTTTGACAGTGAGAAAGGCTGTTTCTTAAACGGAGAGCCCATAAAATTGAAGGGTGTTTGCCGCCACCAAGATCGCCTGCATATGGGCAATGCTTTGACAAAAAAAGAACATGAAGAAGACTTGGAGCTCATACTTGAAGTGGGGGCCAATTCCGTGCGCCTGGCTCACTACCAACAAGATGAATACTTTTATAATCTTTGTGATGAAGCAGGGCTTTTGGTTTGGGCAGAGGTTCCGGTCATATCACGCTTTTCACAAGCCAAACAAGAAAACGCCAAAAGTCAATTAACCGAACTTATAGAACAAAACTACAATCATACCTCAGTTTACGCTTGGGGTATTCAAAATGAAATAACCATAGGAGGCAAGGCCAAGGGCATGGAAGAGGCTTTAAAAGAGCTCAATGCCCTGGCAAAAAGTTTGGACCCATCACGCCCCACCGTTTCGGCCCAGGTAATGATGTACGCCACAAGCGGCCCCCTCAACAAAATTACGGATATTTTGGGCTATAATATTTACTATGGTTGGTATATGAAGACGGCGGCAGAAATCGGCGGATGGCTTGATGATTTCCATAAAAACAACCCCCAACTCAAGCTTTGCCTTTCCGAATACGGGGCAGAGGGTATTTTGCGTTACCAAAATGAAAAAGGTGTTCAAGGTGACTACAGTGAAACTTATCAGGCCTATTTTCATGAAATTTATGCCCGTGAAATTGAAAAGCGCGATTGGCTCTGGGGTTCTTATGTTTGGAACATGTTCGACTTTGGCGCGGCCAACCGGGATGAAGGCGGGGTAAAGGGGCGCAACAACAAGGGGCTTGTTACCATTGACAGAAAAACAAGAAAAGACAGTTTTTATGTTTACAAGGCCTATTGGACAGACGAACCCTTTGTTCATATCGGCGGGGAACGCTATGCCCGGCGGCCGGTGGGGAAGAGCACAATAGTAGTTTATTCCAACGCTCCGAAAGTCAGCCTGACGGTCAACGGCGAAAGCTTTGAAAAAGACTGCGAGCGTGTGGTCCGCTTTGAAGGGATAGAGATTAAAGAGGGTGAAAACACACTTGTGGCATCGGTTAGCGGTGCCGATGAGCATGAAATTAAAATTCAGGGCACTCAAAGCCCCAACCCGGATTATGTTTTGCCCAAGGGAGCCTTTTCAATGGTCCGCAATTGGTTTGTTGAAGAAGGTGATGGGGCAGATTACTTTAGCCTTGATGACAGGCTGGGCGCCCTGCTTAAAAATGAAGAAGTCAAAGGGCTTTTGAACAGCGAAATAGTGCAGCAGGCCATAGGCGGTAAGAAGGGGATTTTAAATGTTTTCTTGACCTTGGCAAGGCCCTTCAAGCTCAAAAGCTTGCTTAAAGCAATCCCCTTGGAGCAGGGCATGAAAGACGCGGCAGAAAGTTTTATAACGACCTTAAAGAAATAATCCATGTTTAGACTAAAAAATCACCGAAAGCGATAGCTTCCGGTGATTTTTTGAAATGTTTCTACAAAACTGCTTGATAAAACCGGTTCTAATGATTCTAATTATTAGCATGATTATTATAATCATTAGAAGCAGTAGAAGGGCTTGGCAGATCTCCCAAGCGACGGCTATTACCTTGCTTGGGAACATGATGGGCAAACAGATTATTCGTAGGGTAGGGCAAGGCAAAAATGTAGAATATGTTTTAGAACGCTGAAAAGCTTGAGCTTGGCAAATGGTAAAAACTTTTTGCTTATTTACCCCTGCCCCAGAGTTCCTCTTTACCCAAACCCGTGACAAAAAGAATATCTTCCAAGTTTTCTTGGTCCAAGGAATTTAAGCCGTCTTCATCTTTGAAGGCGGTTATTCCTTTTTGAATGGAGTCATAACGCTTTTGGCTGATCTTATTGCGGGCGGCAAAGAAGAGGCAGGCCGACATGAAAATGATGGGGATGACAACAAACATCCATTTAACCCCAAAGACCACTCCGCTTTGGGCGTATTGGCTTGGGTCAAAATCGGCAGCCGTGGCCTTAATAAGGTTATATTGCTCTTGGTCAAAACCCAAGACCTTGAGCCCTATACCCAAAACCAAGATGGCGATACCGCTGGCGGACTTTCTCAAGAAGGTTGTAATACCGCTGTAGATACCTTCTCGCCTTTTTCCGCTAATCACTTCATCAACATCATAAATGTCCGTTAGCATGGACCAGGTGGCCAGATTGCCGGAGGAAGAGCCGAAGGCTATCAGGACAGACAAGAAACAAAGAAGGGCGACGGGCGTGTTTTGGTTGGCGGGGATAAAGGCCAACATAGTGAAAATCCAAATGGGGAGGCCTATGAAGAGAGGAAAGTATTTGCCCCGCTTTTTGGCAATGGCTCCCATGGGGGCCAACAAAATCAGAGAAAAAACCAAAAGAGTGCCCACAATTAGTTCATAACTCTTGTATTTTAAAACGACAATATCAACATAAAAAATGAAAAGGGCCAACATAAGGTCAACCGCAATTTGAAAGGTTAAGAAGATGCCTAAAAAGTTAAGATAGGGCCGATTTTTGAAAACAGACAGCCATTTTTTTACGGTCATGGTGTCGGGCTCGGGCAGGTCTTCCTTTTCTTTGGTTCCCCAAAAGGTGAGCAACCAACTAAAGCCGAAAACGGCGCCTAAAATGAGCGCCATAACCAGATAACCGATTTTTTGTTCGGGCCCGTTTGTGTCCCCACCGGCGGATTTTATTATAAGGCCCGGAATTACGGCGCACAAAAGCGAAGCGCCCGAACTCATGGCCATGCGGACGGTGGTAAAGCCGGTGCGCTCGTTATAGTCATCCGTAATATCGGAAAGGATAGCGTTATAGGGGACCATAACAATTGTAAAGGCTGTGCAAAAAAACATATAGGCAAAGGCGTGGTAAGCAATTTTAAGGTTTGTGCTTTGGATTCCAAAAGAATAGAAAAGCATTACAAATGACAGGAAAACCGGTAAAATTCCTATCAAAAAGAAAACCCGCCTGCGGCCGAATTTCGAACGGGTCTTGTCCGAAATTATACCGCAAACGGGGTCGGTCACGGCATCCCATAGTTTGCCGATCAAAATTATTACCGATGTGGCTACAACCGGCAAGCCTTCAACAACGGTTAAGTAGTTCATGTAGAGCAGGCTGAAAACCAGGAAGGCACCGCCCCCGTAGATGTCACCCGCCGCATAACCCAGCTTGCTTTTGAATGAGGCTTTCATAAAAATATCCCCTTTCCAAAATCAGACATATGGCTTATCGATTTATTAAAATTTTGCTCTTCTTAAACGACGCCTCTTCCGTCTAAAAAGTGGCAGGCAGATAGATTTTTGGCATGCCCGCCGATTTCTTCTATTTTCTGCAAGGCGTCATTGTAACCCAGGCGGTAGAAACCCTTGAGGGTTTGGCGGTCCTTTGTGCCGGTGTTGATCTTGTATTTTTGTGAGGGTGAAATAATAAGAGCCCTGCCTTCTTTTTCAAGCTTTCTTAAAAGCCGTATAGCCCGCCTGTAGCGGATACGGCGATGGTCCAGAGCTTTGATAATGGCCGGGTATTTTTTTAGTAAACAAGGGTGCAGCAGACTGGTGCGCTCACGCCCCATAACAAAATCAAATGGTTTTGTAAGAATCACAACCAGTTTATCACAACCGTCATCCAAGGCTTTTTTCACGGGTATGGGGTCTGCTACACCGCCGTCGAAATAAAGCTCACCCTTAATTTCAACCGGTAGGCAAGCCATGGGCAGGGCACAGGAGGCCTTTAAAACTTCCGAGTTGTTTTTTTGAAAGTCTTCATTGGTAAAATAGTGGGGCTTGCCGTTGTCTGCCCTTGTGGCAACAACCCTTATTTTACTTTTTGAAGATAGGAGGGTGTCATAATCAATGGGGTCAAGCTCATCGGTTAGCGTTCGGTATATAAAGTCTAAACCGAAATAAGACTTGGTTTTCATGAAATTTCGCAAACTCATAAAACGCCGGTCGGCCGCATGTACCGTATAAAAACGCAAGCCCCTTTCTTTTTGTTTTGCAAGAAAAGAAGCTATATTGGCACTGCCTGCCGAAACCCCCAGGCAGTAATCAAAATCAAGGCCGTGCTCAAGAAAGCAATCCAGCACACCTGCACCGTATACGCCCCTCATGCCGCCGCCAATATCAATTAAACCTGTCATTTTATCCTCCAAAGCCTTATAAATTCATACTGTTATTTCAAGATCGATTTTTCTGACACCTTCACAACCGACTTCCTTGAGATGGGGCCCAAAATAAAGGCCGGGGGCTCTGCCGCCGGGGAAAAGGTCCAGTAAAGGGACCATGACAAAAGCCCTTTTCAAAATTCGCGGATGGGGAAGGGTCAGTTCAAAACTTTCGCTTTTAACGCAGCCGTAAAGCAAGAGATCCAAGTCTATTATTCGAGGCCCGTCTTTTTGGGAACGCTCCCTGCCGAAAGCGGCTTCGATACCCAAGCATGCGCCCAAAAGCGCCATGGGTGACAGCTTGGTTTGGATGTTGACTGCCGCATTCAAAAAGACATCTTGGTCGGCAAAACCGACGGGATCCGTTTCGTAGACATGTGAAGCAGCCAGGATTTCTGTGTTTGGGAGATGGCCGATAGCTCTGACCGCATTTTGAATATTTTCAATTTTATGACCCATATTTGTTCCCAAACCTATTACTGCCTTGTTGTTCATCTTGTGTTTTTACTCCTTTTTAATTCCAACTCTACTGCCGCATAGTCTATATGGGCCTTGACCGGGGCTTCCGGCTTTTTTAATTTTACCTTGACGCTGTCAAGGTCGGGAAAGTTTTCAAGCAAAGCCCGGGCTACCCGGTGGGCGGCACGCTCTATCAAGTCGTTCTTTTGGCTTTGCATTACCGCAAGGGCGACTTTTATCATTTTGGCATAGCTGACGGTGTCGTCCAAGTTGTCGCTTTGACCTGCCTTTGTCAGATCAAGCCGTGCACTGACATCCAGTATAAAATTTTGCCCTTCTTCCTTTTCTTCCGGGTTGACCCCGTGGTAGGCAAAAACCTTTAGGCCTTTTATTATAATCTTGTCCAAGTTTTTCTCCTTTAATTCTTATCTGCAAAGGGCGTCCGCCATTCGTGCGCCTTGGATTGCGTCAGCCACATTGTGTGCCCTTATAATGTCGGTCCCTTGGGCTATGGCAACCGTGTGGGCGGCCAGGCCGGCGGCATCCCGTTTTTTCGGAACACTTTCACCCGTCACACTTCCCAAAACTCTTTTGCGCGATAGGCCGGTTAATAAGGCGCAGGTAGGCAGCTTAATGTCGGCCATGTGTTTTATCAAGCTTAAATTGTCAGCCATGCTTTTACCAAAACCAATACCGGGGTCAAAGCAGAGTTGCTCGGGCGATAGGCCGTAGGCTAAAGCCTTTTGCATGGATTCTTCAAAAAAAGAACGCACATGGTTTATAACCCCGCCCTCGTAAACATTGCCTATGGCATCGGCACCGCCGCGGTTGTGCATTATAACCCAGCCGGCGCCGTAATGAGCGACGATTTCGGCCATTTCCGGGCTGACCGAGGCACTTATATCGTTAATAATGTGGGCACCGTTTTCCAAGGCGAAGCGGGCGACTTGAGGATGATAAGTGTCGACGGAAATCGGGATTTTAAGCTGCTTGCTTATGGCCTTGAGCGAGGTCGATAAACGGGCCAATTCTTCACCCGTGTCAAGCGGGCTTGATGAGGGGGCGGTTGACTGAGCCCCTATGTCTATAAGGTCCGCACCCAGGGCTTCAATTTCAAGAGCTCTTTCAAGGGCGCGGTCGGCATCAAAATACCGCCCACCGTCCGAGAAAGAATCGGGTGTAATGTTGAGTATGCCCATAACATAAGTGCGGAGACCCAAGTCAAGGCTGTGTTTGCGAAATTTAAAAATACCCATGGAAAACCTCTTGGTTTTAAGAAATCTATCTATGGTTTTGCTGGATTAACAAGGCCATAACTTCGGCCCTGGTTTTGGCGTTGCTACGCATGGAACCGCGAAGTGCGGAAGTTTGTGTTTGGGACCCGGCGGCACGAGCCCCCCTCATGGTCATACACAGGTGTTCGGCCTCAATCAAGACAGCGACCCCTTGAGGCTTTAATTCTTGGAAAACAAAGTCGGCTATTTGAGCGGTCAATCTTTCTTGCAACTGGGGGCGTTTGGCAAAGCAATCTACAATGCGGGCCAATTTTGAAAGCCCGATGACCTTACCGTCTTTGGGTATATAGGCTATGTGTGCCTTGCCCATGAAGGGTATAAGGTGGTGTTCGCACATGGAAAAGAGAGGAATATCCCTTACTGTGACAAGTTCTTCATTATTCTCTTCGGTAAAGATTTTAATGTGTTTTTTAGGGTCGCCTTCCAAACCGGCAAAAACTTCCCCATACATTCTGGCCACGCGGGCAGGGGTTTCCAGCAGACCTTCTCTGTCGGGGTCTTCGCCGATTGCAAAAAGTATTTCCCTTACGGCCTTTTCGATTCTTTTTAAATCCATAGCTTAAAACTCCTATAAAAGTTTAGTTATATAAGAAGGAAAATTTCAATTATATTGAAATCATCATTTTCCTTTAGGGCGGGGTTGTAGGGTAAAGTTTTTGAAGTATGCGAGCGGGCATCGTAAATCAGGGAATGAAGCTCACCTTCCTTGGCAAAAGAATTCAAGGTTTTTTTGTAAGCCTCTTTGTCGGAAAACTTTATCTGAAAAGAGCTTAAATGATTTTCTGCGGCGTCTACAAGAAGTTCAAGTGTTTTTTGACGAGCCGCCCGGTCATAAGAGTCAAACAAACTCCCTTTTCTAAAAAAGTAATTTGCTTTTATAGCCGTGCAAAGATTGGATGAAGTAAAGTTTTTGTGGGTTATTGAAATTTCCTTGTCACTGAGGTTGAAATAAGAATACTTGGGGCTGGCATCTTCACGCCCGCCGATTATAACGGGGTCATCCCAAGTGGAATCAAGATGGTAGTAATCGCCTTCTATTTTAACTATATTCCACATATGGGGTTCACTGGTGCCGTCTTGCCCAAGGGCGTCACCTGTAAGAACATAAGATTCTATCCCTACAAAGTCTAAAAGAATCTTTACGGCTTTCGAATAACCTTCACAGGCCGCCTTGCGGTTTATAAGTGCCCCGTAGGCTGTATTTTCGTCCTCTACACCGGTGCCGGAATAAGAGCATGTATTGACCACATAGTCGTGAATATAAAGTTCGTTTTCAAAGTCATCCGACAGATCTATGCCCTGAACCGCTTCATAGACTTTAGCTTCCAGCAACCTTCGTCTTTCATCATATTCATGGGCGCTTAAAATATATTCCGCATTGAAAAAGCTCTTGGTTCCTTTGGTGGTAAGTGTGCATTTTCTGCCGACGAAGAAGAGATAGGGGTCGTCATAAAGCAAGGCTTGAAAAACATTTTCCAATTCTTCCTGTGTGAGAAAGGGGATGGGAATTTCTTCGGGCATATCAAAAATATTATCATAAATTTCCTTATAGGCATGCTTTTCCTTGTTGGAAAGTTGCTTATAATAATATTTGTAGGGGCTGCCTTGGGTAGGTTCTTGCGCCGGGACAGAATCCCAGTCCGTTTGTTGGTCCAGGTAGGCGAGTAGGTCAAAGTCGCGAATCTTGTCGCTTATACCGCCGGGGTTTAAAAACAAAACAAGCCCTATAAGAAAGCCGGCAATTAAAATCGATACAAGTGTCTTTTTCATGTGATTCCCCTGTTAGTCAATGCGTGAGCGGCTAAAAAGCGAAGTGTCCTGCTCAACGGATATTTTTACGAGTTCTTTGTTATGGGCTATAGCTTCCAAGGCCGGCAAGGCCTTGTGAAAGTCAAAGCTGCTTATGTCGGTTTGTGTTATGGCATTGTAGAGTTCTTCAAAAGTAACCTCGTTTTTTGCCAGATTCTTTTCATTGATAAAAACTTCCAACATATTTGCAATTGTTTGAGCTTGAGCTTTCAAGCCTTCTTGCCCCAAGCTACCTTGATAGCGCAGATATTTAAGCAGGCTGTCGGCATTGATGGTCCGCTCACCCGGTGGCAAGAAAAGGCTGTAGTCATCACCCTTGTAATCGATGGTTGCCCTAATATCAACCATGAAGCGGGAAGCGGGGTCCACGACACGCATGGCTTTTTTAAAGCCCGTGTCATCACTGAAGGCATAGCGGTCAATCTCAAGCCCGGTAAGCTCTTCCAAAGCTTGCTTAAAGCCGCTTGGGCCCAAGAGCTTAAAGTGCTCGGTCAGGCCGGCTGCTTGCCCGTTAAGTTCAAGCCCGGTTTGAGGGGAAAGGGCTGCAACTCTTATCCGGCCTTGTTCAAGGTCGGCATTAATCAGGCAGATGAAGCGCAAGGGGTCCTTTTCGTTTTTATCGCTTGAAGCGGAAAATACAAGGATGTTGGCAAAGCCGCCAATGTCGTCCAAGGTCGGGGAGCTTTCTTGGCTTGAAGGTCCCGTGGGCTGTTTGTCTAAAATATTTGAAAGATCAAAATTGAGTGAGCGCAGAAAAAAGAGCAGGGAGGCGGCAGAAAAAAGGAAAAAGAAGATGAAGAAGATAAGAAGGAGTCTTTTCTTTTTTTCCGCTTCCAAGCGTTTTTTTGTTTTAAATTGAAGCTTCCTACCTTTTTTCACATTCCATCACCGAATTAAAATTTTACTCAAGTGAGAGCAGGAGGGCTTGGTGGGCAGGGATAAGAAGTTTGTCATCTTTGAAGGCGGCCTGCCCCAAAAGCGGCCTTGCGCCCAAGTATTTTGAAGGTAGCCCAAGAGAACCTTGTGTTTCCCCTGAATTTGCGATGCAAAGCAAGCTTTCGGTACCGCGGCTTCGGGCAAAGGCCATGCAATGCTCATTTTCATAAACAACTTCAAAATCACCGTCAATAAGGCAGGCTTGGCCTTGCCTCATTCGCCCCAGAGCCTTGTAAAAATCAAGCAATTCCTTGTTTTCTTTTCCCCAGGGGTAGCAAGCCCTGTTATAGGGGTCATGGCCGCCTTCCAAACCGGCTTCATCGCCGTAGTATATGCCGGGGAGGCCGGGCAGGCAGTAAAGAATTGTAGAAGCAAGCTTTAAAAGCTTTAGGCCCCTTTCTTTTTCTTCAGAGCTTAAACTCTTGTAGGCCCTGCCGTCTGTGCCGGCATCTTGGGCACCGCCCAAAAGGCTTAAAATTCGCAGGGTGTCGTGGGTACCCAGGTGATTCATAAGCGTATCAATTGCAGGCTTTGGGTAATTTTCAAGCAGACTTAAAATTGAATTTAAAAATTCCCGGGCCTTGCCGCCGGAGACAAATTTTAAGAGGGCCTCCGAAAGAGGATAATTCATAACGGAATCCAACTGCGCGCCCAAAAGATAAGAACGCCTTCCGCCGTGGCTTACCTTGTTTGATGCGTCTTCCCAAACTTCCCCCAAGATGAATGCATCTTGCTTTGAGGATTTCACACTTTTTCGAAGAGCGTTGAGAAAACCGTCCGGTAATTCGTCGGCCACATCCAGGCGCCAACCTCGGGCACCCAGCTTCAGCCACTTTTGTAAAACGCCGTCCGGGCCGGTGATAAAGTCAATATAAGCCGGGTTTTCTTCGTCAAGTTCGGGTAAAATATCTATCCCCCACCAGCTCTCATATTCATGAGGCCATTCCTTGAACTTATACCAATGATAATAGGGGGAATCTTGAGAATTATAGGCACCGACTTGGGGATAGCGCTTAAATTTATTAAAATAAATGCTGTCGGCCCCGGTGTGGCTAAAGACACCGTCTAAAAGTATGCCGATTCCAAGGGCGGCTGCCCTGTCGCAAAGTGACTTAAAGTCAGCCTCATCGCCCAAGAGAGGGTCGATTTTAAGGTAGTCGGCCGTATCATAGCGGTGGTTGGAATGGGCTTCAAATATCGGGTTTAAGTAAAGGCAGTTGACCCCAAGTTCTTTCAAATAGGGAAGTTTTAGCTCTATCCCTTTCAGATCACCGCCGAAATAGTCGTAAGAGTTTATATTGCCAAACTCATCCGGTTGCCATTGAGGGGTGCCTCCCCAGTCACTGCGCAAAATTCTGTCACAAGCTATGTTGGTTTTTGCCTGCCCGGAAGCATAAAAACGATCCGGAAAGATTTGATAAATCAAGCCCCCCTTGAGCCAGTCGGGGCTTTTAAAATCAGGGTCGTAAACGGTTAGCTGCCATTGGGCCGGTGAAGAGTTAATTTGCCCCGGGCCGGCACCGCAATTGTAGATGTACTGGCGGCCATGGTCGGTATCAAAAGAAAAATCATAAAAATAAAGACCTGCCTGCCCGGCCTTGTAAGACAGGGCCCACCATTGCTCACTGTCACCTTGAGGGCTTTCCGGTGAGAGGGGGTGAAAATCATAGTGCACGCTGCCGTCACGGCGTATGGCCAACCGAACTTTTCTTGCACCGAAACTATGGGGCAGAATAAGCCTAAAAGTGATTTCGCTGCCGGCCTTTACGGCACCAAAGGGTGATTTATGGTAGCTTTTATATGAATTAAAGGGAATGTAATGCATTCGGTGTCCTCCGCCCGTCAAATAAAAACCTTGCCGGGCAAGTTAGATAGGGCAGGCATCTAAACCGGCATGTTTGACAAATCCAGCAATATATTCATAAAAATATAAGCCAGGATAAAAAGCAATAAAAGAGCCGCAAAAAACAAAAAACGGCCGATAATCTTGCGCCGCCTCATGCGCTGTGCGTAAGAAGGCTTGTTTCTGAAGGGGAGCCTGACACGGCGAAGAGAATCTTCAAGTTCCCGTTCAAGGGGGCCGGAATCGGGCATGACATATTTATTTTTGACTTTTAGTCTTTTTTTCATCTGATCACCAATTTAAAGAGGGGCTTAAGCAAAAAGCGGTGCTCCCGAAAAACCGGAAAAGGCCAAGGAAAGCAAGGCAACATAAATAAACATGATTGGAGTACCTTGGAAGACGGGAGGGATTTCTTTACTGTGGGCTAACTTGCGCATACCCGCACCTATAAGAAGCACTGCTATGAAGAAGGCCAAACCTGCCCCCAGGGCGGTCCCCAAGCTTTGGGTGAAAGAATAACCGGCGCTGAAGTTGATAAAAGGCACGGACATAACCAAAGTGTTCAAGGCTGTAATGCCCAGCTGACTCAAATACTTGGGCTCGGCACCAAAAACCAGATGGAAAAACAGTGCGGTTAGAAGGTAAACCACTATCAAAACACAGGCGAAAATAGCGGCATGATAGGCGGAATTGAGGTTGGATATGAATTCCACATAATCCAGAGCCCTGCAAAAAGCTGATGTTACCAGCGAAAAATAAGTGACCGAAAGGCAATAAAGTGCCAGACGGTAAGGCTTGGCCGCCATTCTGACGGCTTCACTGGCGCCGTAACCGCCGCTAAAAATTAAATTTTGAACAAAAACCGTATATAGAGATATGCTCAGCATTTCAAAAACAAAGCGCAAATTAAATCACTTCCCAAAATATAAGGTCGGGGGCTTAATCTTCTTTTTTATCTTCATCGGACTGCATAAAATCATCGCCGAAAGTCATAATTCTTCCCTCGCAATTATCCCAATCGTCAAACAAAAGTTTAGCAAGCCGCTCTCTCTCATCCATAGGGGGCTCATCTTCTTCTTTTAGAATTGTTTTTTCAAGCTCGGGGTCATGATGGGAGCTTTTCTCTTGGTCGGAGTCAAGGTCCGGGGAATCGCCCTCGCTGTCTTTCGGCAGTTTCATGGTTACCGGGGTTGGGATGATATCAAGTTTCATGTGTTTTGCATGGCCGGGATAGAGCTTCATGGTTAGAACCTTGAGCAAGGCGGCCAAGAAACCCAAGACTAAAAAGCCGCCAAAAGGCATGAGCAAGGCCGGGGAGGCAAAGGTGTAGGGTATGGTATAACCCGGCAGTTGACCGCTGCCGAAAAGATCACGCAAGAAACCCACAAGAAGTAAAACAAGGGCATAAGCGGAGCCCACCGCCAAGGAATCTTTAAAACCTTCAAAAAAGCTTTGGCGAACCCCTACCTTTTCACAACGCAAGGCAGTAAGGGAATTTACAGCCAGCAAGGGGAGGTAAATTCCAATGGAGATTCTGAGGTCAGGCATATGTTTTTCAAGCAGGAGGTAAGCGGGGACAACCACTGTGAGACCCAAGAGAACATATATGGCAACACGCACCCAACGAACAAGCTTGCGCAAAAACAGGGAGGCAAAGCTCTGGGTGAAAAGCAAAATCAGAAAAGAAACAAGGGCCAAAACAGCGGCGGACTTCAAGGAAACGGCTGCTGCCGCTACCGGACAAATACCCGCAAGTTCTATTAAAACCGGATTTCGCAAAATTAGGGCTGCGGCCGGGCCGGAAGCCTTGTCTTTTGTTTTAGGCACCTTGGCCACCCCCTTGATCCAAATTCGAATTTTCTGCCTGTGCGATGGGTTCCTCGAAAGTCGGCCTGGGGCTGGAGAAAACCACCCAGCCTGCATTGGCCAATAAAACAGCAAACCAAACCCCTTCTTCAAACACGCCGAAATAACGCAAGGCCATGGCCAAGCCGCCGGCAAAAGCTCCGTATAGGAAGCGATGTGTTTTTTTGACGGGTGAGCTTGCTTGGTCGGTAATGAGAAAAAGCGCCGCAAAAATAAAAGCGCCCGACATCAATTCGAAAACCAGAGAGGACAGGCGGCCGGTTAAAACACGGGGGAAGAGGAATGACAAAGCAGCCCCGGCCGTAATCATGCCAAAAAAATTCAGCAGTGCTTCAGGTTGCCTGAAAATAAAATAAAACCCGCCGGCCAAAAGAACAATAATGCAGCCGGTGCCCATGGGGCCGGGAAAAGCCCCGGTCAAGAGTTTGAAAAAATTAATATGGTTCAGGCGCATGGAATCACCCAATTGCAGCATTGAGGCCAAGGATTCACCGCCGGCGGCCAAACCTTCTTTTGCGGAAAACACACCGGTGTGGTCAATCACTTTAGGATAAGCAAAAAGAGCGACCGGACGGGAAACGCTTAAGAAAGCCAGACCCGCCGCCGCGGGATTGAGAAGCTCGCCCTTGACACCGCCAAAGGGTAGCTTGGCGACAATCACGGCAAAAACACAGCCCATAAGAGCGAAGCTAAAAGGAAAGTCCGCCGGTAACATAAGGGCTATCAAAAGACCTGTTAAAGGGGCGGAAAAATCATAAACTTCCCTTTTACGACTTTTTACGATTAAAAGGCCCGCAAAATCACTTATTGTTGTACCTGCAATGCAAACGGCGGTAAGTGCCAGGGCGCGGGGCCCGTAATTATACCAAGCCATGGCAAGAGAACCCAGGAGCATAAGGGCTAAAGACAAAGAGTTTTGCCGGCTTTGTTTTTCATCAATGAAGTTGACCGTGGCGGTAGGCATGATCAGTTACCTCCGACAACTGAATTCCGAGCATTCTGTGCTGCCCGGCGCAGTTTTTCTATCATGGCTTTTGCATCTTGGGCGGCAAAGATTGTGCTGCCCGAAACGAAAATATTGGCCCCTGCCGCTGCGGCCGAGCCTATAGTTTCCAAGTTTATGCCGCCGTCCACTTCAATGTCTGCCTTAAAACCACCGTCCAAAAGCTTATCTCTCAAGGCCCTAACCTTGTCAAGGGTTTGGGGCATAAAACTTTGGCCGCCAAAACCCGGTTCAACAGTCATAATAAGAAACATATCAACCTCACCGATGTAAGGGTAAAGTTCCCGGACGCAAGTGGCGGGTTTTATGCTCAAAGCCGGCCTTATGCCGTAAGAACGAATAGCGGCAATGGTTTCGTATACGGGCGAGTCGGCCTCTAAATTAAAGGTGAGGATGTCGGCGCCGGCCTTGGCAAAATCTTCTATAAAATCCAAAGGATTTTGCAGCATAAGGTGAACATCGAAAGTTTTGTCACTGTAAGCTTTTATGCTTTTGATTACGGATGCGCCAAAGCTTATGTTGGGAACAAAGTGGCCGTCCATAACATCCAAATGGATTAGATCCGCGCCTGCCTTATCCATCCTTATAATTTCCTGCCCGAATTGAGAAAAGTCACATGAGAGCATGGAAGGAGCAATTTTAAACAAAGAAAACACCTCTGAAATCCACCGCCAAAGCGGTCCGAAAAAAATTAATAGGGGGTTAATTTTATGTTCATACAAATTAGGATTAATGTTAACAAGTGAGTGATAGAATATAGATGGGCCAAGCAGCGCCCAGGGAACGCCGGTTCCTTTTCATATTATTTCTCTTCCTCACGAAGGGTCGGGTGCACAAGCATTCGGCCCTTCAACCTTTTTATAGGTTGTAGCTGTTTAAATAGTTGCTTTGCTCACTTGTGAGTCTGTCAATCTCAAGCCCCGAAAATTCAAGCAGTAAACGAGCCACCTCTTGGTCAATTTCTTGAGGAACATCGCTTAAGAGGGGGAAGCCGGAAGGCAGGCCCTTGTTTTTGGCCAAGAAAGCTGCCGATAGGGCCTGGATGGCAAAACTCATATCCATTATTTCTGCCGGATGACCGTCACCGGCGGCAAGGTTGACCAACCTGCCTTCGGCCAAAAGGTTAAGCCATCGGCCATCGGCCATTTTATAACCCATGATATTGCGGCGGCGTTGCTTCTTTTCGACAGCTGCCGCCTCAAGGCTGTCAATATTTATTTCAACATTAAAGTGGCCGGCATTGCACAAGATGGCCCCGTCTTTCATCAACTTGAAATCTTCGGTGTCTATGACATCTTTACAACCCGTAACGGTTATAAAAATATCACCTAATGCGGCCGCATCTCGCATGGGCATGACCTTAAAGCCGTCCATCTTGGCTTCCAGGGCTTTGATGGGGTCAATTTCCGTTACAATAAGAGAGGCACCCAAACCCAGGGCCCGCATGGCAACACCCTTGCAGCACCAGCCGTAGCCGGCGACAACCACCATTTTGCCGGCTGCTATCAGGTTGGTGGTGGAGTTGATGGCATCCCAAACAGACTGGCCGGTTCCGTAGCGGTTGTCAAACAAATACTTGCATTTGGCGTTGTTGACGCAAATCATAGGAAAATGTAATTTCCCTGCGGCCTGCATGGCAACCAGGCGCCCGATGCCGGTTGTTGTTTCTTCACATCCGCCCAAAACCCGAGGCAAAAGCTCTTGGTATTCGTTGTGGATAAGGTTAACCAGGTCCCCGCCGTCGTCAATGATAATGTGGGGGCCGGGTTCTATGACTTTTTTGAGGTGCTCTTTGTAAAGCTTGCTGTCAACCCCATAGCGGGCATAAACATTCAAGCCATCGGCCGCCAAGGCTGCCGCAACATCGTCTTGAGTTGAAAGTGGGTTAGAGCCCGTAATATACATTTTTGCCCCGCCCGCGGCCAAAACTCGGCAGAGATAGGCCGTTTTAGCCTCTAAATGAATCGATAAGGCAACAGTCAAACCTTCAAAAGGTTTATTTTTGGAAAACTCGGCTTCAAGGTGCCTGAGCAAGGGCATGTTGCTTTTAACCCAGCTGATTTTATCTTGCCCGCCGGCCGCCAAAGAAATGTCCGCAATGTCGTACAAAATTATAGCCCCTTTCACATTTCTCACAGATGAAAAACTACCCATATTACAAAAATAAATATAGCATAAGAGGGTTTAAATTACAAGCAGAGCAAGCCCCTTGTCACCCGTGAATCGACCTGTGAAAATAAGCGGCACCCTCCCAAATTCTGACTTGGGAGGGCGCCGATTTTAAAAATCTGATTTAATCATGCCCAAGCAGGGCCTTGCCTTTTTCACTTATGCGATACATGGGGACTATGTCTTTGGCACAGCTTTTAGCCATGGGGCAGCCGGCGCAAGCGGTTACACAGCCTTGGCCGGTCTCTTCCTTTAAAAGATAGCCCATGCCCTGCAAGCGGCCCAGGGCGTCTTCAAGCACCTGCTCGCTCAAGCCAAGTTCCTTGGCCATGAGGGCCCTTGAAAAATAGCCGTCATCATTCATTTTTTTAAGTATGTCTTTTAACATAAGCTTACACCGCCTTTAAATCAACTGAAACCTAAAAGAGTACCGACTTGGAAAACAAAAACAGAAGCCAACCAACCGATGGCAAAGGTGTAGCTTGCCAAAAAGATAGGCCATCTCAAAGACTTTGTTTCTTTTGCGACCACGCCTAAAACCGCCACACAAGGTGTGTAGAGTAAAACCATGACCATGTAAGAAAGGCCGGTAAGGGGTGTAAAATGCATTCTTATAGCATCAACCAAAACAGTACCTTCTTCAAGATACTGGCCGGCGTAAAGCATACCCAGGGTACCGACAACGGCCTCTTTGGCCGGGATGCCGGCGAAGAGGGCTACCGATTCTTGCCAGGTGCCAAAACCGGAAAGCTTGAAGATAGGGGCCAAGAAGCCGCCCAGGACGCCCAAAATGCTGTTTTCACCGTAAGGTTGGGCGGAAGTGGGCAAGACGGCCATAACCCACATAAGGGTAACCACCAGAAAAATTACCGTTCCGGCCTTTTTGACAAAGCCCGAGACATTGTTCCACATATTCATAAAAACATTTTTAGCGGTTGGGACTCTGTAGGGAGGTAACTCCATTATAAAGTAAGATGTTTCACCTTGAAACAAGGTTTTATTAAATATTTTTGCCATAACCAAGGCAACTATTATGCCCAGCCCATAGAGAGAAAAGAGGACTAAACCGCCGTGGCTTGGAAAAAAAGCAGCTATAAAAACAGAGTAGATAGGCAGCTTTGCCCCACAAGACATAAAGGGGTTTATAAGGGTTGTGATCATTCTGTCCTTTCTGTTATCCAAGGTTCTGGCAGACATTATGCCGGGCACATTGCAACCGAAGCCTATGATCATGGAAATAAAGGCCTTGCCCTGCAAGCCGAAACGCCTCATCAAATTGTCCCAAACATAGGCGGCGCGGGCCATATAGCCGCTGTCTTCCAAAAAGCCCAAAAGCAAATACATGACAGCAATCAGGGGCACAAATTCAATAACGGCACCGACACCGTTTATGGCACCGTTAACGATGAAGGAGGTCAACCAATCGGGTGAGTGGAGCCTTGGTAAAAAAGAACCGGCAAAAGAAGCCAACAATTCCACCAGGCTTGCGGCCGCGGCGCCCAACAGGTCTTCACCTATGGCAAAGGTTATCTGAAAAACCAAGAGCATTATAAGGGCAAAAATAGGTATACCCAAGTATTTGTTTATCAAAATTCGATCTATTTTGTCGGTTAAGGTTACAACTTCTTGCGTGGGCCTGGTGACGGCCTTTTGAGCAACGCGGTTGGCAAAAGCATAGCGGGAATCCACTATCTCAAGCTCGAAACTGTCACTGCTGTGAAATTTTAAGAAATCTTCGATCTCCTCTAAAACCGATTTTTCAATTGCGGATTTTTTTAGCTGTTTTAAGACATGGCTGTCGCCCTCGATTATTTTTATGGCAGTCCAGTGGAGGGGGAAGGGGAGGTCTTGCCCTTGCAAAATTTCTTCCATGTGTTCTATGTGGTGAGTAACATTTTCATTGTAGGTCAGGGGGTTTTCATATGTCGGCTTATTCTCGATTTTCTCAAGGGCTGCCTTTAAAATTTCAGACCTGCCGCTACCTTTATGGGCGACGGTTGCAACAACGGGGACACCGAGCGCTTTTGAAAGAGCCTTAATATCAAACTTCAGTTCTCTTTTCTCGGCCTCGTCTACCATGTTAAGGGCAACAACAATGTTTTTACCCATTTCAAGCAATTGAGCGGTGAGGTAGAGGTTACGCTCTATATTACTGGCGTCAAGGACATTGATGATGACTTGGGCATCGTCTGTCAATATATAATCCATGGCAACAACTTCATCTTCGGAAAAAGCGCCAAGGCTGTAGATACCGGGCAGGTCCACTACATCATATTCTTTTCCTTCATAGCTTAGGCGGCCTTCTTTTTTTTCAACCGTTACCCCGGGCCAGTTCCCCACATATTGGTTGGAACCTGTTAAGGCGTTAAAAAAAGTGGTCTTGCCGCTGTTGGGGTTGCCCACTAAAGCAATTTTTTTGTTTTTCATAAGCGGTACTCCGATTTGGTAATTGTTTAAAAAAAGGCAGACAAACTATGCTTCAAGCAAAACCTTTGAAGCCAAGCCGCGACCCAAGGCCACCTTGTTGCCGTGGAGGCTGACGATTATGGGTCCGTTATCATTTTTAATAACGGTGAAAGCGGCACCTGTGTTAAAGCCCAGCTCATAGAGCCTTTTTGTGGCGGTCTTGCCGGCCTTGACCGTGCGAACCTTTCCCTTTTGCCCCTTGGAGAGCATAGAGAGATTTTTGCTCATAAGCGACACCCCTTTTTATGAAATAAGGTAAGCGCAAAGAAAAGTTAGCCGTAGCTAACTATTTATTACTCTACACTATTTTTTTGATTTTGTCAATGACTTTAATCAAGTAAGAAAATGCAGCCTTTCAATGTAAAAATACGCCTGTGGAACCTTGTCCACAGGCGTATTTTTTATCTTCGCTTTTACTTATTTATAGGGGTTGCTTTGATCAATTTCATCTAAGAAGAGCCCCACAAGCTCAAGCCTTGCAAAATCTTCCTCGTCTATCTTGCCGTTATTGTTTAAATCCAGGGCCATAATCTGCAATTCGCTGATTTCATCCAGATACTTATAGGCTACCTCGGCCACTACGGCATCCATGGCGTCGGCATAACCGTCACCGTTGGCATCACCGAAGATAAGCAGGTAGAAGGTCTCAACCGTTTGGTCTTCAAGGACAAGTTCTATTTTAGTCCCTGTCCCGTAACCCAGAGCTGTAGGAGTTATTACAAGCTCGCCGGCTGTGGCTGAAAGATGGGGGCTAAAGTCCACCGTGCCTTCCGGAATGCCGTATATCAGGTTTTTATCCCTGTCTACCGTGACATCGGATGAAGGGGCAGCTTCGATTTTGGGACCGGAAACATTGACAAGGCAGCTTGCGGTTTTTTGCCCGTCATCGGTAGTGCAAGTTATCAGGGCTTGGCCGGGTTTAAGGGGGTAGACATTTCCGTCTTGGTCAACGCTTGCGATGTCCGGCCTGGAAGATGACCAGGTTACCGTTTTGATGCTGGCGGAAGCGCCTCCTCCCGGTAAGCCGACAGGGTCAATTGTGGGGGTGAGCTTTTGCGAGCTGCCGCCATAGGCCAAGTCAAGCTCCGATTTATCTAAAGATACTCCGGTCACGGGGTAGTTGGCAAAGGTTAGGAAAACACTGTCGGAATATTGGTGACCTAAACTATCTGTAAAGGTAATAGTAATCATTGAACTGCCTGCCCTATTGGCAGAAGGAGAACAGTTGCCGTTTTGGTCTACATCAATCGAGGGATCACTTGAAGTCCATTGGTAGTTGACAAAGTCGGCATTGATGGGGTCAACATCCACACCGAAACTTACCGTTTGAGACCTATAGGCTTGGTAGAGTTTGACTTCATGTGTATGGGCATCCGGTGCGGGGCTGCCGTTTAGGGTGATGATAATATTTTCTATTTTTTGCCGTTTGACAAGGGCCCGTTGGGCGGAGGCGAGTGCATCGGCTGCCTCGTCAACACTCTGCTGGGTCGAGGCGGGGGCGGCATAGACTGCTCTTGCATTTTTCAGGCTGCTTTGTAGGTTGGCAAAACTTGATGGGCTGTAGTCAATCGCCTGATAGTTTGCTTGCATGACCTCGTTTATGATGTCGGCAAGGGCCTCCTTGTCAATGGTGACGGTTATCATGCAAGTAGCAGTGAGTTCGCCCGTTAGAGTGGTAACGCTGATATAGGCCACACCACCGCTTCCAATGGTGACCAGGCCGTTTTGATCAACCGAGGCCACTTGAGGGTTATCACTTTTCCAGATAAGTTCATTAAAGTCCGGAGTCTGCCCGTTTTCACCTTGGAGGTCGGCCTCAAGCTGAATGTCCTCATGGCCTATGGGCACATTGAGCTTTGAAGGTGAAAGTGTGAGAGAGGCTACACCGATCTTTATAAAAGACAGGACAGCTTGAGCTTGGTAGGTGTTGCCGAAATGGTCGGTAAGGGTGGCGGTAATTGTGGCAAAGCAGGCAGAGTTTGTGTTTACCGTAGCCAGACCGTTTTGGTCGATTGAAATATCCGGGCTATCGCTTTCATAAACCACAGATTCATACATGGCGTTTGTAGGGTTGACCGCCGGGCTGATATTAGTGCTTGTGCCCAGGTAATCTTCGTCTACCCTTACGGTGATATAACCCTGTTTGACCAAGCCATCGGCTGTCAGAGAAACCCCCTTGATATAGATATAGGGTTTGAGGGCCGCATAGGCAGTGTTTAGCTCTAAAGCCGAGTTTTCTACATCGCTTTGGCTTGCCTCATCATCGGCGTAAAGGCTTGTGGCTTGGTCAAAAGCTACCAACAGAGCGGCCCAAGAATCGGGTGTATGGTCGCTTTGCCTGTAGTCGGCAAAGCGTTCGATGGCGGCCAAGAGAGCAGTTTTATCGGCTCTGATTTTTATTAGACATGAAGCGGTAAAACCACCGTCAGCGGTTGTGGCGGTTATGTAAACCACACCCGCATCCAAGAAGCTTACCCGGCCGTCAGAGTTTACGGTGGCTATTGCTGGATCAGAACTTGACCAGCTGACATCTTTTATGCTGGCTGAACCCACGCCTGCGGTACCGGTGGGGGTCAGGGAGGCGGTCAGATTGGCGCTGCCACCGACCATGCCGTTATCGATATTGGCAGGGCTTACATTTACACCGGTGACCGGATAATTGGCAAAGGCTACATTGATCTCGGCGCTCTGCGTCGCGCCCGAAAAATCTTCTACGGTCAGGGTGATCTTGGCATAAGAGGCCCTGTTGGCTGTGGGCTTGCATAGGCCGTTCTCGTCAACGGATACAGATGAGCTGTTTGAAGCCCAGCTTATATAGTTTAGCGTGGCATCGTGAGGGTTCAAAACATAGCCTAACTGAATGCTTTGGCTTTGATAAGTATTGGCCAAGGGAACTTGTTTTGTAAAGTAGTTTCCGACAAGCTCACCGTTGTGGGTGATTTGAACGCCCTTTACGGCAACATATTCAACCAAGGCATCAAAGGCTGCCAAAAGATCTGTTTTAGCTTGGTCAACTTCGCTTTGTTTGGAGTATAGGGTATCTCTTACAAGAATCGCATGCTCATAGGCTGCTGCAAAAACCGCCCAGCTTTGTGGTGTATAAAGGGCTTCATCCGGGTCGAGGCTGTCAATGGCATCTATGGCATTTATGAGCTCTGTCTTGTCCGCCAAGACGGTGACCGTACAGGTTTTAGAGAAGGGGCCGTCGTAGGAGGTTGCGGTAATTTCACATTCGCCCGCTTCGACGAAAGTCACCAAACCTGTTTGGTCTACCGTAGCAACCTCGGGGTCGCTTGAGGACCAGTAGGTTTTCTGCACACTGGCTCTTAAAGCACCCGTAGGTAAGAAACTTGAAGTGATTTGCTGGGGCTCGGCCCCCACCATAACATTAAGTTCGGTTTTATCAATATTAATGGCAGTGACCGGATAGTTGGCGAAGGATACGAAAACATGGTCTTCAAGTGTGTTACCGTAATGGTCTGTTGCGGTAAGAGTTATACGGGCTCCGCCGGCGGCGGCACCTCTGGTCCTGCACAGACCCATTTCATCAACAAGGATTGAGGGGTCGTTTGAAGACCAAACTATGCTTGTGTACATGGAATCGGTCGGCGCATAGGTGTAGCTGAGCTGGACTCTTTGATTTTGGTAGAGCTGCCAGGTTTCTACCTTAACGGGTATATGAGAGGGGGCCGGGCTGTTGTTATGAAGGATCTTTATACTCTCCATATGCTTATAGGGTTCTAAAGCCTCATAGCTTGCATATAGGTCGGCTGTGGCCTCGTCGATCTCTTCTTGTGAAAAAGTGATGGATTCATAAACCGTTAGAGCGTGATTATAGGCGTTTGTAAAAGCTGTACTTGTTGTGTATTCATATTCTTGCGGGTCAAGGTTTAGTGAGTCAATATAGGCTATGGCCTCGCCAAGGGCGGTTTTGTCCCCGCTGACGGTAACATTGCAAGAGGCTGTGACACCGCTGTCAACACTGGTAGCGGTTACTGTGGAGACACCGGAATCCAAGAAGGAAAGATTACCGCTTGAATCAACCGGCACGGCAGACGGGTTGGTAGAAGACCAAATAACATCTTGTATATCGGCATCCCAAACCACCCCTATACCTTGGGATTTAACCTTGCAGTTAATTTTTTGGGAGGGATAGCCTATGGAGGCATTAATTTCAGTGGGGTTTAACTCAATATGGGTGGGCTCATAGTGGGAAAAGGCCACATAGACACTCTTACTCAAGGTCCGCTCGTGGTAAAGGCTTGCCGTTACCGTAATCAGGGCCCAGGAAGGCTTATTGGCAGTCGGGCGACAAACACCGTTTTGGTCAACTTCTATGGCAGAGCTGTCAGAAGTCCATTGAATATTCATATAGTGAGAATCAAGCGGGCTCAAACGAGCTGAAAGATCTAAACTCTGGTTCCTATAGTTCTGCCCAAGCCCGACTTCCTTATGGATGAAATCGGAGGCTTCCTCTCCTTCATAGTGGATGGAAATAGAGTTGGCATAAATATAGGTTTGAAGGTTTTCATAGGCTGTGTTGATTCTTTCGGTTGTGGCATCAATATCCACTTGAGGGGCATGGGGGTCATCAATGAGCATTTGCCCTTCTTCCACAGCCTCGGCCAGTTCATACCAGCTGACAGGTGTGTAATAGAGATAATTTAGGTTTGCCTCTTCTACCCCAGAAAGGGCTTGAGCCAGCATAAGCTTGTTAAGAGAGACTTCGAAGCTGCAGGCGGCCAAGAAACCTCCGTCCCTGGTTTTGGCATAAGCAATAGCCGTGCCGGGGCCCGTGCAGGTTACCAAACCGTTTGAATTAACGCTTATGACATTAGGATTATCCGTATACCATTCAAGGTCCCTTATATCCGCCCCTATGAGGGGGGTACCGGTGGGGGTTACGGTGGCTACTAACTGCTTTGTGTCATGAACCAGTGCACCCGTAACGCTTGTTTGATTTAAGCTGATACCGGTTGCGGGAATCTTAGCAAAGGCAAGATTAAGGCTGTCTGTTAAAACATTACCCAGATAGTCTTCGGCCCTGACTGTTATGACTGACCAGGCTGCCTTATTTTCCGTCGGTGAACATTTACCTGTTTGGTCAACCGTTACAGAAGGGTTGCTTGAAATCCAAGTGACGGACTTGTAATCTGCATCGTTAGGCATCAATTCATGTGATAATTGCAAGGACTGGTTTTTGTAGTTTTGGGCTATTCCGATCTTATGGGTATGATAGTCCGGTGCCGGTGAGCCCTCAAGCAAAAGAGCGACGCCTTGAAGAGGAATGTATTGATTGAGTGCACTGTAGGTTATAGCCAAATAAAGTTCTGCGGCATCGCACTCTTCCTGGGTGGAATGTTCGGATTCCCTGGCTGCATAGGCATCGCCCAAGGCAGTTTCTAAAACCGCAAAGTCTTCGGGCGGATAGTCTTCGGGGTCAAGGTTTGCGCTGACAATCATGTTGATCATGTTATTTAAGTTGGTTTTATTTGCCCTGACACTTACTATGCATTCGGCAGTTTTGAAGTTGTCATAAGAAGTAGCGGTAACAATAGCGTTACCGGGTTTGTGGGCGACAACCTTACCCTTTTCCACACTCACGACTGTCGGGTCCGAAGAAGTCCAGAAGACATCCTTGATACTGGCACCGCCTCCTGCGGGCAGACCCTCCGGTTCAACCGTGGCGATTAAAGTTTCGGAATTGCCTTCATGCAGACTTAAAAAATTCTTATTCAGGTTTACCCCGGTTGCAGGATTATTGGCAAACGAGACCACACAGGAAGCCCTATAACCGCCGTCAAGGCTGGTAGCCGTGATAGTGGCGTAGGAAGCAGAGTTTCTTGATGGTGAACACCTGCCTTCCGAGTCTACGGTAACCGCAGTTGAATCTGATGACCAGATAATATCTTGGTTGGTTGCGTTTTCGGGCGTAAAAACAGGAGTAAGTTGGGCAGAAGCATTCCTGTAACTTTGCGACATGGGGACTTCAACAGCAATATTTGGTGCTTCTTCAAGGGCAAGGCCTTCCACCAAGGTGCCGACATAGACCTTGTAGCTGTCTTTTATACTTTCATTGACCTTGGCTAAAACTGTTATACCGCCGCCCTTGAGGGGGGTAATAAATCCGTTTTTGTTGATTCGAGCAATGCTGTTTTCCGCTGACGAAGTAGAAGTGGCATAAAGTTCGGTAAGCCCGTCATCGGCCAAAAGCCCCCAGGTTACAACAGGCACAACACGGGCCGGAAAAGTTTTACAGGTCATCTGGGTCATGGTGCCGATTTCGGCTATTGAAGGGCCGGTGATTTCTATATCGGTTGTTTCTGCGGGCGATTTCCCTTTTACATTTACGACCTTGGAGACTGATACATCACCCAAAGTAGCAGTGACCATGGTGTAGGCGGTACCGGTACCGGAGCCGGCATCACGGCCGTACATGAGGCCGCTTGAAGGGTCAATTGTAATTATGTCCGTATTGTCGATTTCCCAAAGCACCTTGTTGGCAACAACGCCGCGCGGCAGTAAATCAGAAACCGCTAATTGTTCGCTCTCACCTTCGACTACGCTGGTGTTACCGGAAATAACAAAGCTTTCTGCCGGTATTCGGTCAAGAACTTCAACCTTGATTTTATCGTTGGTTTGAAGTTGTAAAAGGTAGTTTGAGATAGTCGGCAGAGCTGTTTCGGACCATTTTACCTCATTGCCGGCCCCAACCACGGCAAGTAGGCCCCAAATGGCGTATTTCATGACATTTTCAGAAATAGGTACACCTAACATGTGTAATATGGAAGCGACAACTTCCGCAGTTGTTTCCGGGTCACCGTTACCGACATATTGAGTATATTTTTGGACATTGTCCATAAAGCCTCTGACATCGGGTGAGGCCATTATTTCAACTGTACCGGGTTTTTTAAAGCTGACAAAGCCGTCTTCCGTAAGTTCGGCAAAATCCTTGCCCGATTTGAGGGTCCAGGTGACTCCCATATGTAGGCGAAGGGGGGTGGTTACGGCCTGCAGCTGCATGGAATAACCGACTTCAACCTTGGACGGTATCTGTTCCTTGTTGGTTATGGTGGTTCCGTTGGGAAAGAAATTAGCCTTGACATCATCGGACTTTAGGACAAGTACGCGAATTTCATCGCTGGCCCGAACTTGGCCCTCGCCGTCATAGAGTGTTACGCTGACCCCGGTATCCATCTCATACAACTTTTCACGAAGCTTGTTTATCAGTTCATTGGTCAGGTTACCGGGTAAAACCGATGCACCCGCCTCAACAACATCAAGGATACCCTCTGCGTCCATGGTGTCAACATCCAGGCCGTCAAAGAGCATTTCTATGGCAGCCGCGGTAGTGTTGCCTATGACCGGGATGGTGCGCACATCATTGTCAAGCCAAAGGCGGAGTATAGCACCCTTGGAACTGTCATGGGCCCGCAAGAGCCCGTTTTGGTCGACGGATACCAGAAGGGGAGTATCACTCTTCCATACAAAGTAGCCGCCCTCCGGCATGCTGCAATCAACAAGGACTGCGTTGAGTTGCAAAACTTCACTTTCTTTTAAGGAAAGCTGTGAGGTGATTCGTTCCCCTCCGCTGTGAATTTCCACCTCGTGGGTGACGATACCGCCGTTGGTGGCAAAGGATAGGGGCAAAAAGCCCGCAATCATGGCCATAGACAAGAAAATGGCAACAAGGCCTTTCAAATGACGCTTCATACAAAAACCTCTTTCAGTCGAGTTATTTTTTGTGTGTAATGTTCCGCCTAACATTATATCACCCGAAGGCTTATAAGTAAATAATAATAGGGTAACTTTCATGTTTGGCCTCTTGCCGGGGACATTTTATCTTGCAGAAAAAGCCCTATTCTGCTATAATTACCGGAGAAAGTGGGGCTTTGAAATGCAGGAAAAGTATGAAAAATTAAGGCAAGAATACCCCGTGTTTTCATATGATGGGTATAACATTTCGTCCCATGCGGGCGGTATTTTACTGCGTTTTGATTTTTCTATCCCCGGCCTGTGTGAGTTCCACCCACAAACGCGTATTGTTACGGAAAATTTAAAAATATTAAATGCGCCCGGCAATAGACGGGCGCAAGCTATTGTTTTTGCCTTGGGCTTGGTTGAAGCCGTCAGCTATTGGAAAAGTGTTTGCTCGCCCAAATTTGTCATAGCCTGCCCCCCCTTGTTTTTTAACGAAAAAGATTTTAACTGGTGGAAGAAGCTCTGGTTTAACGGCCTGGGCGAATTTTTTTATAAAAATAAAATCCAAGCAAGTTTTGACGACTTTGTGGAATTTAAGTTGGAGTCTTCGGTAAAAGAAGCAGATGATTCAAAAGAAAAGTTCATTTCGAGCGGGCTTAATATTATTCCCGTCGGCGGGGGTAAGGATTCCTGCGTGAGCCTGGATTTGTTGGCAGAGTTTAGGGGAAGAAACCTTTGCTTTACGGTAAATGACCAAGCGGCTCGTACACAGACGGCTGCGGCGGCGGGTTACGGCAGGGAAGATACAATCAGAAGCTATCGGCAAATTGACCCGGAGCTCTTGCGCTTGAACAGGGAAGGCTTTCTAAACGGCCATACCCCCTTTTCGGCCATAGTTGCGTTTTTGTCGCTTTATTGTGCGCACATAACAGGGGCGGAAAATATCGTTTTATCAAATGAATCAAGTGCCAACGAAGCCAGTGTACCGGGCACCCAAGTAAACCACCAATATTCCAAGAGCTTTGAGTTTGAAAAAGATTTCTCGGCTTATGTCAAGGAGCATTTTGGTCATCACACAAAATACTTTAGTATACTTCGGGCTTTTAATGAATTACAGATAGCCAAACGCTTTGCCGCCCTTACACAGTTTCATGAAGCTTTTAGGAGCTGTAATGTGGGTAGCAAGCAGAATATCTGGTGTTGCGAGTGTTCAAAATGCTTGTTTGTTTACCTGATTTTGGCACCCTTCATGGACTTGGAGCGGGTTGAGGCGATTTTTGGCCAAAATTTACTTGATAAAGAGAGCTTGCTTGAGGAATTTAAGGGCCTTACGGGCTTGTTGGCCACAAAACCCTTTGAATGCGTGGGGACGGTGGATGAAATTCGTTATGCCCTTGACTTAATTTCGGATAAATATAAAAAACAAGCTAAAAGTTTGCCCGCCTTACTCGCATATTACTACGACAAGGCGGAAAAAGGGCAAGAAGCCCCGGAAGGTTTGTTGGCAGCATACGAAAAAGACAATGCCATACCCGAAAACTTTTTAAAACCTGTGGCGGAGATGTACGAATATGTATCAAAAACTGATTGATTACCTTGAAAAGCCCCAAGTGCTCATTCTGGGCTTTGGCCGCGAAGGTCGCTCAAGTTATAACTTTTTACGAAAATATTATCCTGAAAAACCCTTGACGGTAGCCGACATGAAGGCCGTGGATTTAGATGATAAGTTTACCCGGCTCATGACAGGCGAAAACTACCTTGACGGCATGGATGAGTTTGACCTGATTTTAAAAAGCCCGGGTATCCCTTTTAGAGACATCAGCCTACCGCCAGGGCCCGAAATAAGCTGCCAAAACGATTTGTTTTTGCGCTTTGTGGATTGCCCCATAATAGGTGTCACCGGTACCAAGGGCAAAAGCACCACATCAAGCTTGATATATGAAATGCTCAAGGCCGCCGGTAAGGAGGCCTGCCTTATAGGCAACATAGGTGTGCCGGTTTTTGAAAGCCTTGATAGTTTAGAGGGTAAAACAGCGGTTGTTGAAATGTCCTCACACCAACTGGAGTTTACAAGAGCTTCGCCTAAAACAGCGGTTTTTACCAATATCCACTCGGAACATTTGGACCATTACAAAAGGGGCTTCGAAGGCTACCTGAAGGCCAAGCTCAATATAGGTCTTTTTCAAGGGGAAGAAGATTTTTTTATTTATGACGGGGACGACGATTCAAATATAAGCCATAAGATTGACTTAAATAAGTTACCGGGAAAGAAGATCGCCCTAAAGGCCCAAGATTGCCAAGATGATGATTTTTTGGCCGGCCTGGCAGACCTAAACCCCAGATTGCGGGGGCGGCATAACTTTAAGGATATATGCTTGGCAGCGGCAGCGGCAAGGCTTGAGGGCGTGGGTGATGGGGCTATATATGAGGCGGTTCAAGCCTATAAGGGCATGCAGCACCGCATGGAGCCCATAGGTAGCTTTAAGGGTATTGACTTTTATGATGATGCCATAGCCACCGTTCCCAAGGCCGTTATGGCTGCGGTTGAGGCACTGAAAAATGTGCAAACGCTCATTATAGGCGGTAAGGACAGGGGGCTCGACTATAGCGGCTTTGCCAAGGACCTTTATGCTTCAAACATTAAAAATTTAATTTGCTTGCCTGAAACGGGCCATGACATAGGCAGGGCGGTTATGGCTATGGGGCAAGGGAAAAAGGTGATTATAGCCCAAGATATGAAGGCGGCGGTTATAGCGGCTTATGAGTTTACGACCCCGGGCTTCGCCTGCCTCTTGTCACCCGCAGCCGCAAGCTACAATCAATATAGGGACTTTGCCCACAAAGGCGATCACTTTAAAAACTTGGTTTTTGAATATGGAAAAGAAAAACCCTTTTGATTTTGCCTCAAAAAAACGGCGGGAAATATTGACCCATATAGATGAGCTGACTTATAAGGACACTCAAGGCGCCAAGGAATTTTGCTTGGAAATGCTGGAGCAGTATGGGCAAACAGAGGAAATAAGCAGGGCCAAATCAGACCTATATGCTGCTTGCTTAACGGTGTTTTTGTTACACAAGAAAAATAAATCCAAACTAACGGGCCTTATTTTTGAAGAAGAAGCATTCAGGCTTGCCTTCTTCGGGCGGCTAAACACTTACAAACACAGCATAGTCTTTGTCCTAAAACGAGTGTTAAGGGAAAACGCCCCCGCGCTTACAGAAGAAGTCTTAACCTTATTGCTCAATAATCCTTTTAGGGATGAAAACTCAAAGCCGTATTCGGATAGGTGGGGTTTGAAATTCCTGATTGACGAGGCCATGAAAGCCCCGGAGGATTATTTGAGCTTGAGCCGTGAAAATTTACAGCTGATAGAAAGGTTCAAAAAAATACTCCCCGAAAACGGGGAGTAAGAATTAAACAAATTTAGTTTGCTATTTATAGAACCTGGTAAGGCCTATAACCTTGCCCAAAACAATCACTTCATCTTCCCGGCATAAGATGGGTTCAAAAGCGTCATTTTCAGGTTGGAGGCGGATGTGGCCGTCTTCCCTAAAAAAAGTTTTTACGGTCGCTTCGTCCTCTATTAGAGCCACAACCTTTTCACGATCAGAGGCATTTTTACCCTCTTCAACAAAAACGATGTCGCCGTCTAAAATGCCGGCATCCCGCATACTTTCACCCTTGACACGCAAGGCGAAAAGGGTTTTGTCTTGCGAAACCCTGCCGGAATAGGGGACATAGCTTTCGATTTCGGCATCGGCCAAGATAGGGGCACCGGCGGCAACCGTACCCAGCAAGGGGACCTGCACCATGCTTTCGGCCCTGTCAGCTATGCGCACAGACCGTTTGAGCAAGGGGTCACGCTTGATGTGGCCGCGCTCTTCAAGAGTGTTTAATATTGACTGAACCGAAGAGGGCGAGCGAAGCCCGACCGCCGCGCCGATTTCACGCACGGTGGGTGAAGCACCGCAATGCATGCTTTGGACAAGAAAATCATATACCTCGCGTTGTTTTTTTGAAAGTTCTTTCATACTAAGGCTCCCTTCCCGCCCCAAAGGGGCGCAACAAAGAACAAATACACTCTTAGAGGGATTGTAGCACAAAAAAAAACAAAAAGCAAACATTTGTTTGGTAAAGTCTTTTTTCTTAATATTAGGTCTTTTTAATGTTTTTAATGAAAGGGATGAGGACATGAGTAAAAAAAGCGGTTCAACAAAACTAAAAAGAGCAAAAAGCCCCGAAAGCGTCGGTGTTTCCACCAAAGCCATAGCAGCTTTTATTGAAGACATGGAAGGTGAGGGTATAGAATGCCACTCACTCATGGTTTTGCGAGAGGGCAAGGTTGCTTATGAAGCCTATGCGGACCCTTTGGGGCCCGATGACCCTCATATTATGTATTCGGTCAGCAAATCTTTCACGGCAACGGCAATAGGTTTTGCGGTTGAAGAAGGCTTGCTGACTCTTGAAACAAAAATATTGGACATCTTCCCCGAATACAGGCCGGAAAAAGAAGACCCCTTCCTTGAAAAATTGAATGTTTTCCATCTTTTGACCATGACTGCGGGAAAAGATGTTCCCACACTTTCCGACAAGGCCAGGGATACTTGGACAGATGATTTTTTCACGGCCAAATGGGCCTTTGAACCGGGCAATTTTTTCAGGTATGTCAGTGAAAACACCTTCATTTTAAGCGCTGCAATCACCAAACTGACAGGTTTGACCTTAAGTGAATACCTAACCCCGCGCCTTTATGAACCCTTGGGCTTCGGCAGAGTGCCCTTTTGGGAAAAAAACGGCGAAGGCATTGATGCGGGCGGTTGGGGCATGTATTTAAAAACAGAGGAATTGGCAAAATTCACCTTGTGCTATCAACAAGGCGGAGTATTCGAAGGCAAGCAAGTCATACCTGCCCATTGGGCTGAAAATGCCGGAAAGAAGCAAGTTGAAAGCCTACAGTATGAAGAAATATCTTGTATACAGGGTTACGGCTACGGATTTTGGCTCAACCCGGTTGAAAATTCCTATAGGGCCGACGGGCTCTTTTCACAATTCGGTATGGTTTTTGCCGATCAAGGTGCCTGCCTGATCATGACCGCCTCTGAAATTTTTGAGGATAAGGCTCGCGAATGTGTTTGGCGACATTTCCCGGCAGCTTTTACGGAAAAAGGCAAAAAGGACGAAAGAGATCTGCCGACTCTTAAACCCTTGCCGCGCTTGGAGGCCATGCCCCGCAGTAAAAAAGAAGAGTTCTTGGAAGGCAGAATAATCAAGCTTGCCAAAAACCCTGTTTTTGCCAAGGCGGGCATGACAGCTAATATGGTAATTGCCGTGGTTACCAAAATGAACCATGAACGACACGGTGACATTGAAGAAATGCGCTTTAAATTTTATGACGATTATTGCACCATTACTTGGCGTGAAGGCCTCTATAAAAACACCATAGAATGCGGAATGGACGGCAAGGCCAGATTCAGCCCTTTCAGGCTTTCGCAGTATAACTTTACCGCAGCCGCAACAGCGGCCTGGGAAGATGATGAGAATTTATCGGTCTGGGTCAGCACGCTTGAGGCTATAGGCCAGCGAAGAATGAAATTGACCATTGACGGCGATAAGATAAGTGTACACATGGGTTCGGTGCCCGACGGTGAAGATACCATGAAATATTTGGCGGACTTTGTAGGCTACTTTGTAAAGCCCAAACTCTTGGTAGCGGGTGCCAAATGGGTTTTGTCAAAAGGAGCTTTTACCGTTGAACCAAAGAAGAGAGCTCGCTTAAAAGATTAAAACAAGGCAAAAGGGCCTGTTTTGTCGTTGCTGTAAGAGGTTACAAGAATTATGACGGTTGAAAAATTATTTTTAATACCCCTGATTTTGGGTTTTATGACCTTACCTTTTTTTCTCAAAGCCATGTGGCCCCAAAAAACAAAAAAATCTTTGCTCTTAAAAATGACTTGTTCTACATTTTTTGTTTTTACGGGTTTCCTGATTGCCTGGGGCAGCCAAAACAAGGGGACTTATGCCAAGTTGATGTTGGTGGGTTTGGTCTTGGGTTGGTTGGGTGATTTCTTCTTGCATGTAAAGAACACGGAAGTCTATTTCATATTTGGATTGGCGAGTTTTCTCTTGGGCCACATATTTTATATTTCTGCCTTCAGCCATGTAAGCCGAAAATTTTACGATGAACCGAGCAAGAGCGGCAGAGTTTTACAAATTACCTTGTTAACCTTGCTCCTTCTTGGTTTGACAATCTTTCTGAAAAAAGCAAAGCTTGAAATGGGATCGGTCGCTCCGGCGGTAATAATTTATGTTGTGGTTATAATAATTATGAGCATTAAGGCCTTGGGCCTGGGCTACCTTTTGCTCAAACAGACAGATTCGGGCGGAGGTAAGAACATTTTAGCGGCAGCTATCCTCATAGTAGGCTCCCTTTTGTTTTTGATATCCGACTCGCTTTTGGCAGTTTTCAATTTTGGCAGCAAGTCCAAGAGCTATCCGCTGAAAATAGTGAATATAATCACCTATTATTTGGCCCAAAACCTTTTGGCCTGCTCCTTGCTTTTGATCACATGAGTAAACACACTTAAAACCGTCGGGAAGGGAAGATGCAGACATGAAAGAAAAGACCTTCTTAAAAAGATTAAAAAAAGTCGAAAACAGTGCCTTGTCAAAGGTAGGTCTGTCGGCTTTTTTGAAAGAACTTGAAGAAAAAGAAATTGAAATACATTCAATCATGATTTTGCGCGGTGACAAGGTGGTTTATGAAAGCTGGGCACCACCTTACGGGCCGGATATTCCCCATGTTATGTTTTCGGTAAGCAAAAGTTTTACCTCAACCGCCATAGGCCTTGCGATTGATGAGGGGCTTTTGAGCCTTGACACAAGGTTGATTGACATCTTCCCCGAATATAAAAGCGAAGAGCCGGACGAAAACCTTGAAAAATTAAATATCTACCATCTTCTTACCATGACAGCCGGCAAGGACGAGTCCCTCATGGCGGACAGAACCAAAGATCGCTGGATAAGAAATTTCATGCAGTCAAAATGGCTTTCCGAGCCCGGCACATCGTTCAAGTATATTAACGATAATATTTATATGTTGAGCGCGGCTTTGGAAAGGGTGGCCGGTGTGGATATGAGCCAATACCTAACCCCGCGCTTATATGAACCCCTGGGCTATGGCAGGGTCCCTTACTGGGAAACAGACCCGGGCGGAACCCCGGCGGGCGGCTGGGGGCTTTATGCCACAACCGAAGAAATGGCCAAACTGGCCCTCTGTTATAAACAGGGCGGTATTTTTGAAGGGCAGCGCGTTATACCCGAAGAATGGGCACAAGAAGCGGGGAAAAAGCATGTTGAAACAAACCGTTTGGACAAGGACAGTTCGGTAGGTTACGGACTTTGCTTTTGGCGAAACAGCCTTGAAAATTCTTACCGCATGGATGGCATGTTTTCACAATTTGCCTTTATATTTGAAGATTATGATGCAGTTATTGCAATCACTGCCAGCGAGATTTTAGAACAAAAATTCAGGGACTGTGTTTGGAATCACTTCCCGGCGGCTTTCACGGAAAATAATGAGGACAAGGCTCTTGATTGGGATGATATACAGTTGAAGGCCCTACCCGATTTGCCGGCCAAAGAAAGAAGCGGCTATGAAAAAGTTATTAATGGCAGGGTGGCCCTGACCGGGCGCAAACGCTTATTGGAGGCTATCAATTTCCCGCTCAGCATGCTGCCGGTTGCGATTGTATACATGTCGGCCGACAAGGCCGGGAATATTGACGAAATATCCTTTGATTTTTTGGACGACGAATGCCTCATAGGTTGGACCGAAGGCGAAGAAAAAAACACTGTTCGCTGCGGCATGGACGGCAAGCCCCGCTTGAGCAAAATTCGCCTGGCGGGTATGGATTTTACAGCCGCCTGCACGGCCGCCTGGCAAGATGAGAAGACCCTGTCTTTTTGGATGAGACCGGTGGAATCGATTTGCCAGCGAAGAATAGACTTTGTTTTTAAGGGCTTTGATGTTGAAATGTTTTTCGGCAGCTACCCGACAACACGCAAGATGATGATGGCACTTTCAAGCAGTGTTGATGAATACATAAACAATGCATTGGCACTTCGAGCCATGCAGGGCTTGATGAGTAACGCCCATAAGATATTGGAACCTACACTTAAAGGGCGACTTTATAAAAAAGATGCCCTACCTAAAAAATAAGAAAATGCCCCTCATACCATTGGCAGGAGGGGCATTTCTATGCAAAAAATTAAAATGTTATTTTGTTTTAGGGCCTTTCGTCGCCTTGAGGCAAAATATCCTTACTGCCGTCTTCCATTTCCACACCCTTGTCATACATGCCCACAAGCAAGGTATCCGTCAAAAAATTGAAGCTGTGTATGACACCGGGTTTTATGGCAAACATGTCGCCCGCCGAAAAAGAGTATTCTTCTTTTTTCCCGTCTTGGTTGAGTTTTAGGGTTAGGGAACCTTCAATTATATAAAAAGCTTCTTTATTAAAATTATGGCTGTGCCCGCCACGCAAGGCCCCGGCCTTGGAGTGGACGACATTAATCTGCTTGTAGCCTTCGCGTACAAGCTGAATAAGTTTGCCGCGGTCATCGGCAAATATAAAATTCGGCTCTAAAATTTCAATCATAGAAACCCTACTGTCAAATGTTTGAATAGCAGTTGTTTTTTACTATGGCATAAGCTTTAATAAGTTCCCTTATACCGTCGTCCAAGCTGTAATTTGCCTTCCAACCCATGGATTCAAGCCTTTCGTTTGAAACGATATAATCGCGCTTGTCCGGGTCCTTACCGATGGGCGCTTCCAGATAGGTAAAAGAGGGGAGATGTTCTTTTATTTTTGCGCATAGCTCTAATTTTGACAAATTAGCGCAGGACAGGCCGCAGTTATATGCCCGCCCTTGCATTTTTTCAAAGTTTTCAAGAGCAAAAATAAAAGCATTGGCAGCGTCACGAACATGGAGAAAGTTGCGCTTGAAGTTACCCTCAAAAACAATCAGAGAGCTGTCAAAAACAGCCCGGTAGACAAAGTCGTTTACCAGCAGATCCGTACGCATGCGGGGGGAAGCTCCAAAAAGTGTGGCAAAACGAAAGCTTAAGGAATTGCCGGCTTCAAGCACGGCTTTTTCTGCCAGAACCTTGGTTTGCCCGTAAAGTGAAAGGGGGCGCAGGGGGGTGTCTTCGCTACACAAAGCCTCACCCATACCGGTACCGTAACCGCTGTTTGTGCAAGGAAATATTATTTTTTGCGAATCTTCCCGCAAATTCAATAAAAGTTCAATTGCGGCAAGGTTGGTGCTTTTGGCGGCCGTTTTGTCCGCATCGCAAAGGGGGAAGCCCACCAGCGCGGCCAAGGGTATAATGTAATTGACACCGCAAAGGGCGGCCTTGAGTGTGCTTTCGTCGCGCACATCACCGCGTACAATCGAAAAATTGGGATGGGCGCAAGAATCCAAGAGAGGGGCTTGCCTGTAATAAAAATTATCAAGCACACTAACCTCATAACCCTTTGCAAGCAGTTTGGGGACAAGCAAGGCACCTATATAGCCGGCACCGCCGGTGACTAAAACCTTATTCACAGTGACTATCCCCTTCATAAATGATTTTGCTGCCGTCATTTTCGAAACCGAAAGGTATATGATAAAATTCCGGCAGGGCCGATATTACCTTTTCCCGGGCATCGGGTTCAACATAAAAAAGAAGGAAGCCTCCGCCGCCCGCACCCAACAATTTTCCGCCCACTGCCCCTGCATTTAAGGCTTTTTTATAGGCCACATCAATGTAGTCGGTAGTGATTTTTTCTGAAAGAGTTCTCTTGAGTTCCCAAGTTTTATTGAGCAGAGCCCCAAACTCGGAAAGGTCGCCTTGGCCGACAAGGATTTCTTCTGCCTTGCCCACCAGAGATTTCATATGGTCGATTTGGCTTAATCTTTGGGGAATCTTCCGGTTTTGGTCTCGGGCAATTTCGTCCGACAACCTGGTAAAACCCGTAAAGAAAAGCATAAGATTTTGGTTTAAGCTTTTTTTACGATCGGGATTTATGTCAACTTGCTTTACTTCGTAGCCCTCGGGACCGAAGGTCATCTTGTTGAGCCCGCCGAAGGCAGCGGCCAACTGATCTTGCACGCCGCCCGCTTCACGGCAGAGCACTCGTTCTAAATGGATGGCTTCTTTAGCCAGGGTCATCTTATCGGGGTTTTTACCCATGTAGTGATAATAGCTGTTGATGAGGCCCACCGAAAAAGAAGAGCTGGCCCCAAGACCCGAGCGAGCGGGTAGGTCGGCGTCATAAGCAATTTGCACCCTGTCAATCTTATAATGCTTGAAGGCTTCGCGAATGACCGGGTGTTCCACTTCGTCGGGCCGGTTGAAACGCTCGATTTTAGAATAAGAAAATTGATTTTTATAATCAAAAAGAGCCGGGAGGCGTCGCCAGGTTATGTAGCAATATTTGTCAATGGTTGTTGACAAAACAGCACCGCCGTGGATTTTGAAATAATCTTCAAAATCCGTGCCGCCGCCGAAAAAAGATATTCTGAAAGGAGTTCGAGAAATTAGCATTGAAGCCCCCTTAAGGCCTTATATTTTTATTGACGAAATCATGTAGACTTTTATAAACGGGAGTATTTAAACCCCCGGCGGCCTCACCGTCGGCCGATAGATATGCTGTTTTACAACCCGCCGCAAGCCCGGCTTCCACATCCCTAAAACTGTCACCCACCATATAGGAGGCGGCAAGGTCAATGTTTAAATCATCGGCTGCCTCAAGCAGCATGCCGGGCTTGGGTTTGCGGCATTGGCAATCAAATTTGTATTCCGGCCTTTCACCGGGAAAGCCAGCATCCGGATGATGGGGGCAAAAGTATAGAGCATCCAAAAAAGCACCGTCTTGGCCCAAGAGGCATTCAAGCCGCCCGTGAATGCGCTCCAACTCTTCCAAGCTGCAGTCGCCACGCGCGATAACGGCTTGGTTTGTTATTAAAACAGTTAGGTAACCCGCGCGGTTAATCTTGGCTACCGCATCACCGGCACCGGGTAAAAGTTCCAAGTCCTCGGCTCGCTTGATAAAGCCCTTGTGTATGTTAAGGGTACCGTCCCTATCAAGGAAAATAGCTCGTTTTTTCACGCCTAAACGCCTTTGAGCAAGCCTGCCCGCAAAAAAATCTTGCTTAACTTCCTCGTACCTTTGGGGTGTACCCATATCTTTTACATATTCGATTGAATTGTAGGCGTAAACACGCCCCGTGTCAAGTAAAGGGCGCAGAAGGTCCCTGTCCAAGTTTAAAGGTTTTACTTGAGAAAAAGAATCTAAAACTCGGGGTGAAAGAAGGTGGAGCCCGGCATTAACACGGTTTTTACAGGCATAGCGGTTTTGATCTTTTTTAAGCCAGTCAGTAACAAGGTCATTTTTATCGCTTACGACAATCTCACTGTCAAAGGGGTGGTCATTGGGGTGGGTGAAGAGGCTGGCCAAGGCCTTTTTTTTAAAATGAAAATCAACAAATGGCTTGAAGTCTACATCAAAAAGGATATCACCGTTTATGAGTAAAAAGTCTTCTTTGAGCTCATCCTTCAGAGCCACCAAGGCACCGGCCGTGCCCAAGGGGGAGTCTTCACGATAATAGTTTACCCTAATGCCTAATCTGCTGCCGTCACCCAAATGTTTTTCGATTTGTTTACCCAAATGGCCGATAACAAGCGTAAAGTCACGAAAGCCGGATGCCTTAAGGTTTTCTATTTGATGTTCCAAAATGCTCTTGCCGCCGATTTTCAGAAGGCTTTTGGGCTTTTCACCGCTGACGGAGGCTATGCGGCTACCCTTGCCGCCGGCCATAATTATTACTTTCACAGCCTACCTCCAAATTAAAGATTTATTTTTAGCTCATCAAGGTCCAAAAGTTCCTTAAGCTTGGTATTGTCCATAGCCCCCTGAAAGGCTCTGGTAGCCCCCGGCCCGGCCTTAAAGGAAGAGGCGGACACGGGCTCAAGAAGCTCCTTGGGCAAACCATATTTTTCCGCAAGCAAAAGCCCCAAATCATATTTGGAAAGGCTTTCATCCCCGCAAAGATTTAAAACACCGGGCAAGTTTAAATTAGTAAAATTCTCGGCCATAAAAACCAAAAGAGAGGCAACCCTGTCAAAATCCAAGCTGCTCCTATACTGGTCATGGAAGAGTTCGCTTACCTTGCCGGACTTTAAATTTTCAAGAATCACATCATAAAAATGCTTTTTTTCGGCAGCTTTTGAAGGGCCGAACATATAGGGCAAGCGAAAACTTTTGCCACCCTTGGCCTCTACCAAGCATTCGGCCAGAGCCTTGTGGACGCCGTAGCGGCTGATAGGTTTTAAGGGGCTGTCTTCCCTAAAAGCCCGACCTTCGTCGCCCTCGCCGTAAACACAGTCGGTCGAGGCGAAAAAGAAACACTCAAAGTCTTCAATAGAATTCAACAAGTAGGAAAGCGCTGTTATATTGGTCTGCCAAGCCTCGTTTTCGTTTTGGGCCAAACTGTCAATATTATGCCAAAAGGCTAAATCAATAAACTTGCACTTGCCGTAGGGTTTGATTTTTTCAGCCAAGGCATCAATCTGACTAGGCCGGCTTATATCACAGGGGAAAGAAATTATTCTGTCAGAAGTTTTAAAGCTAACTTCCTTTCGCGTGACGGCTATGACCGAGTCAACGGTTTGACTCAGAATTTTTTCGATGATATAGGAGCCTAAAAAGCCGTTTGCGCCAAGGATTACATACATGAAAATCTGCTCTTTTCTTAATTTATATAACGAACCTTTATGTCAGACATTATATTTCTGTTTTCGTTTCTGCCCCACCAGACATTGACCCTGGCATAATCCACCCAATTGCTTTGTGGCCTGTCGTCGGTAAGGCTTGTGATATTATGGCACTTTTTTAAGTCGGTTTTATCTCTTGAATAGATTTTATCAAAATATGAATAAAGGTCATGGGATAATCTAATTTCTTTATGTTCTATCGACGGTCTCTTAATAAGAGCTTTTTGAAAATTTAGTAAGTCTTCAAAGATTTCCCGGTCTATTTCAAAGCTTGATAGGAAGGTCTCCGCCTCTTCAAAGAAGTTATCAAAATTATAAACAGAATTAAGATACATAGCTTCTGAAAAGGACCAAACAATGTTACCGAAAGCGGGGTCCAGATAATGTAAGCCCGACTGACCCAACATAGCTTTGTCATAAAGGGCATCTACGATTTTATAAAAATGCCCACTGACACTTTTGGGGGTTTGTTCCATAAAGGTTTGAAAAGACATATAAAAATCTTCATAGGCCAAGTTCTTTTCATAATAAAGATAAATAGCAAAACAACGCAAAAGGCCGAAGTTATGAAAGCATTGCACAAGGTTGGCAAAGTGAGAAGAGCGTTTCCACATATCCCGATTCATGGAATAGGTTGAAACAACAATTTCCGAATATTCGGTAACGCCTTGGCTTTCCGGCGAACAATGCAAGCGAGCGAAGGGAATCAAAACACTTTCTATTGAAAATTTCTTGATACTTTCCTCGCTGCCCAAGCTTGAATTGCACAACAATTCGAAAGGATAGACATTGATTGTTTTGTGTTGACCGGCTTCCAACAAAAGCCCTATTCCCTTACAAAAACTTTCATAGCTTTCACCGGGTAAGCCCAAGATTAGCTCGGAATAGGCAGTGATTCCGGCATTGTAATATTTTGAAATCAAGCTCGAAAAAGCATCCAAAGTAAGGTTTTCACGATTAATATTTTTTAAAACTTCTTTATTTAGGCTCTGGAATGAAAGGGGAATACCTCGACTTAACTTATGTTCATTTAATAAAAGGTTTATCCTATAAACATTATCGGCCCTGGTTTTGGAATAGTTAACGCTTAAAATTTCCGGATAAGCGTTTTTGATTTTTGCTTCGACTATTTTCTGAGCGTAATCAAAGTCATCATCAAACATACCGAAGTTGGGGTCTGCCCCCCATATATAGACTATCTTATTTTCGGACATCCATTCAATTTCATCCAAGACTTGTTGTTTGGAAAAACGCCTGGTCTTGGCCCTTAACTGCCCCCAGTCACAAAAGGCACACAAAAAGGGGCAATCGCGGCTGGTTTCAAGAATTGCACAAAATTCATATTGGGGGTTTTCCTGCATAAGTTTATCAAAAATGCCGGATAAATATGGGGAGGGGTAGTTTTCTAAGCTTTGGTCAACTCGCTTTCGTTGAGTGCTTACGGGTAGGAGGGAGGAAGGGGATCTGTAGGAGAGATTTGCTATGCTTGAAAAGTTATTATCGGTGCAAAGAGCCTTCAATAAACGGCAAAAAGCTTCTTCACCTTCGCCATGGATTAAAAAATCAATTTGTGGGTGTTGTTCTAAAAAAGACTCGTTGGGGCTGACATTGTGTCCGCCAAAAACCACTATGCAGGAAGGGTATCTCTCTTTTAAGCGGGCGGCAAAAGCTATGTTGTAACGGGTGTTCCAAACATAGTTTGAAAAACCGACCAAGTAAGGCTCTTCCAATCGATCAAGAGCCTTATCAATATCTTCCCTTGTGAAAACAAACCCTGCGGACCTGTAGTTATCCCTGACGGTTTCGTCCTCTAAGGCATAAGCCATGAGAAGCCCTGAAGCATAGGGTAAATAAACGGAAAGGTCGTCCTCACCGTAGGTATAGCTGACTTGAACCATGTAAATGTTTTTTAGATCTTTTGGGCTTGACATAAGTATTTCCCTTTCACCTAAAGGCAAGGCAACTTTTTAAGGAGTTGCCTGCTTGGGATTATAGCGGCTACCTGAAAAAAGAGCGGAATCTTCCCGGCGACCCAGCCATACAATATCACGCGCATACTCTTCCCAGTCACGATAGCTTTTCTTGTCATCAATGTGTAAAAGATAAGAAGCTTTTTTTAGGGGGACAGGATCAGCCTTATAAATAGATTCAAAATATTCGAAAAAATTATAGTCGGACAAAATGGGCGTGGTATTCCTGTCTTTTTTCTTTAATAAGCTTTCTTGAAATTTCAGAAGGCTTTGTTCAGCCTCGCCCCAAGTGAACTTTTCCCGGACAAAAGATGATAACTCACTGTAAAAAACCTTTGAATTTAAGGCAAATTCCAAAAAAGTGATCTCTTCCAAACACCAAGCTAATTTACCGAAACGCGGGTCGGTAAAAACCCAAGCGTTTTGGCCTCGGGCAATTCCCAGGCTTAAGGTTTTTATTTTTTTATAAATTTCATTAATAAAGGTGTTTTCATTTTTTTCGGCCCAAGCAAGGAAGGATGTGTAAAAATCATAATAAGAAACTCCATATTCATGGCGCATGTATAAGGCCGGGCAACGGGCAAGACCTAAATTATGCAGGGCCTGAACGAAGAAGGAGAAAAGGGCGGATTTTACCCAATCATTTCGGGGCATGGTGTTAGTGGAAACAACAATATCCGAATATTCCAAGATTTCTTTTTCGGCATCGGGTATCTGACAATGGATTTGATAAAAGGGTATTTTAACCGATTCAATGGCAAATCCTTGGCGGTATAATTTTGAACCAAGCTCCGAGTTTGGCAGAACTTCACAGGCGTAAACACTTATTGAGCGATGTTGCCCATTTTCTAAGAGACTGCAAACCCCTTGGCAAAAGCTTTTATATGTTTCACCCGGTAAACCCAAGATAAGTTCCGAAGAAGTTGAAACTCCCAATCGGTTATATAGGGCCATCAATTGCCCAAAGTGGGTAAGATCCATATTTTTGCGGCCGATATTTTTTAAGACCGCGGGTGATAGGCTTTGGTAGGAAAGGGGCAGAGCCTTATCCAGCTCGTTGTCATGAAATTTTTCTATAATGGACTTTAGGGTGTCGGTAATATCTTTTGCAATATTAACCCTAAAGCGCTGAGGATAACCGCTGTCTTTTTTTAGCTTAACAAGATAATCGGTTATTTCTTCATCACGCTTAAAAAGCCCGAAGTTGGCATCGGCACAGTAGATGTATTCGATTGAGTGCTTGGAAACCCACTCCAACTCTTTGAAAATCTTATCCAAAGGGAAAAGGAAAACTTTTTTTTGCAGTACTCCCCAATCACAAAAAGCACACTTGTTGGGGCAACCGCGATTTGTCTCTATAATCGCGGAAAATTTTATGTCATCTTGCAAAATTTCATCAAAATACCCCTCAAGGTAAGGCGAGGGATAGTCAGTGGTTTTAGTTAGTATTTTTTCATTTGTGAAGATGAGGTTTTCAGAATTGCGAAAGGAAATGTTTGCTATGCTTGAAAGATCATTGCCGCTTGAAAGAGCTAAAAGAATCTCCCTAAAAGCCTCTTCGCCACCACCGTGAACCAAAAAATCTATGTAATTATATTTGAATAAATCCGACTCGTCGGGAGACACATGGTGTCCGCCAAAAAGTATCAGACAATCGGGAAACTTTGCCTTAATGGCCTTGGCGAAAGCTTTGTTGTATTCCATATTCCAAATGCTACAAGAGAAGGCAACCAAATAGGGGTCTTGCCAAGCGGCCAAAGTTTTCTCAATATCAGCCCTTGTATAGACAAAAGGCCCCAGATTATACTCCTTGGAAATCGTGGAATCCGCCCAGGCATAGGCTGCAAGGCAACCTATTGCATAGGGGATGTAAACGGTTTTGTCGTTTTCTGAGTAGACAGGGTTTGCCTGTACCAAGTAGATGTTCTTTTTCAATACTCGAGGGCTCCTTATCTAAAACTATTACAGTGAAAGTTTTAAGTTTTCTTTGTTGTTGGTTATTATGGTGTCGCCGCGGCGTTTGGCGTAAAGCATGACTCTTTGGGCATAGTCTACCCAACCGTCAACCTTGAGCGGGACACTAATTTCCAACCTGTTTGTTTGCTTTTGAAGTTTCTGATAACGATTGTTCTGTATATTTTGAAAATAATCATAAAAATTGTAGCTTAAATTTAGCCCAACTTCATTGACATCCGGTAGTCGGATTGCTTTAAACTGATAAGATAGCAATTCCTTATAAATTCCTTGAGGAATTCTAAAAGTGTCCAGAAAAGGTATGATTTCTTGAGTGAAGCGTTCAAAGCTATAGACTAATTCTAAAAAGGCACCTTCTTCATAGTACCAGCCGATTTCACCAAAGCGAGGGTCAAAATAGGTCCATTCACCTGATTTTATATCTGTATGTGCAAGGTGGATTTTTTCAAAAAGGTTCTTAAGCAAGCTACCCTCGGCAGAAAAAATGAAGTCAAGAAGTTTCTTATAAAAATCCATGTAGGTAAGGGCCTGTTCATGCCTTAAGTACATGGCGAAAAAACGCAAAAGTCCGATGTGATGAAAGCACATAACGCAGACGCTAAAGGTACGAGCCAGAGTCATTTCTTCAAAAGACATGGTGTCGGTGGCCACTACGAGCTCTATAAACTCGGTGACCTCGCCATCTGCCGGAGCCTTGAATCGAATACGATTCAAGGGCATGCGGGCAGAGATAATTCCATGCTTTGTGGCATAGACCGGGTTATCCAGAAGCGTGTTGGGGTAAATTTGGCAGGGATAGACGGTTAAATTAGTGTGCTGACCAAGCTCAATCAGTTGACACAGCCCTTGGATGAAGCTTTCATAGGTTTCACCGGGCAAACCTAAAATAAGTTCGGTATAGGTGGGGATGCCGGCCTCATTATATCTGTAAAGCAGTTGCGAAAAGCCCTCGGGAGGAAAGTTTTTGCGGTTTACATTATCTAAAGCAAGGTTGTTGAGGGATTGATAGGCCAAGGTAGCGGCCTTGTTGGTCTTGTTTTCATAAAACAGTTTTGAAATTTTAAAGACGGTGTCATTGCTGTTTTTGGCATAGCAACCGTTGAAAACCAAGGGATAGCCTTTAGCTTTTCTGGTTTTTACCACTCCTTTTGCAATTTCGTAATCCCGCTCAATGATACCAAAATTTGCATCTGCACAAAAAACATATTCGGCTTTATTTTGGGCCAGCCAATTTAGCTCGCCAAGAATCCTTTCCATGGGAAAAAGGCGCAGTTTGGTTGAGTGGCTCCAATCACAGTAGGCACAAGCGTAGGGGCAGCCCCTGTTTGTTTCGATAATATATAAAAACTCGTCACTTGAACCTGCTGACAAATACTTATCAAAAAGACCTTCCAAATAGGGAGAAGGATAATCTTCAAGGTCATAATCGGTAAAGGTTGATGTTTTGACAATTTGCCCGGAAGAAGATCTGAAGGAAATGTTTTCAATGCTGCTCAGGGAGGAATTGTTTTCTAAAGCGATTAACAGTTTCCGAAATGCTTCTTCGCCCTCGCCGTGAAATAGTATGTCTACATATGGGTTTTTGTCTAAAAAAGAAGAATCGTCGGGCACGCTGTGTCCTCCGAAAAGTATCCGACATTCCGGATACTTCTTCTTTACAGCCCTTGCAAGAGCTTTGTTGTACTCGAAATTCCATACATAAGAGGAAAAGGAAACGATTGAGGGCTCAATGATTTTTTCAAGAGAGAGTTGGGGGGATTCATGTTTAAATAGAAAATCAACCAAATCATATCTGGATCTAATGAATTCGTCACGAAAAGCATAGGCCGCAATGCAACCCGTGGCATAAGGCAAATAATGTGCCTTGCCATAGGCCATTCCGGCTTGGACGAAATATATTTTTTTCTTTTGATTTTGGTCTTGGTTCAACGATCTGACCTCATATGTATTCTACCTTCATTTCATTTCGTGCGGGATGCCTTAAGCTTGAGCCCCTCCTTCGACCGTACCAAACCAATTCTTTGGCATAGTCCTTGAGAGTTTGGGGTGTTGAAGATGTAATTGTTTTTAGTCGATTGGTTTTTCTCTTTAGAGGGCTTGCCTGATTTTTATAGGCAGAGCTTAAAAAAGAGTCAAAATCATAGGTGAAGTTTTTTACCTTATCACTTTCAGAGGGAAGTTTAATAAGAGTTTTTTGGTAGATCAAAAGTTCTTCCAGAAGATTTTTTGTTATACTCAAGCTTTTTAGAAAAGGCATAATCTCCTCCCAAAAGCTTTCAAAATTCATAATAACTTCTAAAAACAAACCTTCTTCGAAAAACCAGGTGATTTCACCCAACAAGGGGTTTTCATACATCCATTTACCGGCGACGGTATCCTCCAAGGCTCTTGCAAAGTTTTCTAAAAGATCGGCCACCAAACTGCCCTTGCTTGCCAGAAAAAAGTCTAACAACTTGCTGTAAAAATCGTAATAGCTTAAGGAGTTTTCAAAATATTGGTAGATGGCAAAGACTCTTAAAAGACCTAAATTATGAAAACACTGGACACAAACGGAAAAAAGATTGGCTTTGATCCACATTTCATGACTCATAGTATTAGTAGCGATAACTAGGTTAGAATACTCTCTTACCTCTTCCCTAACATTTGCACTGTGTATATGGTTGAAGGGAACACGGGCAACCTTAATGCCGTGTTTTTTTATGTAGTCGGGGCTGCCAAACTCTGAATTGACCAAAACCTCACAGTGGTAAACGCTGATAGAATTATGTTGACCTGCCTCCAAAAGCTCACAAATTCCTTTGGAAAAACTCTCATAGGTCTCACCGGGTAGGCCTAAAATAAGCTCTGAATAAGAAGGGATGCCTGCCGCATTGTACTTGGAAAGAAGATTTGCAAATTTGTCCATAGTCAAGTTTTTTCGGCGGACATTGGTTAGGGCTTCATCACTTAAGGTTTGATAGGCCAGGGTGGCCCCCTTGTCCATTTCCAGGCTGTTTAATTTTTTACTGATTTCGAAAACTCTCTCGTCGCTGTTTTTAGCATAACAGGGCCTAAAAACTTTTGGATAACCGGTTTTTCTTTTGGATTCCAAGAGATAGTCGACAACTTCTAAATCCCTTTCAAACATACCAAAATTGGCGTCGGCACCAAAGCAGTATTCTATTTTATTTTCAGCCAGCCAATCAATTTCGGCCTTAACCCTTTCCAAGGGGAAGAAGCGCACTGCCTTGCCGGCGCACCAGTCGCAATAAGAACAGCTGAAGGGGCAACCGCGGTTGCTTTCTAATACGGCTAAAAATTCTATGTCCGGGTTCTCGACAATCAGCTTATCAAAAACACCGGAAAGGTAGGATGACGGATAATTTTCTATATTGTCAAAGTTTAATCTTTTGTTTTTGTTTATTTGCCCATCTTTTCTGTAAGTAATGTTGGGAACGGATGAAAGACTATCTTCCGGCAGAGCCTTTAGCAGCTCGCTGAAGGGCTCTTCACCCTCACCGTGCATACAAATGTCTATGTAGTCTTCTTGGTAGATTAAACTGTCATCTGCCGGAACATTGTGGCCGCCGAAAAGAATGATACAGTCGGGAAAGGCTTTTTTAATTCTCTGAGCCAGGGCCTTGTTATATTCATGGTTCCAAATACAGCTTGAAAAACCTACCAAATAAGGTTCTTGTAAACGATCAAGCAAGCTGTCAAGACCTTCCCGCCTGAAAATAAAGTCCTTAAATTCATAGGTGTTTTTTATGGACTCATCTTCCAAGGCATATGCAACCAAGGCCCCGACCGCACAGGGGAAATAAAGGGCACGGTCAAAAGCAAAGCCGACTTGTACAAGATAAATATTTTTTTTAGGCATACTAAATCTTTCTGACTTTCGCATTGTCAATATGAATGTTTTTGCTGTCTTTTCGTCCGTACCAGACTATGTAGCGGGCATAGTCGGCCCAGTCACTTTGAGATCTGTCATCGGTAATTTCCACAAGATTGGGTTCATGCATTAGCTTGGCCTCAAGGCCTCTGAAAACGGCACTGAAATAGTCGTTTAGATTATATTTCAGTTCGAAGGAAAAATCACCGGGTATGGGCGTTTTGATTATTTTACTCTGATAAGTCATGAGATCCTCGAAGATATCTTGATCAATTTCAAAGGTATGCAAAAAGGGTATGATATCTTTGTAAAACTTATCAAGTTCCCGAACAATCCTTAAAAAGGCATATTCTTCATAGGGCCAAGAAATGTCCCCAAAATTATTATCATAGAAAAGAAGACTGCCCCTATCTTGCAAGATACCTTCTAACTGTTTTTTTATGTCCAAAAACACGCTTCCACACACGGTGGTGGGATTATTTTCAATAAAGTCCAAAAGAGCCTTGTAAAAATCGATATAGTCGATATTCTTTTCGTTGAAAAGATAGATAGAAAAAAACTGTAAAAGATTCATGTGATGAAAACACTGCACGACATTTGAAAGCAGGTTGGTTTTAATCCACATGTCATGGCTCATGGTATAAGTTTTGGTAACGATATAAGAAAATTCGGGAATTTCGGTGTCGGAAGGGGCTGCCATATGAGGCAGGTTCAGGGGTATTCTGCTGGCACCGATCTCAAACTTTTCAATATACTCTTTGCTGCCCATTACAGAGCCCGGTAAGAGTTCGCAGTTATGGACATAAATCGAATGGTGCTGACCAGCCTTGATAAGTTGATTTAAGCCTTGGGCAAAGCTCTCAAAGGTCTCGCCCGGCAAACCTAAAATCAGCTCGGTATAGGTCGGGATTTTTGCTTCGTTGTACATAAGTAACAGACTGCTGTAATGGTCCATGCTTATGTTTGTGCGACGGACATTTTGGGCAGCAAGGGGGGAAAGGGTTTGAAAGGCCAGGGTAACCCCTTTATTCATCTTGTTATCGTTTAGTTTTTTACCGATTCTAAAGATTCGCTCGCTGTTATTTTTAGCGTAAGAGGCTTGGAATTTTTGCGGGTAGCCTGTCGTTTTTCTTAAGTTGATAAGGTAGTCTATAATTTCTTCGTCACGCGGCAGAATGCCAAAATTAGCATCGGCGCAACCGGCAAATTCCAATTTATGTTTAGCGGCCCAGTCAAGCTCGCCGTAGACACGCTCAAGAGGAAACTTTCGAATCTTTGAGCTTAGGTTGCCCCAGTCGCAGTAAGAGCAGTTATAGGCGCAGCCTCTGTTTGTTTCCAACATAAGTTCAAAGCTCAAATGAGGATAGTCCTCAAAGAAAGAATCAAAGTATCCTTCAAGGTAGGGGGAAGGGTAGTCACAGTCGGAGTAAAATTCAGTCGGGGTTGAAAAGACCCCACCTTCATTGTCACGAAAGCTGATGTTATTAACGGATTCTAAAGTGAGTAGCCCCAGCTTTGATAGCAATATATTTTTGAAGGGCTCTTCCCCTTCCCCTTGAACCCAAATATCAATAAAGGGATGCTTTTTAAGCAAGTTGCCATCGGGTGTAACCTGATGACCGCCAAAAACAATGGTGCAGTTGGGATGGTGCTTCTTAAACCACTCTGCCAAGACTAAGTTATATTCAAAGTTCCACATATAGGCAGAAAACCCGACAAGAAAGGGATCTTCAGCCATTCGGGCACAAAAATCCGGCTCTTCACGCAAGAATTGAATTTTTTTAAGCTTATAGTTTTTACTTATGAGTGGGTCGGAAAAAGCATAGGCCGCGACCGTAGCGGCAGCATAGGGCAGATGAGCCGAATTGCCGTACAGATAGTTTGGCTGTATCATATAGATGTTTTTTTTGCTCATTTAGCTTGCTCGCTTTCATTGGTCGATAGATTTGACTTTATGCTTGAAAATCTTACCGAAAACACATATCTTAAATAGCCTAACTTATTTAAAAATGAATTGCTCGACTTGCCTTCCTGCCTAACCCGCCAAACTGCCGGTAATTCAATAAATTCATAGCCCAACCTCAGCATGCGTAGATTGGTTTCAAGCCCGACTGATGAAGAAGCGGAATCCCATTTAACAGACAGGCTCAGGTCGGTAGGCGCTAATCTATAAGCGTAGGTAAGGTCCGAGAGCCGAGTCAGATAGAGAATCTGGACGATAAGGTTAAAGATTCGGTTTAAGAGCCTATTGAAAAAACCATAGCCTTCAAAACCGCCGCCCTTGACCCAGCGAGAGGCAAGCACTACGGCACGGGGATTTTTCTTTGAAAGCTTTACCATGTTTTCAACCAGATATGGGTCGGTATCACCGTCAGCTGTCAGATATACCACATGGCTGCCGGTAGCCCTTTTCATGGCTTCGTGAATTGCACGCCCCAAACCGGGCTCTTCCTGGAAGAATGAAACAAGGGGGACAGTTGAAGAAGAGTTTTTAATATCTTTAACGGTTTCCAAACATTCACCGGAAGCCTTTTTAGATAGGACAATAATTATTTCTTTCAAATCATTTTTGTCACAAGTTTTTAAGAGCACATCAACATTGTCTTTTAACGATTTAGTTTCATTTACCGCAGTAATTACCACCGAAAGAGAGTAAGGTTTATTTTTCAAGAAATCACAGCCTTGTGTCAATAATTCACCCATACTATCATGAATATAAATTATATCACCTCAAATAGGCTATTGCAAGAAAAGCGCTTCTCTTAGTGTAAAATTATCATTGGCAAAAAATAAAGGGAAATGGCGCGAACCACTTCCCTTGCATACAAAGAATCAGTACAATGAATTTGCGAAAAAACACGAACTGAGGTGTATGCAAGATGATT